>NZ_BAABRS010000001.1:1513809-1827619 GCF_039545095.1 Fodinibius salicampi | reverse complement strand
GTTCTGAGCTGCAACAGAATTTTAAAGCGCAGTATATTACTGAGGCAATCCCTTATAATTTCTCCATAGAGTGGAGCAAGGGAACAGAAGGTTATTCGGAGGTATTAGAACAGCCCTATTATGAATTCTCGCTCGATTGGGCAAGTGATTTTAATCCGGATGCGCTGGCCGATCGGCATCCTCATCGGGTAACGTATAAACTTATTGCTGTGCCCGGAGATCAGCCTGAATTTTATTTATTGCAGTTTTTGGAACCGGGAAATACAAAGACCCCGGACCTTAGCTGGGCGGATGCGGGGGATTTTACCGGCCGGGTTTCGCTGTTTGACGAAGCGGGACAACAAGCATTGTCGACAATCTATTCGAAAGGGGAAATGACCGATTTTATTCCGGAGGAAACAAAAGATGAGTTTGAAATGTGGGATAATACCAGAGGAAAAACGGATACGGATGAAATGCAACTGGTGTGCGTTACGGTTACCACGCATCATTGTACCGACTGGTACAGAGTTTATAGCGATGGGTAGCGAGAATACACCGGCCGCACCTGCAGTGGTAGTACCACGAGCAGGGTGTGTTCCTCAGGTGGATCCGGAGGTGATGGAGGCTCCACTGGCGGAGGTGGTGGAGGTTCAGGTGGAGGTAGCTCAGGCGATGGAGGCGCCCCGTGCGGGGATCCCGTCCATGGATGCTTTGAAATGGAAGTGACGGATAAGCTGATAAATTTAAATACGTTATCCTTGGATGATGATTATCTAACAGACATAGACCCCGATACTACCGATATCAATTGTAATAACTCTGACCTTAAAGATTGGGAAGAAGCTTGGTGCATGTCATCTGTTCCCGGGGGAGAATATTTAAGCAAGACAAATAATGCTTTGGATAATATTGAACAACGGGGATCAGACTGTGCTGCAATTGCCCAAAAGGGAAAACAACTGTTAAATGAATATGGGCTGCGCTATTATCCGGGCGGTAATTTTTCTTTTGGAGGAAGAGGTCATCCGAGTATGGGGGTTCTGTTAGACGAATTGTGGCTCAATTATTATGGAGATAATACCGTTAAGATGACAGATGTGGATGGATCTGAAATCAAAGTTAATCTTGAATATGGATTAGTTCATGAAATTGAACACGCAATGGGTAAAAACCATATAATTCTACCTAATGGACAAGAATCCGAATTGATAACTTTACATGCTATAGAATGTTCTGGGCTTTAATTACAAATTTAAGAGTTTAGATTGCCTATTATTATGAACATTAAATTTGTTATATATATATCTTTATTGGGATGTATGCTTTTGGTTCAGTTAAGTTGTGTCAATAAGAGATTATCTAACACAGATTTTAAAAATGATATACATAGGGACAGTACTCTTTATGCTACTTTAGTTGAATATGGTAAAACAAATGGTCTTACACAGACTGATCCTAAAAAGTTAAAGTCATCCTTACGGATTGATCCACGCAGCATAGATACAGCATATTCATTCGTAGGTAAATTAGAAGCTAAGGATCTTTATGCATCAAAAAAACAACTGAATCTGCGGCGCCAGATTATAAAGAACCATAATCTAACCATAGCAAATGTTATAGAAGACCAAAAATGTTCTAACTATGGAGGACTGAGGCCACCGCCGGGTCGGGATGATTCCATTGAAATAAAAATACCTTCACATTGTAAAAATATAGGGCTACATTCTTTTATAACCATTATATTTGGACAACCTGAGATCACGGCAGATAGTAATTGTGCGAATATAAACTCTAGGCAATTGGAAGATCCTCAGGCAACATGCTGGGAGATTAAAGCTATAGAATATACCTCTTCGTCTGAACTGATATTTAATCTTTACTTAATAGAAGACCCGGAGGAAGGGTGGAATGTAGTTCATAAAAAAAATATTTGGGGAGCAATTTCAAAAGCCTTTGTTGCTGATCATTTTAGTGTCCTTGTTCTTCAAGCATTTCAATGACTTCTTGCCAAAATTCCAGGAAAATGGGTTCTCGGTCGTCTTTTACCCGTAAGTGCATCTGTTCGAGATGAGAGAGGTGAAGCGTTTTGATATGCTGTCCCCATCGGGCGCTTTTTACAGACACCATGCCATCATTTAGTCCTTCTTTTTCGAAGATATGATTGTTTTGAAAACGACTGATTACTTTAATGGGGATATCGGTCCCCTTACCGACGGCTGCACTATAGGAATAATAGGGAATACCCGGCACATCCGTAATCCGGTTATTAAATTCTTTTGTTATATAACGGCGCGTTAGCTGTTCGGCTGATCCTACGGAATCACTTTTTGTTTTCGGATATATACGGTCGCCCATCCAGTCCAAAAAGTCAGCGAGTTTATCGCGAATGGCATCAGGAGTTCTAAGCGTAAGCTCTGCAAGAGAAGTTCCATGGTGAGGAGTGGAAATAGTAGTAACGGATGCCACCTTTCGAGCGATATTCAGCTCGGAGAGAGCATATCGGATGTCTAAACCACCCATACTGTGAGCTATAATATTTATTTTGTTATAGCCATTTTCGGCAGTTAAGCTATTAATTAATTTCACCCAACGCCGTGCCCGCACTTCTATTTTGGCATAAGGTACAATGTTAGGAGCATAAGCGAGCACGTTGTGAGAACGCATTAGCATCGCTACATCATAAAGGGGGGAAGGTTTTACCAGCGAGGCAATGGCACCATAGCCGTGGCAAAGAAGTACAGGATGCCGTAAATGTACGATTTTGGGTTCGGGAAATTCTTTTAATTCCAGTTTGTTGAACCAGCGATCAGTATCTAAGTGTTCAAGCATGTTAAAAACCTCTTTGATCGGGAGGTACTATCTGTACTCCGGAGCGTTTAAGTTCAGGTAGTTTTTCTTCCAGCCAACCCAGGGTTGTTGCATTTCCGTTGATAATTGCCAGAGAGTGGGCTGCGCCAGGTTTTAATTTGTTAAGTTCATCCAGGAAAACAGCTTTACCAAGATTGTGATGAAGCTGCAGGGCACTCTGTGCTTCTATAAAGGACAGGTCCGATTGCTCAATGATATTCTGGCTATTATTACTGTTTGCATTGAGAAGTAAATGAGCATTGGGTAAAATTTCTTCAAATTGATTAACACGTCGCCGGGCTATAGAAGGATTGGTTTGTATAAGGTCTTCATTGTACTCATTATACAATCGAAAGATAAGGCGATTATATTGACCTGAAAGTTGTTCCTGAAATTCTTTTGCCTGCATGGGATGCTCAATGGACAATAAAATTGGGATAGGTTCTCCCAAGCTCGTCAATTGGCTTAAAATATTACTGCTGGGTATGGCATTAAAAGCCAAGATAATACTGACTTTATTTTGTTGAAGAGTGAGATCAGAATCGGTTTCTAACTTAATAGTTCTGAAAATTATATCCTCATAAAGCAGATGGATTTGCACGATTTCATCTGCTATATTAACCTTTCCAGGGGTTGCAATATCATATGGATAAAATGTACGATTTAAATCAGCATGAAATTGTGTCTTGGATTGTTCTTCAGGAAGACGTGCTTGATATATTTTTCGACTGAAGGAGGAGCCTGCTTGTGCGGAGTACTGCCGGATCTGGCTGTTATTTATGCTAAAGTTTGTGAACTCATTTTGGATAAGGGAATCGGCTTGGGAAAATGAACGAAGCGATTTAGTTGAAGTTTCAACAGTAATAAACAGGTATCCGCTAATAATACAAGAAATTAACAGCAGAAAAACGACGATCACTTTTTTCTTTTGTTCCTTCAAGCTAGGTACAGATATTTAGTTGGCATTTTGCCGAATAATTGTAGGTGAAATTCTAAAGTAATTCTACCTTAAGTTACGGAAGATTCTCCTGATATTCTTTACTTCAATTTTAAAAGGTTTATGACTTACGATTTTCTAAAAGTAGAAAGCGCGCAACAGATAGAAGCATTTCATGAACTTCCGTTCCGCATTTATGAGGGGTTTCCCAATTGGGCACCTCCTTTTCGGTTCGAGATCGAAAATATTTTTGATCCGGACCAGAATGATTTTTTTTCTAAGGGAGAGTGTGAGCGTTTTCTAGTTAAAAATGGGGAACAGGTGGTTGCACGTTTTGCAGTAATGAATACGCCTGAACGTGATAAGGTGCTGGAGCCGACAATGGGTGGGTTCGGATTTATAGAAATGGAGAATGATGCAGGACTGGCACATGAAATTATTCTTTTTGCCCAAGAGTGGCATCGAAAGCGCGGATATAATGCAATGCGTGGGCCTATAAATTTTGGGGAGAATGATACCTATTGGGGATTATTGGTAGAAAACTATGAGGAACCTCCCATCTACGGCATGTTTTACCATCCGCCGTACTATAAAGATCTTATAGAAAAAACAGGAGCCGAAAAGCTGGACGACCACTGGAGTTATAAACGCAGTTTTGATGATCCCATTCCGGAGCGGATGCGGAAAATAACTGATCGTATTGAAAGTCGCCCCGGCGTTTCCTTGCGTCCTATTGATAAGAAAAACATCTATAGGGATGCCGAATATATTCGGGAAATATATAATGAAGCCTGGTGTGAACAGGATATTAATGAGCGAGAAGAAGAGTTTACCGAGTTAACGCAGGAAACTGTAGAGGAGATGGTTGAGAAGTTAAAACCAGTTTTAATACCTGAAAGTATGCTGTTAGCTTTTGTAGATGGTGAACCCGCATCATTTGTGGTATGTGTACCCGATCTGAATGAAGTTTCCAGGGAAACGGATGGAAGGCTTCGTTGGTGGCATTATCCGAAGTTGTTTTGGTTTAAAAGGCGGGCAAAGCATTTGCGATCACTGGTATATGGGACAAAACCAAAATTCAGGAAAATGGGATTGGAAGCATTGACCTTTACCCGGGGTATTCAGCTGACCAGGGAGAAGGTTACAACGCTGGAATACCTGGAAGGGGCGTGGGTGAGCGAAAAAAATTGGCTAATGCAACGAAGTCTGGAGGCGCTCGGTTGCTATCACCACAAAACACATCGAACGTATAAGTGGGAGTTTTAGGTTATACAGTTTTGAAATAAAATTTAATTACATCCAGTAAAAAAGATGGATTGGAAACTTTTTGAATTAAATCCTAAGCCGGTTTTGGTTTATGGTGTGAATTCTCAACGGGTACTTAAGGTAAACCAGGCGTTTTGCAAAAAGTACGGCTATTCAGAGAGCGAAGCTTCTTCATTAACCATACCACAATTACATCCTGAAGAGCAAAGAAAGTGGGCTAAAAAGGCATTAGAAGATATTCAGGAAGATTCTTCATCCAGAAATCATCTTTGGCGTCATATCTCAAAGGATGGAGAGCAGTTTTTCGTAGAAATCTCTTCTCATTCCTATAGCTATGAAGAAGTAAACGCCCGAATGGTATTTATTCATGATGTGACGGAGCGGATAGAAGCAGAACGTAAAGCTCAGAAAGCATTTGACGAGCTGAATCATCATGTAAATAACAGTCCGTTGGGGATGGTAAAATGGAATGCTGATTTCGAGATCATTGAATGGAATGACCGAGCGGCAGAAAAAATGGGATACAGCTCGGAAGAAGTAATGGGAAAGACACCCTATGACTTTAATTATCATTCAGCCGATGAGCTTGAAACTGTAGAGCAAGAAATGGATTATCTAATATCCGGTAAAAAAGAAAAATCTCGTTACGATGTTAAACTATACGACAAAAATTCAGAACTGATTGATTTAAGAGTCCATGCTTCAGCACGCAGGAACGATGACGGGGCATTAATATCGGTAATTACCTTCCTGGAAGAGGTGACAGAACAAAAGAAGATACAGCTTCGGTACCAGCGGCTGTTTGAAAATGCCAATGATGGGATCTTTTTAATGGAAAAAGATCGCTTTATAGAGTGCAATGAGCAGGTCTGCACTATTTTTGGCTGCAGTAAAAATGAAATTTTAGGCAATACACCGGCTGATTTTTCACCGGAATATCAGCCAGACGGTGAACCTTCCCTGCAAAAAGCCCGAAAGGTTATCAATAAATCCCTTACCGAAGGTCCTCAAGTATTTTATTGGCAGCATCAGCGTAAAGACGGGTCACTCATTGATACTGAAGTAAGTTTAAATAGTGTGAGTCTTGGGGAAAATATTTATATACAGGCTGTTGTCCGAGATGTTACCAAACAAAAAGAAAATGAACGAAAGCTTCGCAGGAGTGAAGAGCTATTTCGAAATCTGTTTCTGCAGGCTCCCAGCGCGATGGTTATGGTCGATACAGAGAATAATGTATCAAAGATTAATAAAAGCTTTGAAGATCTTTTCGGTTATACAGAAGAGGAAGTGTTGGGCCAAAATCTCGATGAGGTTTTATCCTCCGGAGATGGTGCGCCTAAAATGTCGAATGATGGACTGCATGGCAATCGACTATATACGGATATCAAAAGATATACTAAAGATGGAGAAGAGCTCGACCTGTTGCTGAGTATTATTCCGGTGCACCTTGATGGTGAACCTATTGCGGGCTTTGGAATCTATATGGATATATCAGAGCAGAAAGAATATGAGCGAAAGCTTAAACAATCGGTGCATGACAAAAAGATCTTGCTGGAAGAAATTCATCATCGGGTTAAAAATAACCTCGCTATTGTATCGGGATTATTACAAATGCAGGTTATGAGTGTAGATGATGAGCGCCTTGCCAGTTATTTGCAAAATAGTCAGCTTCGCATTCAGTCGATGTCTATTGTCCATGAGATGTTGTATCAATCCAAAACACTCTCCGAAATTGAAATGGACAGCTATATTGAGAAACTCGTTCGGGTAATTACCAATACCTTGCAACCTGAAGACAAGGATATCGACGTTAATGTATCGAGTGAAGATTTCTGGCTTAATATTAATCAGGCTATTCCTTGTGCATTAATTGTTAACGAATTAGTTACTAACAGTTTTGAATATGCATTTGAAGGTAGAGATTCAGGACAGCTAGATGTGGCGATATCAAAGAAAGAGGACATGGTACGAGTGCAAGTCCAGGATGATGGTATAGGGCTTCCGGAAAATTTTGAGGAAATGAGAAAAACTTCCTTGGGGATGTCCCTTATAGAAAACCTAACCAAACAACTAGAAACAGAAATTGAAATAGAAAGTGGTGATTGGGGCTCTGAATTTGAATTTACCTTTATCAAAGCAGATAAGCCCGGCTCAAGCAGTTCGGGTAAAATTTAAGATATCATTAGTGTAGAGTTAGGCTTTGTCGCCGAAAATCATATTTAGTATTTGTTCGGCGATTATTTCTTTATCACCGGAAAAGGTTTGCTGGTACTCTTCGCTCAGGGCTATGATTGTATTTTTATCAGTGGCAAAGCCACTTTCCTTGCTAGCAATAGAATTGGCTAAAATCCAGTCGATCTTCTTTCGTGCTCTCTTTTTTTTAGCTTGTTCAATTAGATTTTCTGTTTCCATGGCAAAGCCGATAAGTATTTGTCCATTTTGCTTGTTTTTTCCAAGCCAGGATAAAATATCATGCGTTTTTTGTAGGGATAGGGAAGTATCAGCCTGGTCTTTCTTAACTTTTTGGTCAGAAGTATCAGCAGGTGTAAAATCAGCTACGGCCGCAGCCATAATAATAACCTCTGCATCCGCTTGCTTTTTTACTTCCTCAAAAAGGTCATGGGCAGATGTAATTTCAGTAGAGGATAGTCCCTTTGGGATTGGAACTTGAATGGGGCCATGAATAAGAGAGACTTCGCCACCCAGCTTTTGTGCAGCTCTGGCCATGGCCACCCCCATTTTACCGGAACTGGGATTAGAAATAAAGCGTACCGGATCAATAAATTCCCGGGTAGGACCAGCGGTAACCACTACTTTTTTATTGGTGAGAAGTCCTTCTTTTAGATTCTCCTTGATAATTTCACGACTTTTTGCCAAAATATTCTCTATCTTAGGGAGGCGTCCTTTACCCTCCAATCCACTGGCCAGGTAACCTTCCTCCGGTTCCAGTATATGAATCCCATCTCTTTTGAGCGTTTCCAGGTTTCGCTTAACGGCCGGGGAGCGGTACATCTCACCATCCATAGTGGGACATAGCAGGAGTGGACAACGGGCAGCCATGACGGTAGCGGTTAGCATATTATCAGAAAGTCCACCGGCAATCTTTCCAAGCGTATTCGCTGTGCAAGGAGCAATAACAAAAAGATCGGCCCATTCGCCCCAGTCGATGTGTTTAGTCCAGCTATTGGAAGTGGTTTGGTTTTCAGAAAAGATATCAATAGCAACGCTATGCTTAGAAAGAGAGGCAAAAGTTTCTGCGCCTACAAATCGTCGGGCATCGGGCGTCATGGTTACGCGTACTTCGGCGCCTGCTTTTTGATACGCCCGTAAAAGAAAAGCAGCCTTGTAGGCTGCTATTCCACCAGAAACTCCTAAAATAATCCGTTTACCGGATAGCATTGGTTATTCTTCGTCTTGAGGATACCGGAAGTAAACTTCACCTCTGCGCATTTCGTCAATAGCACGCTGGGTGGCATGGGGAAGTTTTTCAAATTCCTTTGAGATGTTTTCCTGTTCTTCATTGAACGAAAACTCATCTTCATCTTCAAAGCCTTCAAAATACTTTAACTTTTCATCGAGCTGAAGTTTTTCCTGAGCAGCAATCTGGCGTGCCCGCTTAGACATAATGGTAATCAATTCATATTGGTTACCGGTATTTTTATTAAGCTTTTCAATATCAAGCGTTTTAATAGACATCGTTGATCTCTGGTTTAGTCGGTAATAAAAGGTTCTATTATTGCTTGGATCTCGGCATAAGCGGTATCCAAATCATCGTTTGTAACAGTATAGTCGAAGTCTTCTGCATATTCTATTTCCATTTCAGCCCGCTCCAACCGTCGTTTTATTGAGGCATCTGTTTCGCTGCCCCGGTTAAGGAGACGATTTTTTAGAACCTCCAGTGAAGGTGGTTCAATGAAAATAGAAATTGCATCGGAGCCATAAATTTTCTGCACGTTCAAGGCTCCCTTCACTTCGATGTCAAGCAAGGGAAAATACCCAGATTCCACTAACTTATCAACTTCTGATTGTAAAGTGCCATATCGGTTTCCGTTGTAGGTTTCCCACTCCAGGAAATGCCCTTTTTTAATTCTCCTTTTGAATTCTTCGTCAGTAAGGAAATAATAATCCTCACCATTTTTTTCTCCCTCACGCGGGGGACGCGTTGTAGCTGACACAGAAAATCTAATGGAAGGGTGTTCCTTCAGCAAACGTTTAGCTAGGGTTGTTTTCCCGGCGCCGCTTGGCGCCACAATGATGATAACTTTTCCCCGATTTGTCGTATTATTCAACGTTCTGCACCTGCTCCCTGATTTGCTCCAGACTTTCTTTGGCCTGTACGATGTGTTGTGATATTTCGGAATCGTTGGCTTTGGAACCGATAGTATTAATTTCCCGATTAATCTCCTGGCTCAAGAAGTTAAGTCTTCGACCTACCGACTCTTCGTTCTTTACCGCCTTCCGGAAAAACTTGATATGGGATTGGGTTCGTACAATTTCTTCGGTAATATCCATTTTATCAACCAGTACTGCGACTTCCATTTCCAAGCGTTCTTCATCAATTTTATCACTTTCAATAAGCTCATCAATTCGTTCCAGTAGTTGATTCCTGGTTTCCTCCGCACGGCCATTAGTAATCTCTAGTACAGTATCAAGCTTCTCTTCGATATCATTAATTCGTTGCAGAAGATCGTTTTCCAGCTGTGTTCCTTCTTGCCGGCGCATATTCATGAGCATGGTTAGCGCTTTTTCAGTAGCTGCCTGGGTTAGTTCCCAAATCAGCTGCTGAGTTTCCTCATCTTCCTCCCTCGATTCAAAAATATCATTGAACTGCATTAAGTCTGAAAGCTGAACTGTCTCATTTATGCCCGCAGCCTCACTTAATTCTTTAAGCATTTCTTTATAACCGCGAACCAGTTTTTTGTTGAATGTTACCTCTGGCTTGCCAGTATTAGCCTTGTCAATCCGAATGTTTACATTGACTTTTCCTCGCTCCAGGGATTGCTGGAGAAGCTCCTTAAATTCCAGTTCCTGTTCCTGAATGATCTTCGGAAGTCGAAGTGAAATATCAAGATATCGGCTATTGACTGTTTTAAGTTCAACCATCACCGAAATACCTTCCGATGAGGCCTCGCCGCGACCAAAGCCCGTCATGGATGTAATCATAAGAAATTGGATAAAGATTTAGGAAAATACCTGAATCTAAAATAATAAAGTAAGTTGGTGAACAAAATATTATTGAACGGCATTTACAACCTGATCCGCCAGCTCTTTGGCTTCTTCCGCCGACGAGCCTTCAGAATATATCCGGATGATCGGTTCAGTATTGGATTTGCGCAGATGTACCCATCCGTTTTCAAAATCTATTTTCACACCGTCCGTGGTATCGGGATCGTATTTTTGGAATATATTTTTGGCCTTAGCAAGAATGGCATCCCCGTCAACATCAGCCAGTTTCATTTTGCTTTTTCGTATTACATAATCAGGAAGTGAATTCCGGTATTCATCAGCTGTAATGTCTCTTTCGGCTAGCAACTGCAGGACCATTGCCATTCCAACCAAGGCGTCGCGCCCGTAGTGTAAGTCCGGATTGATAACCCCGCCGTTTCCTTCACCGCCGATAACGGCATTCACTTCCTGCATCTTTTTAACGACATTAATTTCTCCAACAGCTGAACGATGGCATTGAACTTCGTACTTCTGGGCGATATCTTCAGCAACTCTTGAGGACGAGAGATTCGTTGCACAGGCTCCCTTTTTCTTATCCAGCAAAAAGTCGAAAGCAGCAGCCTGTGTATATTCTTCGCCAAATAAACTCCCCTTGTCAGAAACGATCGCTAACCGATCGGAGTCGGGATCAGTAACAAACCCGATATCACATTTTTTTTCTTTGACAAGTTCACAAATATCGCCTAAATGTTCGGGTAGGGGTTCAGCAACATGTGCAAAAAGTCCACTCGGTTCGTCATTAATGGTTTCAATAGTGTTAACGTCCAGAGCTTTTAACAGTTTGGGCAAACTCGTAGCTCCTGTTCCATTTACCGGGTCGATAGCGACTGAAAAACCTTTCGAGGCAATGAGATCGGGATCAATATAGGGCAGGTCCAGTATTTTTTGGATGTGATAGTCCAGCAGATCTGGATCTTCTGTCACCGTACCGATTTCATCAAATTTCTTGTAGGAGTAGGATTGTTCTTTGCTGATATCGATAACGTCGTTACCTTGATCAGCATCCAGGAATTCACTCTTGCTGTTAAGCAGCTTCAAGGCATTCCATTCCTCGGGATTGTGGCTTGCCGATATAATAATCGCTCCGTCAGCCTTATGTTTTAACACGCCCATTGCTACGGTGGGAGTAGGCGCTATCCCTACTTTAATGACCTCACAACCTACTGATTGTAATGTAGCGCAGACGATATCTTCACAGATCTGTCCCGTAACGCGGGTATCTCGACCGACTACAATTTTTCCACCCCCGGTCCATTGACCAAAAGCAGCTGTATATTGGGTTAAGTTTTCTGGTGTTAAATCAGTTCCAAAAACGCCCCGGATACCCGAGACAGAAATCATTAATGACATTTTCTAGTTCTTAGTTATTTGAGTGATCATGAATTAAGAGAAGCAGTTAGTATGTATATTTACTGTTAACTGCCAGCTGTTCACTGGTTACTGCTTTTCAGGTTTCCAACTTTCTTCACGAGATCCGGCGTGCTTATTTTCAAATCGTGCAATCACAAAGAGGAAATCCGAGAGTCGGTTGAGAAACTTAATTGTTAAATCAGAAATTTCATCTGTCTGTTGACAGGCTACGGCTGCCCGTTCAGCCCGTCGACATATCGTGCGAGATACATGAAGTGTAGCTCCGGGTTGAGAGCCGCCAGGCAGGATAAAGTTTTTCAGGGGATCAAGTTCTTTTTCCATATCGTCTATGGCATCTTCCAGAAAATCCACATCTTCCTCAGAAATCCTGTTAATGCGTGTTTTAGAGGTGGGAGGAGTCGCTAAATCTGCACCAAGCACAAATAATAATTCCTGTACTTTCTTTAAAAGTGCCGTTCCTGTATCAGAAAGTTCGTAGCTGGCAGCTAACCCTACAAATGAATTGAGTTCATCCACTGTTCCGTAGGCTCGGATGCGTTCATTTGACTTCGAAACTCGCTGCCCGCCGAACAGGGAGGTATCACCTGAATCTCCCTTTTTAGTATATATCTTCATAATTTTGTGAAGGTAAATAAAATGAAATTTAAATTACAGAGTATACAGAAAATTATCAGGTTAATACGATTGGAATTACTCTTTCGAAGGTAATGTCACAAAACCATTTCCTATCTTGGCGGCTTTTATATTCTGATGTGTTAGTTTAGTAAGTTTTTTCCATAATTGTTCCGCCTCTTCTGTTCGACACGCTATATCAAGGCTAACTTCCTCCAGGTATTGTGCCTTAATTTCTTTCAGATCAAAACTATTCTTAAGCTGATCAATTTGTGACTGGCAGTGGTAAGGGTAGGTGATTCGAAAATTACGCGTGGGTATTAGTGTAAGTAACTTAGCTTTGTCCAGACATAGTCTGGCTGAATATCCATAAGCCTGGATAAGTCCTGATTTTCCTAATTTGGTGCCACCATAATAGCGTACGACAATACAGCCGCAGTTAACAATATTATATGATTTTAGTTGATTCAGAATAGGGCGACCCGCTGTTCCATTTGGCTCTCCATCGTCCTGCGCAAATTCTTCAATGTTATGGGAATTTATTCGCCATCCGTAACAGTGATGGGTCGCATCCGGATATTTTGATTTTATTCCATCAAATTTTTGTTCAAACTGGCTAATAGAAATGGCCGGGAAAAGGTAGCCGATGAATTTGGACCCCTTTTCCCGAAAAGACGTTTTATTGGTTTTCTGAACCGTTTTCAATGCTGAAATGTTTTACCTGTGTTGGAAACTTGACAATAAATTATGAACAAATACCCAATTATCAATTAATAATCATGACTGCCAATTTAGAATATTTCTGAATAAGATCTATATCTTATATAGGTTATTCTATGTCTTGCCTTTTTATCCATTTCGCCTCATCTTCTATGCCTTGGTAACAGATCCGAACGTTGGTGTAAATGGACGGATAAACGGTACTTTTAACCATTAATATTAGTGATGGCATCAATTCTGAAAGCGCTTAAATCGCAGGTTGGTAGAAAAATATTAACAGGTATTACTGGTGTTGGCTTAATTGTGTTTATTATTTTCCATCTAGCCACCAATCTTCAGATTTTTGGAGATGTACATGCCTTTAACGAAGCAGCCTATACACTCGAAAGTATGGGCTGGCTTTTGTATATCCTTGAAGCAGGTTTGGCGATTGCTTTTCTTTTGCACGCCTATATCGGCATTTCAATTTGGTGGAATCGCCGAAAAGCACGTCCCAAGGGCTATGAAAAGTATCAGACTAAGGGTGGTCCCAGCCACCAGACCTGGGCGGCACGCTCAATGATTTTTACCGGCATAGTTTTACTGGTATTTTTAGTGATTCATATTGATACCTTTAAATTTGGGGCAACCGAGATGGTTACCTTGCCCAGCGGTGAAGAAGCCAGAGATCTGAAAGGATTGATGATTTCAACATTTCAGCAGCCTATTTGGGCTTTCGGGTATACAGCTGTTATGCTGTTACTTGGATTCCATCTGGGACATGGATTTTGGAGTGCATTTACCTCCTTGACGATGAAACACAATCAATATTCAGCTCTTATTTATACTGTTGGTGTTATATTTGCCATCTTAATGGCGGTCGGCTTCCTGATTATTCCTCTTTATATCTATTTTGGCGGAGGCTGTGAAGCAGCACTTATTCAATGCCAATAATTATTTTGTAAATCCACTATTAGACTTATGAAATTAGACTCAAAAGTACCTGAAGGACCATTAGAACAAAAATGGTCTAATCATTTGCAAGATATAAAACTGGTTGCTCCTAATAATAAACGTAAACACGATATTATTGTTGTAGGTACCGGTTTAGCCGGTGGGTCTGCGGCAGCAAGCCTGGCAGAATTGGGATATAACGTCAAGAGCTTTTGCATTCAGGATTCTGCACGTCGTGCTCACAGTATTGCAGCACAGGGAGGAATTAACGCAGCCAAAAACTATCCCAATGACGGAGATACTATTTGGAGACTGTTTTATGATACGATAAAAGGAGGAGATTATCGTTCTCGTGAATCCAATACATACCGCCTTGCAGAGATATCCAATGAGATTATTGATCAGGCTGTAGCTCAAGGAGTTCCCTTTGCCCGCGAGTATGGCGGACTGTTGGCTAATCGTTCGTTTGGAGGGGCTCAGGTTTCCAGAACATTTTATGCCCGGGGCCAAACCGGTCAGCAGTTGTTGCTGGGGGCCTACCAGGCGATGATGCGTCAGGTGCATGAAGGGAATATTGAAATGCATACCCGTCACGAAATGCTGGATTTGGTTATTGTGGATGGGAAGGCGCGTGGCATTGTAACCCGTGATTTGGTTTCCGGTGAAATTCAGCGTTGGATGGCTGATGCGGTTGTGCTGGCCAGTGGGGGATATGGAAATGCGTTTTATCTCTCTACCAATGCAAAGAATTCGAATGTTACGGCGGCATGGCGATGCCATAAGCGGGGAGCAGCTTTTGCGAATCCCTGCTATGTGCAGATCCATCCAACTTGTATACCCGTATCCGGGGATTATCAATCCAAACTTACGTTAATGAGTGAGAGCCTGCGTAATGATGGACGTGTTTGGGTACCTGAAAAGAAAGGAGACGATCGACACCCTAACGATATCCCTGATGAAGAACGATACTACTATCTGGAAGAAAAATATCCCGCCTTTGGTAATTTGGTACCGAGGGATGTTGCTTCTCGAAATGCTAAAATCGTCTGTGACGAGGGTATGGGCGTAGGTCCGACTGGCCGTGCCGTTTATCTGGATTTTCGGGATGCTATTGAGCGGGAAGGCCGTCAGAGCATATCCGAGAAATATGGAAACCTTTTTGAGATGTATGAAAATATTACGGGTGATAACCCCTATGAAGAGCCAATGCGTATTTTCCCGGCGGTGCATTATACAATGGGTGGCCTGTGGGTGGATTACAATCTTATGAGTACCATTCCCGGACTTTTTGTAGCTGGAGAGGCCAATTTCTCTGATCACGGGGCCAACCGATTGGGGGCCAGTGCCCTTATGCAGGGTCTGTCTGATGGTTATTTTATTATTCCGTATACGGTTGGTAATTATATCGCTGATACTGAATTAGGAGAAGTAGACACAAAACATGAAGCTTTTGATGAAGCGGCCCAAAATGCCCAGGGGCATATTGATAAGCTACTAAACGTTCAGGGAGATAAGAGTGTGATTGAATATCACCGTGAACTCGGACAAATAATGTGGGATAAGGTTGGAATTTCCCGGAATGAAGAAGGATTGAAGAAAGCCATTAAAGAGATTCGCTCTCTACGTGAAGACTTTTGGCAGAATGTACGCGTACCGGGAGAGGCAGCTAATTATAACAAATACTTAGAGTTTGCAGGTCGCGTAGCCGATTTTCTTGAGCTTGGTGAACTGATGGCGGAGGATGCGCTTCATCGTGATGAATCGGCAGGATGCCATCTCAGGGAGGAGCATCAAAGTGAAGAAGGGGAAGCCCTGCGAAACGATGAGGAGTATTCTTATGTAGCTGCCTGGGAGTTCAAAGATGTTAATGGAGAGCTCCGGGAACAGCTCCATAAAGAAAACCTTGAATTTGAATTCGTAGAATTGAAACAACGAAGTTATAAATAGAACACAATTAGAACTGACTCAACAGAATAGTAAAGCACTATTATCTGTGTTCTAATTTTAGGTAAAATAATTAATTATGGCTGATACATTTACCATCCACTTAAAAATCTGGCGCCAAGCAGGCCCTGACGAGCCCGGTAGATTGGTTGATTACACCCTTAACAATGTTAATGAGCATATGTCTTTTTTGGAAATGCTTGACGTGCTCAATGAACAGATTGTCGCCAAAGGTGAGGAAGAGCCTATCGAATTCGACTATGATTGCCGGGAAGGTATTTGCGGTTCCTGTAATCTTATGATTAATGGTCGCGCACACGGTCCAAAAGCTCTTACCTGTACCTGTCAGTTACATATGCGTAATTATAGTGAGGGAGACACTATTGTTGTGGAACCTTTTCGGGCCCAGGCTTTTCCGGTCATCAAAGATTTGGTCGTTGATCGCAGCGCTTTCGACCGTATTATTGAGGCCGGCGGTTATGTATCAGTCAAGACCGGTTCAGCACCCGATGCCAACTCTATCCCCATTGATAAGTCAGTGGCAGACACTGCTTTTGATTATGCTACTTGTATTGGATGCGGGGCCTGCGTGGCAGCCTGTCCGAATTCTTCCGCTTCCCTGTTTACAGGGGCGAAATTATCGCACTTAAATCGATTGCCACAAGGCGAACCCGAGCGCAAGAAGCGAACGGTAGCCATGGTTGAGCAAATGGAGGAAGAGGGTTTTGGAGATTGTTCCAACTTCGCAGAATGTGAAGCAGTTTGTCCTAAAGGTATTTCTATCTCTGCTATTGCGGAAATGCGTCGTAATTATATGAAGGCGACGTTTGCCAATGAGGCCTGAGGTATTTTTTTACTGCATTTCTAGTAATAATCTTTTCTGATTTCCAATAAACGGAGTCATGGAGGCATGGGTAAAACAATTTTCTTTAGCCAAACGGATTTAATGTGAGGCAAGCATACGTTTTTATTTGTATCTCAAAGAGACTAAATTTGGTTTTAATCATCGAAAGACTAACTTGTTAAAAGGTGGCTCTTTTGAAATACCTTATAGAAGGCTCTCTTTATGGTATTTTCTTCAATAGACACTTCAAATTAAAATTATATAAGAGCCAGTTTTAGATAAAAACCTGTCGGGAGGATAATATGGAAACAAAACAAGATTTGGCCTTCGAAAAAGTTAGATTCAAAGGTGTGGCAACATTAAAAGATGTGGATGGTGTCTCAACGTTATGCATCATGAGTTCGGTAAAGGAAGCGGTGGATTTAGGGTTTGATGAGAAAGAGGCACATGAAATGTTTGCTACATACAATCCTTGTACAGAGGAATTTTCAATTTTCGGAATGGTATCCTGTTCCGGAGATGATGAATGTGCTCCCAAAACATGCCAGCTTCATCGGTGGGACCCGAATGCTAAATCATGGATCAACCATGGAGAATCAAGTGCTTTTGCCCATGGCAATACATGGAAATGCATCTGTAAATAATGTATTAATGAAGAGTCCATAATCCGCTAGAATGCCTGTACTCGTTTTATGAGTCAACATTAACCTTAAACCGGCACCGGATGATGAGTGTACGTAGGCCATTTTGCTATTGCAGGAATGCGTTGTAACTACGTGAAAACTACCCTAGCAGGCGAAGAAGTATAAGATGCAGGTTTAAGAAGGATATAACGTATACTGTTACCGTTGTTTTAGTTTAGCCGTCAGATTTTGAAGTAATCTGACGGCTAATTTTTTGACTTGAGTCAAATCAGCGAATCTTTTCTATCATCTCCCAAGATGTTTTTATCCCCTTAATTAAGGCTGAACTCAGTCCGTTGTGCTCCATTTCATTGAGCCCCGCAATAGTACACCCCTTGGGAGTCGTGACTTTATCAATTTCATACTCAGGGTGATTGTTCGAGTTTAACAGCAGACTTGAAGCCCCAAGCGCAGTTTGAGAGGCAATAAGCTGGGCCTCCTCAGCATGAAAGCCTACCTCAATACCTCCCTGAGAAGCGGCGCGGATATAACGCAGAAAGAAAGCAATACCGCATGCTCCTAAAACAGTAGAGGCTTCCATGAGTTCAGAGTTGATAACCAGCGTTTTGCCGAGCGTCTCAAATAGTTCAATTACCTTTTCTTCCGCTTCTTTGTGGGGGGTCCTTTCGATGCAGGTCATTGCCTGATTGATAGCAGCTGCTGTATTGGGCATAACCCGAAGAATTCGATAGCCCGATCCTGTTAGTTTAGCAATTTCTTCCCCGGAAACTCCTGCCATTGTTGAGGCAATGATATGTTGTTTGGGGTCTAATACCGGCTTAATCTCTTCGATTAGATGTTCAATTTGCGTTGGCTGAACAGAAATGACAATAAGTTCAGCTTCTTTAACTGCGGATAAATTATCAGAACTCACAGTAATACCATCCTCTTCGAGATGTTGAATGAGATCAGTATTTCTGCGAGTAACCGTTACATCATATTTCTGGGAAGCTTCATCGGTTCGAGACAGTCCTTTTGCAAGGGCTGTTCCCAGATTACCGCCTCCCAGGATTGCTACATTTGTTTTCATAAGTCTTGTAAATTGAATTAGAAATACTAATTAACTATTGAATGCTTCCTTAAATTTTTCCCTGATTTGATCAGTACAAAGATTACCAATACTTCCTTCATGCGTATGCTTTAGCTCTTTATCTGGATCGAATGTTCCTTCTGCTATTGCCTGTCCAACTTCCCGATACGCTTCTCTGAAGGGAGTATTTTGCATAACCTTACGGTTCACTTCCTCGACGCTAAACAGGTAATCGTATTTAGGATCATCAATAACATTTTCATTTACCTCCACGTGCTGGAACATAAATCTGCTGATATCCAGGCATTCTTTCAGGTTCTGAACCGCTGGAAAGAGTTTTTCTTTTAGAAGCTGGAAATCCCGGTGGTAACCATTGGGCAGGTTGTTGGTAATAAGTGTTAATTCATTCGGCAAGTTCTGGATGCTGTTACATTTTGCCCGTATAAGTTCAAAAACATCCGGATTCTTTTTGTGCGGCATGATGCTTGACCCTGTGGTTAGTTCATCCGGGAAAGATAGAAAGTCAAAATTTTGATTCATAAACAGGCACACATCCATAGCCATCTTGGAGAGGGTGCCTGCCACCGAACTCAGGGCATAGCTAATACTCTTTTCGAGTCTGCCTCGACTCATTTGGGCAGCTACTGAATTAAATTTCAGAGTAGAAAAATTTAATAATTCAGTAGTTTTACTGCGATTTAGAGGGAGAGAACTGCCATATCCTGCTGCTGATCCAAGTGGATTTTGATCTCCAATCTTATATGCGGCATTCAGCATATACAAGTCATCAATAAGGGATTCTGCATAGGCCCCGAACCAAAGTCCGAAAGAAGAGGGCATTGCCACTTGCATGTGAGTATAGCCTGGAATGATAACTTCTTTATGCTTTTCACTCAGCTCCGTGAGCTCTTCAAAAAGGTTCTTTATAAGTTGTTTAATCTCATCAATTTGATCTTTGGCATATAAATGAAGGCACACCAAAACCTGATCATTACGTGATCGTCCGGAATGAATTTTCTTGCCGGTTTCTCCCAGTTTTTGGGTCAGCTCATATTCAATTTTAGAATGGACATCCTCAAAATCTTCTTCTATAGTGAAATCGCTTGACTCTACGTCATCAAGTAGTCTGTTTAGTTCTGTAATAATACTTTTTGCCTCCTCATCCGATAAAATATCAATGCTATTGAGCATCCGGGCATGAGCTTTGGAAGCCCGCAGATCATATTCAGCAATTTGGAGATCGAGAACACGATCCTGACCAACGGTAAACTGATCGACAATATCGCTTGTAGAGGCTTGGCCTTTGTCCCAGAGTTTCATGATTGTTTAATTTGTTTTGATGTCGTTTGTTATCTGTAAATTTTTTCTCATTCTAATCTATTGTATAACTGAATATTAATAACTAAGACCTAATAACGGAATCTAATAAGTTAATATATGTCTCTATTCCTTTTTCTATTTCGTCGAGGCGAATAAACTCGTCAGGTGTATGGGAACGCGCAGATTTTCCGGGTCCCATCTTTAGTGAAGGCACCGAAAGAAAGGCCTGATCCGAAAGCGTTGGAGAGCCATAGGTTTCTATGCCCATACCCTTCCCAACTTGTACCAATGGATGCTCAAGGGGAATAAATGAGGGGTTGAGACGAATTGAACGAGCCGTAACTTCCGATTCAATATTATTTTTTATGGTTTCCAAAATGTGAACATTGTCATAAATATCGGTACTCCGAATATCAACGGTAAATGTACAACGGTCTGGTACAACATTATGCTGGCTTCCGGCATTGATTACGGTTACCGTCATTTTTACGGGTCCGAGCATTTTAGATTCTTTCTCGAACCGATGGGTTTTGAACCATTCAATATCTTTGAGTGCGATATAGATAGCATTTTCCCCTTCGTTACGGGCAGCATGACCACTTTTCCCCTTGGCCATACATTCCAGTACCATAAGTCCTTTTTCAGCTACGGCCATACGCATTTGGGTAGGTTCTCCCACGATAGCGCAATCAATTTCCGGAATTTTATCAAGAATCGAGATAATGCCATTATCCCCGGATATTTCCTCTTCCGCGGTTGCAGCCATCACTAAATTATAAGTCAAGTCCTCTTGAGGATAAAAATGTATAAACGTAGCAATAAGTGAAGTTAAAGGTCCGCCTGCATCATTGGAACCTAATCCAAACAGCTTGCCGTTTTCAACCACTGGTATAAAGGGATCTTTGGTATAGCCTCCATTGGGTTTTACCGTATCATGGTGAGAATTAAGCAGTATAGTTGGTTTTTCTTCATCAAAATGCTCATTGGTGGCCCAAATGTTGTTTTTGTGTCTCTGGACAGGAATTCCCTTTGACTTCAGGTAATCTTCAATCAAATCGCCGGTTTTGTTCTCCTCTGTGGACAGGGAAGGGGTAGAGATCAATTTCTTGAGCAGTTCAATAGCTTCGGTAGCGCGCTGTTTCATAACGTTAATGTTGTTCCAATTTGGTTAGACAAGTTCTTCACGTGCTTAATATGTACTTGTTGTACATTTTTTTGCAGGGCTCCAAAAGCTGTATCAAGTTTTGGGATCATCCCTTCGTGGATAATTCCCTGATCTTTGAGCTGAATATATTCTTCATGGTTAATATGCTTGATCCAGGAATTTTCGTCTTCGATATCCCGTAATACTCCATTTTTTTCAAAGCAATAGGTAAGATTGACGCTGTATTTGTCGCCCAGTGCTATAGCCAGGCTAGAAGCAATGGTATCGGCATTAGTATTGAGCAGCTGTCCTTTTTTATTATGAGTAATGGCAGGAAAGACGGGCACAACTTGTTCATCCAGCAGTCGGGTTATAAAATAAGTATTGATATCTTCGGGAGTAATATCTCCTACAAACCCATAGTCGATTTCGGTGCCGGATCTTATCTTCGCAGGAATAATATTTAAGTCTGCCCCCGACAGGCCGATTGCGTTGCAGGAGTGTCCCTGGAGCCTGGCAACAATGGTTTTATTTATAAGTCCCGCATAGACCATTACAGCCACATCCAGTGAGGGTTTATCTGTAATGCGCCGGCCATCTTTCATCTTGATCGGTATATCGAGCTTGCGGCAAAGTTCAGATGCGGATGAGCCTCCGCCATGCACAATAATTTTCGGAGTTGAAACCTTCAGGAAATTTTTTATAAATGTGGTCAGACGCTCCTCATTATTGACAATACTTCCCCCGACTTTAATAATATTCAGTTCTTTCACTACAGCACCTCTAAAAGGTTTTTAATGACAGCCTGCGCCGCATACTCACGATTTTTTGCTTGTTGGTATACCAATGAATCATCAATAACAGCATCGGTTGCAACGACGTTGCGACGGATTGGAAGGCAGTGCATGAATTGTGCCTGGTTAGTTTTCTGCATCAACTCAGAGGTGATTGTCCAGTTTTCTTCTACCGCGGGCCTTGCTCCATAGTCACTGTAGCTCGACCAGTTTTTCGCATAAATAATGTCGGCATTCTTAAAAGCCTCCTGCTGATTATGAGTGACTTTGTACCCAGCGGCAAACTTCTCACTGAGTTCATATCCCTTAGGATGTGCAACCACTACTTCAGCCTGTAATTCCGTAACCCATTCAAGAAAAGAGTTAGCCACCGCCTGTGGCAGTGGTTTAGGATGGGGGGCCCAACTGAGCACAACTTTTGGCTTGGGAATATTCGTATGAACAATCGTTGCCATGTCAGTAAGTGATTGAAGCGGATGCAGCGTGGCTGATTCCATACTTATGACAGGTACGGATGAATGTTTCAAAAAGTTTTGCAATTCCCGTTCTTCGTAATCCTGCTGACGATTTGTTAGGCTTGCAAAAGTACGCACTGCAAGCAGATCACAATAACTACTAATAACTTTAACGGCATCCCTTATATGCTCCTGTGAGTCTCCATCCATAGTGGTACCATCTTCGAATTCTACATTCCAGGCATCCTTATCAATGTTAAGTACAATCACCTCCATCCCAAGATTTTGGGCCGCTTTTTGTGTACTTAGCCGCGTACGCAGACTGGGATTGAAAAAGACCATTCCCAGTGTTTTTTCTTTACCTATGGTTGAATGATTTGATTGATCTATTAGATTTATAACATCCTGAATCAAACCTTTCGGGTTCGGAACATCCTCAATAGAAGTAAAATTCTTCATGATAATTTTAGCTGGGTTAAGACATTATGTAGTGCATTTATGAATCGATCTGTTTCGCTACTGGTGACAGACAAGGGCGGTAAGAGCCGGAGTACATTCGGATTGCTGGCAACACCGGTTAAAATTTGTTCCTCCTCAATGAGTTTGGAACGCAAGTCTTTAATGGCAAAAGGAAATTCGATTCCGATCATAAGTCCCCGCCCCCGAACTTCTTTGATTTCGGGTAGATTTCCTAACTGTTGTAAAAGATCATTGCCGACAAATGCAGCGTTATCGATGAGATCTTCTTCTTTTATAACTTCCAATACAGCAATAGCTGCGGTACATGCAAGGTGGTTTCCTCCGAAAGTGGACCCCAATTCTCCATGGAAAGGTTCTATATCCGGACCAATAATGGTACCGGCTACCGGGAAACCGTTACCCATTCCCTTAGCGATTGTTACAATATCCGCTTCAATATCGGCATACTGATGGGCGAAAAACTTGCCGGTTCGGCCATAGCCCGATTGTATTTCATCTAAAATGAGAAGAGTTCCGGTTTCGCTACAAAGCTTACGAGCCTTTTTCAGAAATTCATCATCGGGAATATGGACACCCCCGATTCCCTGAACACCTTCAATAACAAGGGCACAGACATCTTCCTGGGTAAGTTCTTTCTCCAGCGAATCAAAATCATTGAGTTCCAGGAATACTGTTTCACTTCGTTTGTTAACGGGAGCGGAATATTCGTCTTTATCAGTAATACCAATAGCTGCGGATGTTCGCCCGTGGAACGACTGTTCAAAGACCACTACTTTCGAACGTTCGTTATGGAAAGAAGCGGCTTTAAGAGCGTTTTCGATAGATTCGGCACCCGAGTTGCACAGGAAGAGCTGATGATCGTCATAACCGGATAGTTGTCCGAGCTTGTCTGCCAGCTCCTGCTGCAGCGAATTTTGTACGGAATTAGAGTAGAACCCCAGTTTCTGAAGTTGCTCACTTATTTTTTTTACATAATGCGGATGTGTATGACCAATCGAAATGACGGCATGGCCGCCGTACAGGTCGAGGTATTTTGTTCCGTCTTTAGTGTAAACGTAGTTTCCATCTGCTTTAACGGGTTCCAGATCGAGCAGGGGATAGACATCAAATAGTTCCATTTTTAATAATAAGTAGCTTTAAGTTTCAATCCTGTTGTCTCATTTAATCCGAACATTAGATTCATATTCTGGACGGCCTGCCCCGAAGCTCCTTTCAAAAGATTATCAATAATACTGGTAACCAATATTTTACCATCTTCTTTATCCAGGTGAAGCAGGCCTTTATTGGTGTTAACTACCTGCTTGAGGTGTAATGGATCGCTGCTAATATGTACAAAAGGCGAATCATGATAAAAATCCTGATATAGCGATTTTGCTTCATCAAGTGATAAATCACAGGGAGTATAGGCCGTAATAAAAATACCTCTTGTAAAGTCGCCGCGCACAGGGATAAAGTTGAGATCTTTGTTAAAATCCGGATCTATTTGCTGCAGCTTTTGCCGCACTTCACCGATGTGCTGATGTCGGAGTGCCTTATATATAGAAACATTACTGTTTCTCCAGCTGAAATGAGTGGTTTCCCTGAGGGAGCTTCCGGCTCCTGTAGATCCGGTTATGCCATGTATATGTACATTTCGGTGCAATATTTTCTGCTTAACCAGTGGAAAAAGTGCCAGCTGTATGGCTGTAGCGAAACAACCCGGATTGGCAACATTGTCGGCTTCTGCAACGGCTTCTTTTTGTAATTCCGGCAATCCATACGTATAGGATCGCTGTTGAAAATTCTGATTGGGAGCCAGACGGAAATCCCTGCTGAGATCAATAATTTTGGTTTTATCCTTTACAGAATGTTCCTGCAGGAAAACCTCGGAATTACCGTGTCCCATACACAGAAAAAGTACATCTATGTCGGGATCTAATTCGTGACTGAATTGGAGGTCGGTATCACCCATAAAATCCTGATGAACGGAGCTTACTTTTTCGCCGGCCTTGCTGGTACTGAAAATAAACTTAACATTGATCTTGGGGTGATTGATCAGGATACGTAACAGTTCTCCTGCTGCGTATCCCGTCCCACCCACAATTCCTGTATTAATCATGATTGTTTACAGATTGGTGAATACTAATTTGATTAGAAAGAATTTTTGCAAACCCTCTGACGTCTTTACCGCTCCATGCATTATTCATTTCGCCATAGTCGCCAAATTTTGCGTTCATAAGGTCATTCGGGGAGGTAATGCCTTCAATCTCAAAGCGATAAGGGTGCAGCTTTATGGAGACGGTGCCATTAACCGTTGACTGTGTATCCTCAAGAAAGGCCTCGATATTTCGCATAACGGGATCTAAATACTGCCCTTCATGCAGCATCATTCCATACCACTCGGCAAGCTGATCTTTCCAGTAGAGCTGCCATTTGGCCAGAACGTGTTTTTCGAGCTGTTCATGGGCTTTAATAATTAGCATGGCCGCCGCCGCTTCAAAACCTACACGTCCCTTTATACCAATAATCGTATCGCCTACATGAATATCTCGCCCAATGGCATAAGAGGAGCCTATTGCTTCTAACTCTCGGATGAGTTTAATAGGAGTATCATAATTTTCACCATTGAGGCCTGTGGGTTCTCCGTTTTCAAATTCGAGACTAATCGTTTGGGGTTCTTTTTTCTTTAGCGGACTTGGATAAGCTTCTTCCGGCAAGGGTTGGTCGGATGTCAGGGTTTCGGCCCCGCCTACGCTCGTACCCCAGAGCCCCTTGTTGATAGAGTATTTTGCATCACTCCAATCCATTTCAATTTCATGCTGGTTCAAGAATGCAACTTCTTCTTCGCGAGAGAGTTGTTGGTCGCGAATGGGAGTAATAATATCCAACTCAGGAGCGATAATATTAAAAATGAGGTCAAACCGGACTTGGTCATTGCCGGCCCCCGTACTTCCGTGTGCAATAGCATCGGCTCCAACTTCAAGTGCATAATTTGCTATAGCTACCGCCTGGAAAACGCGTTCTGAACTGACTGACAGAGGATAAGTATTGTTTTTCAGTACATTTCCGAAAATCAGGAACCGGATAACTTTGGTATAATAGTCATCCGTTTTTTGAAGCGTTTGATGTTTGCTGCTTCCAAGGTTATAAGCGTGTTCTTCAATTTTAGCTAGTTCCTTCCTGTCAAAGCCGCCTGTATTTACTAGTACAGTATGAATTTCGGCCTGATGCTGTTGCTTTAGATATGGGACGCAGTAGGAGGTATCGAGTCCACCGCTAAAGGCCAAAACTATTTTTTTCTTATTACTCATTACCAGTTCGTGTTTAATTTAAATTTAAAAATGTGCTTGGTTTTACGTTCCAGATTTCTCTTGTGGAGACGTAAGAATCTCTTAAACTGTTCCCAACGTTTTTCCTTTTGCTCAGACTTGGAGTCTTGTTTGGGTTCTTGCTTTTTTTCTTCTTTTTCAGGGTCATAAAGCATGCCGGTGCAGAGACACCCTTTGCGATCTTCATTTGTCAGGATATCATAATTGGGACAGCTTTGGCAGCCTTTCCAAAACTCCTCATCCTGTGTTAACTCGTCAAAAGTGACCGGTTTGTATCCCATATCCGAATTGATTTTCATCACTGCCATACTGGTAGTTATACCAAAGATCTTGGCATCCGGATATTTTTCGCGGGACAGTTTAAATACCCTTTCTTTGATACGACGCCCCAAACCCAGCTTGCGATAGTGCGGATGCACAATTAAGCCGGAATTTGCAATATATTTGTCATGTCCCCAGCTCTCGATATAACAAAAGCCTGCCAGCTTCTCTTCATCTTTGTCAATGGCAACAACCGCTTTGCCTTCTTCCATCTTGGACCGGATATATTCAGGCTTTCGTTTGGCAATACCGGTACCTCGCTGCTTGGCGGCCTCTTCCATGAGATCACAGATTTGTTTGGCATACTCGAAATGCTGTGAATCAGCTACAGATATTTGAATGTCCATAGTTAATGTGTGTTAAAGTAAACAGTGGCAATCATTAAAATTGCTGTGTTAAAAAAATTGAGTAATGAGTTGAGTTGCGGAAGATTTTTTTAACGCACCCTCCGCAAAAGAGAGGTATTTAGGAGCCCGGGAGGGCCCGCGGCCGTCGCCGAATCGGAAGTAGCGGAAATATAGGTAGGACATCAACAGCTGGGCTGTCGAAACATAGGTTGATATGTGTTCCGCTTTTTCTCATTGAATCCAATATTAAGCTTTCAATAGAAGAATACAAAATATTTTTTTAAAAATTAAAAATAGCAGTTGAACTGCTGGTTTATAATCTAGATTTTGATTTATTCGATTTAACATAATCACGGATTATTCTTGAGGCTACATGAATCATAAAACATTGACAGAAGCCCGGGAGGCTCTTAAAAAATATTGGGGCTATTCCACTTTTCGAGAGGGACAGGAGGAAGTTATCCATGCCGTTCTGGAACAAAGAGATACGATGGTTCTTTTTCCGACAGGCGGGGGGAAGTCATTATGTTACCAACTACCTTCGGTGGTTACTGAAGGATTGACGGTCGTCATTTCACCACTGGTTGCTTTAATGCAGGATCAGGTTCAGCAATTGAACAATCGAAATATTGCAGCCACCTTTATTAATAGTTCTATCTCCTCATGGGAAGTTGAGCAACGGTTAGTAAATGCCAGAAATGGCATGTACGATTTACTTTATTGTGCTCCGGAGCGGCTTCAAACGACTTTGTGGCAGGCTGAATTACCCAAGCTGGATATTAATCTTATTGCGATCGATGAGGCCCACTGCATTTCGGAGTGGGGTCATGATTTTCGTCCTTCGTATCGGGAGATACGTCCGGCCTTAGAATCAATAGCAGCTTCAGTAAGCTGGATGGCTCTCACTGCAACAGCTACTCCGGAAGTACGAACTGATATTCAAAATAACCTTGAACTCAGTGAGCCGGTAGTAGTGTCCAAAGGCTTTGATCGCCCGAATCTAAAATGGTGGGTTCTATCATCGGAACAGAAAGATCAAAAAATGTTAACTGCGGTTCGAAGAGCTTCGAATACAGGGGTTGGACTGATATATGCAGGCACCCGAAGAAATTGTGAAGAGCTTTCATCGAAGATACAAAAGCAATTAGGCATTGAAACGGAGTCGTATCATGCGGGAAAAGAACCAGGAGACCGGGAACAAATTCAACAGCGTTGGGTCGAAGGAAACCTCCCGTTAGTAGTAGCTACAAATGCTTTTGGAATGGGAATAGACAAGGCAGATTGTCGTTACGTTATTCATTACGAAATGCCTTATTCTCTCGAAGCCTATTATCAACAGGCAGGACGTGCAGGTAGAGACGGGGAGGAGAGTTTCCCGTTGCTTCTTTTTAAGCCCTCAGATTTAAGAATTGCAGAGAAACGGATAAAAGATTCTTATCCCGAGCGAGAACAACTGCAGCGTGTTTATGATGCCCTTTGCGATAGTTTGGATCTGGCAGTAGGTTCAGAGATGGAGACCGCTGAAGAATTATCTATTGATTTGCTGTCTAAGCGAGCGGGATTTTCAAAGCGCATTACCCGATCGGCACTTAATGTGCTCAACCACTTGGGAATTATTGAGTTGATAGAATATATCACTCCCAGGATAGGAGTGCACTTTATAGCTAATAGGGATTATATACGTGAATTGATCAGTAAGTCTGAGAATGAACGCAAGAGATTATTCCTGGATACGCTCCTTCGACAATTCGGGGGAGAAGCTTTTGCCGAGATGAAATACCTCGATTTTGATTATGTGAGAGAGAAATTAAATGTTTCACCGAATGCTGTAAAAAAAGGATTGCAGGTATTACAGGATCATGACCAGATATTACAATTCCACTCTAGGGGCGATCTTCCTCTTGTTAAACTATTGGAAGAGCGACAATCTGTTCTTCGCTTAAGCAAAAAGGAGTTGGAGCAGCATCGAAACACGCTGCTAAAAAAACTGGAGTATATGCAGGGATATATCGAAACAGAGGGTTGTCGTGAGGTTTATATCCGTCAATATTTTGGGGAAAGTCAGGTGAGGCCCTGCGGACACTGCGATAATTGTCTCAGCGAAAAAAAAGGAGAAGTCCAGTTTATGGACTCTGATCTGTTGAGTATTAAACAGGCGCTGAGCAAAGGGGGCAAAACCATTCCACATCTTTGTCGGCAGTTCGGATGGAGTCGTTCACGGGTAAAAAAATCCCTGAGCTATCTGATCAGAGAGGAAAAAGTAAAGGTTAATGAAGAAAAATATATTTGGGCAAATAGCACAGAGAATTAAGGATATCTGGGCCTGCTTGTTCGTGCAGTGTCTTCTACCTGGTCCATTTGCAGCTGCTCAATGGCTTCATCAATACGCTTTTTTTGTTCTTTGGGAAATTTCTGGTAGTAGATATGGCTGTCCCAAAAGGTATTAGCGGAGATTCCATACTCTTCGAAGACTTTATCCCTCAGCGAATCGGCATATAAGCTATCGATGTGTCCGGTGTCTTCATAAGACCGAACTAACTGCATTTCAACAAGGAGCGAAACATATTTGTCTTCCGGAACAAGTTGATCCGGCCGTTGTGGAGAATCTTCACAAGACATTGTAAATACTAAAAAAAGAATCGCTCCCGTGAAATGCTTCCTGTTCATCTTATTGCTCGTCCGGATGTTTGGGATTAAGAGGCCTCATAGTTATGTCGTTGATCAGGAAGTTATCCGGTGTTTCCAGAATATTGATAAGTACTTCCGCAACATCCTCTGGCTGCATCATATTGGAATGTGACTCGGTGTCTGCATCGCTGAAAAATTTGGTCTGGATAGAACCGGGATAAAAGCAGGTAACCTTGATACCATCATAGCGTACTTCTTTAAAAAGTGATTCGCTGAATCCACGGACTCCAAATTTTGAAGCATTATATCCGCTTAGTTGCGGATTACCAATTTTACCGGCAATAGAAGCGATGTTAACAATATGGCAATGGTTCTTATTTTCTTTCATCAAGGGTACAATTTGTCGACACATATAAAATACACCTGATAGGTTGGTTTTAATCATGGTTTCCCAATCATCAAGCGGAAGCTTGTCGACATCCCCGAATCGACCAAGTCCGGCATTATTAATCAGGATTTCAGGACGGTGGTCAGTATTAAAGGTTGTGCCGATCCACTGTTGTATGTTATCGTGGTCCGTGATATCCATTTTGACGCCAATGAACGAATCGCCCAGATGTTCTTTAAGCTGATTAAGCTTATCGGTACTCCGGGCCAGTCCATAGACCTTAGCCCCTTTGTTAATTAGAGCTTTACTGAACGAAGCTCCAATTCCACTACTTGCGCCGGTAACGATAGCTGTTTTTGATGCGATTTCCATATAATTAATTCTTTTAATATTTTTATTTAGGCTATTACTCAAGCAGTATCGGGATGGAAATCATTCCGATAGATGTTCCTGTATAAGGGCATTAACCATATCCAGCGCTATTTTATTTTCACCCCCGCGAGGGATAATTATATCGGCATAGCGCTTGCTGGGTTCCACAAACTCGAGATGCATGGGCCTGACAAACTTTTGATATTGATTGAGAACATCATCCAGCTCTCGATCACGATCTATAATATCTCGTTTAATGCGACGTAAGAGACGGATATCATCATCGGTATCAACATACAGCTTGATGTTCATCTGCTCGCGGAGCTCTTTTTCATTAAAAATTAGGATGCCATCAATGAGAATGATTTTTTTGGCATTAACCTGTCGGGTTTCTTCTTTCCGGATATGTCGGGTAAAGTCATAGATTGGAACCTCAACCTGGTAACCGTTTTTGAGCGCCTTGATGTGGCGGATCATTAGCTCCGTTTCCAAAGAAGAAGGGTGATCAAAATTCTGTTTGGTCCGTTCTTCAAAGGAAAGATGTTTGAGGTCCCTGTAATATGAATCGTGTTGTAAAAGAAGGATATTTTCTTCACCAATGCTATCTATAATGTGCCGGACAACGGTTGTTTTGCCCGACCCACTTCCTCCCGCTACGCCAATAATCAGTGGTTCCAAAAGAAGCTGCTATTTGGTTAAAGGATGGTTATCATTTGCTTCCGATTGTTCTTTGTAATTGCGAATAGCCCGAAAAATAGCTGATGCAATAATATTTTGTCCATACTCCGAGGTGAGATAGTTGGCCTCATTGGGATTGCTTATAAATCCGGTTTCTACAAGTACAGCTGGCATAGAGGCGTGATAGAGTACCACGAATCGAGCTTGCTTAACGCCGCGTGAGTGCCGCTGTGCTCGTTCATCAAACTGATGTTCTAGCATGCCCGCAATGCGTTCGCTGGTAGAAAGATATCCGCTGTTCGCTAATTCATAAATCAGTAGTTCTTCCTGGCTGAGTTCTTTTTGTTCAGTATCATTGTCCGCCCGAACTACGGTATTTTCACGCTTCATAACTTCAAGCGCAGATTGAGTGCGTTCGAGTCCTAAAAAATAAACTTCTGATCCATAGGGTCTTCGTGAGCTATGGGCATTACAGTGAATGGAGATAAATAAATCTCCTTCATGACGATTGGCAATACTTCCTCGTTCTTCAAGTGCAATGAAACGGTCATCTTCGCGGGTATAAATAACTTCAACATCCGGTAAGTTTTCGTTGATATATCCCCCTACCTTTTTTGCTATGCTTAGTACAATATTCTTTTCTCGAATATTATTATATCCTATTGCCCCCGTATCGTGTCCGCCGTGCCCCGGATCAAGCACAACGCGATCAAACTTCATTTTACTCTTAACACGATCATAGTCCCCATTTTCAGGAACATTATCTTCGGTTTCTCCTTCAGGAGTTTCCGGCAGTTCCCTGGGAGGAAGAGCATTGGAAGACCATTCAACCGGACCTACTTTTTGAGTCCGCTGAACGATTACATCTTCATCAATCCTAGTCAATCCCAATAAGAGGTCATTAGTTTGTCCATCGGGATAGGCGTCTACCTCAAAAAAATCCTTTTGCTTAAGCTGAATATCAATACCAATACCATTAGGTATTCGTGAAAACTGGGCCTCATTAATGACAGGGGAGTGCGTAGGAACAGCAATATTTTCAGTACGAACTCCTGAATCAAAAAGTGCGAACTGGATATGATCGGAAGAGGGCTGATATACTCGAAAAGAATCGGCTTCCTGCCGTAAATGCAGTCTAATAACGTATCCTTTCCCATCACTTCGTTCGGCAGTGGTAATATGAGTAAGGGAATTATCAGTCGCTTCCTGAGCTTGAGACATGGTATTACAGCCCGCTAAAAAAAGAAGGCTTAGCAAAACAACAACGACCAAGTCGCTGTAAAGGTAAGGAAGATTATTAGCTCTGACAGATGTGTGAGTCACCTTAGGTTTAATTAGTTCCGTACTAAGATAATTTATATTCGAATTTAAGTAATATTTCTGCAAGAATAAAAAGCATATGTATATCCTTTTATCCCTTTCAAAAGATGCTTGAGCACCAATACTAATTTCTTTTAGTTAAATTCTCAGCTTGACAGTAAAAAGATAGTCGGCTCTTTATGAATAGAGGGTAACGACTCCTGTTTCCATTTTTCTACTGTTTTGGAGATGATGCGCTCATAGGGCAAAGTGAGGTTGGTAGCCGTGCAAAACCTCGTATCGTCCTTGCAGTATTTTATTACCGTTTTTACAATGTTATCGTTTCGATGTGGTGCTTCCATAAATATCTGGGTTTGGTCAATTCTCCAGGCTTTTTGCTCTAAATTCAGGATGGCTTGCTTTCTTTTATTTTCATCAATTGGCAAATAGCCGTGAAAAGCGAATTCCTGGCCGTTAAATCCTGACCCCATTAGCGCGAGTAAAATTGAAGAGGGGCCCACCAGGGGACGAACCGTTATATCGCGTCCATGAGCCATTTTAATGAGCGTAGAACCCGGATCGGCAACTACGGGACAGCCCGCTTCAGACAGTAACCCTACATCGCGTCCGTTTTTAAGAGGAGATAAAAAAGAAACAATCTCTTCATCGGGAGTATTTTTATTCAGAAGCAGGAAGTCAATTTCATAATCGGGCACAGTGTCACCTACCCACTGAAGATACCGGGTAGCCGTTTGGATATTTTCGACTATCAAGACATCCAGCTTGCGAATTATATTTAAAACATAGTCGGGGATGGTATTGTTTTCGGACGTTTTTCCAAGTGTATTAGGGACCAGATAAAGCGTCCCGGTTTTGGAGGATGAATGAGATGTCATATCAATATCATTTAATCAATTCTTTCAAAAACTATTTTCTTGTCTTTGCTCCGGAGTTTCTTGTTCGTATAGCGGTGTACAAAAATGGCAATAATTACCAGAATTAACAGCGCAATAGCAGCCATAGCTATATTGGTCCAAACCAGGTTTTTATGTGTTTCGTAAGTCGGCATGATCACTATTTCCTGGGAAGCTTTTTGCTGATAGCGAACGGGGATCACCCGCATCTGCTGTAATTGTCCCGCAACTTCTACGGGTAAAGAGAGTTTTCTTTGGATTTGGTTCCCTTCTTCATCATTAAACTGCAGAACAATAAAACCATTGGTCTGGGCAGCGATCTGCTTTAATTCAAAATCAAGAACTTCTGCAGTATAGCTTTCTCCATTTTCATAGGTGTCTGTCAGGCTGTAGTAGACAGACACTTGGTGTAAAGCCAGAAAAAGAAAAGCGGTGGGAACAAGCCAGAAAAGGTATAAGTACTTATAGGAATTCATTAGGTTATTCTTATTAAGGTCTGTGGAAGATAGATTCAGTTATAAGATGGAAGGAGTTTTAATTTACGAGGTATTAAGTATGAGAAATAGAAATATTCTCAAAAATAAAATAAGCTAATTATTGATTTGTTGAAGAGTTGTTTCCCTTAGGGCTGGGTCCCACATGAGTCGCTGTTGATAATCCTGATGCATTAAATTACTGCTCATGTGAAACCAGAATGCTACTTGCAGGGAATCAAAAAAGACGGCCTGTCCAAAGGGTTCCCCCGAATAGGTGGAAGCCCCGTAATCAATGCCATTGAGCAAGCCTAATCTGCTGTCATATATAGCTCCATAGTGGTTAAAATCGCTATTGAGGCTTTGCTGCTCAAATGGCCAATCCATAATCTCTTTGACCCGTCGGGATATGGGCTGTGACAGCAATTCGTTATTTTCCAACTGAACCATTAGCTCAGATAACTCCTGTGCCGTAGTTGCTGGAAAGAGATCAAGCATATCGCGGCGCTCGCTGAATTGTATTTTCAGTCCATCATTGGTTTCAAACGTTCTAAGAACCCGCTGGCGGTATAGGGAATCAGTCTGAAATTGATGTGCCTTGGCAAGAACCGTATCCTCAAAAGATTGACGAGATAATGTCTGGAGTTGCTCAAAATGAGTTAAAAAATCTTTCTCCGTTATAGCCGGATTCAGTGTGATATAAAGTCCCGAAAAGGGCAGGGGTACGTCGGTATCGGATAACTCAAGTTTATCCATGGTATTTAAAATAGCATTCTGACCCAATCGGAAGTAAAGATAATCTGAGATTGCTAAATCGTTAAAGATAATAGCTGCTTTTACGAGTTCATGAAGGGAAGTTTCATTGTCAGAGGTGATAGCTCCTTTATTTTCGAGAAAATTTATCGCATCGTCATGATTGGAAGCATCGATAAATGGAACCTGGTAGACATCGGTATCCTTAATAGATATCAGCTCTTTGGGATTGAGGGAGTCGGCTTCCACCAGCCGGGCATAGGTGGTAATAAGAAAGAAGTTTGAAAGCGTACCCATTGTACGCGACTCGTCACCCCGGAAGTTTATGGTTGTATCTGGATTTATCGAGGATTGTGATACGACGGATACGTTCCGGGGATTAGCTGCAATATATTCGGTCAGGTCTTTTAGGGAAGTCGTTTTTGAAACCCACTCCTGTCCCTCCTGAAGATCTCCACTGTTTTTGAAAAGAGTATTAAGTGCGTCCAGATTGAAGCCAAATACCAGGAAAAAAACGAGGACAAGAGAGCCAATAGCTACTCCTATAAATTTTAGAATCCGCATGTGGATAAAAGTCATTCAAGATTAAATCACAAGGAGCCAAATATACGGACTTTGTTCCCCTAAATCAGTAATGAATTAGGACAACTGACTAGCGTATTGCATTAGGATGGCACAGAAGTAGGCGGCGTATGTTCCCAATGCATAGCCCAATACGGCCAGAAGTACTCCTACCGGTGCAAGAGCCGGATGGAAAGCCGAGGCCACAATAGGGGCCGATGCAGCGCCTCCTATATTTGCCTGGCTGCCTACCGCGATAAAAAAGAAAGGCGCATTGATAATTTTTGCGACTATGAAGAGAATAATGACATGAATGATTATCCACATTAAGCCGATAAGGAAGAACCCCGGACTTTCAAAAATGGCCAGTACGTTCATTTTCATTCCGATAGTAGCAACTAAAATATAGAGGAAAAGACTGCCTATTTTCGAAGCACCGGCCCCCTCCAGTTCACGTGCTTGTGTGAAAGAGAGAAGGAGTCCTCCCGTTGTAGCAATAACAATAATCCAGAAAAAGCGGGAGTCGAGGCTAAGTTGGCTAAGTTGCGGTGCATTTTCAGCAATCCATGGAGCAATACCATCCGCTCCTAAATGCCCAATAGCAGTAATGACAAATCCCACGGCAACAATACTGGTAATGTCAGCCAGGCTTGGGATGCGAGCGATATTTTTCTGGTAGTTTTCAATCTTTTTGCGGAGTCTGGTGATGGGGGTGGCATCTGCCTTAAACCAGCTGTCAATACGTTCTGAAATGCCCGCCCCATAAAGTAAAAAGCCTAGCCAAATATTTGCGACAATGATATCAACGGTAACCATAGCTGAGAAAAGTTCATTACTGGGATTAAAGACTTCATACATGGCCGTTTGGTTGGCACCGCCGCCAATCCAGCTGCCCGCTACGGTCGAAAGTCCGCGCCAGAGAGCATCGGGTCCTGCACCACCTACAAGCTCTGGAGAGAAATATCCGGCTGTAATAACGGCCAGCGGCCCGCCGATAACTATACCTAGTGTACCCGCCAGAAACATAATAATGGCTTTTGGTCCCAGCCCAATAATTCCTTTAAAGTCGATGCTCAGGGTAAGCAGTACTAAACTTGCCGGCAGTAAATAGCGGGAGGCGACAAAGTATAGGTTCGATTCTTCTCCGGAAATGAGTCCCGCGGAATTCAGGATTGAAGGGATAAAATAGCAGAGCAGCAGTGAGGGAATAAAGGTATAAAATTTCTGCCAGAAAGGGTTCTCGCTGCTTGAGGTGATAAAAATAAGTGCCAATACAAGCAACAGAATTCCCAGGACCACAGCATCATTCGTAAAAACAGGCGCGGCAAAAAGTGTAAACATAGAATCGATTTTTTGAGTTGATCAAGGCTGAATCTACATTATATTAGGGGTAATCCGCAAATCGTATGAAAATCGCGTTTGAAAAGGTTATACTTACCCTTCCATTTTGAACTTTAAGATGATAAAGAATGCTGAAATTTGCTGTAATTGGAACCGGTAAAACGGGGAGCAAGGTTGTAGAAAGTCTTGATGATCAACAGCTTGTTGGTCCATTCAACTCCTCTAATAAACCGACAAAAAAGGCTTTGCAGGATGCAGATGCTGCGATTATTTTTGTGCCCGGCTCTGCAGTAGAAGATTTACTGGAACCCCTGATAGCTGCTGGCCTACCGGCCGCATGGGGAACCACGGGCTATGACTGGCCGGATGATCTGGATACAAAATTGCAACAGAAAGGAATTAAATGGCTGCAGGCTTCGAACTTCAGTTTGGGGATGAACATTGTGCGACGCTGTCTGAATGTAATTGGCCAAAGTTCTTCTGTTTTGAAGAATCCTTCGTTCCATATATATGAGGTACATCATGTTCACAAACAGGATGCCCCCAGCGGTACTGCCCTTTCATGGGAGAATTGGCTGGGACAGAAAGCAGAAATCACATCGGAACGTAAAGGAGATATTAAAGGTATCCATGAACTCGAATTGCAAACGGAAACAGAGTCAATCTCGTTAAAACACCGCGCCCATGACCGAAAGATTTTTGCCGAAGGGGCAATTTGGGGTGCCGAACAACTGGTGAAGTCGGATATTGAAGCCGGATTTCATGATTTTTCAACTATTTTTGATAAAGTAATGTAACAGTAGCTATGAGTATAATTGACACAAAACTTTGGACAGCGTTAGTAACGCCCCTGCAGGAAAACGGAGATTTGCATCTTGATGATCTCAGATCCTTGGTTCGTAAACAGGAGGAAGCCGGGAATGGTGTGCTGGTTTTAGGAAGTACTGGTGAAGGCTTGGCGATGGGACTTGAAGATAAAAAGCAGGTGGTTCAGGCTGTCTCCGAATTAGATACGGAAACACCAATTATGGTTGGGGTGGGGGGATTCAATCACCAGAAGCAAGTTGAATGGATTGAATTTTGCCAGCAATACGATGTGGATGCTTTTCTGCTTGTTACGCCACTTTATGCCAAACCTGGGCCAAAAGGACAGGTAGAGTGGTTTAAAACGCTATTAGAAGCTTCCGATAAACCATGCATGCTCTATAATGTGCCCTCCCGAACGGGGGTAAAAATGGAACCGCTGGTACTTAAAGAATTAGCCGACCATCCAAACTTTGTGGCTGTGAAAGAAGCCAGCGGGAGTGTTGAAGATTATCAGAATTACCGCAAAAGCGCCAAGGATATTGCATTTTTTAGCGGGGATGACGGTATGTTGCCTTTCTTTGCAATGGCTGGATGTGAGGGGTTGGTTTCGGTGGTCTCCAATGTATGGCCCCAGGCTACACATCGCTACGTCGAATGGTGCTTGGATGGCAGGGGTCCCGAGCTTTTGCCTTTGTGGCAGGAGTGTTCGGATGTGCTTTTTTCATCTCCGAACCCTATTCCGGCTAAAGTCTTGCTAAAGGAAAAGGGCTGGATATCTGCAGCAACCCTGCGTCCACCGCTGACTGGTGATGAGGTTGAAGATCTGAGCCTATTAAAAAATGCAGATAATTTGATTGAAAACTGGTATAACGAAAATATTTTAAATAAATAAGCTTTTAAAAATAGACAGTTATAAAAATGAGTAAAGAACACTGGGAAGAAATTTTAGAACAACTGGAAAACGGTGAAGTGCGGGCTGCCGAACCCAAAGGGGATGGCTGGGAAGCAAATATTGAAGTCAAAGAAGCTATTTTAGAATCTTTTAGCGCGGGAGAAAATACCGAATATTCCGGTATTTATGATGGTTTTGTAGATAAACATAATCTTCCGCCGCGACGATTTTCAGCGGATGAAAATGTGCGTTTGGTACCCGGAGGCTCTTCTGTACGCCGGGGTGCTTATGTAGCATCAGGAGTTATAATCATGCCGCCTGCTTATGTGAATGTGGGTGCTTATGTAGATGAAGGAGCCATGGTTGATAGCCATGCCTTGGTTGGATCCTGTGCTCAAGTAGGGAAAAATGTGCATCTGTCTGCTGGAGTTCAGCTTGGCGGGGTTCTTGAGCCGGTAGGACTATCGCCTGTTGTTATTGAAGATGATTGTTTTATAGGAGCAGGATCGGTTATTGTGGAAGGCATTTTGGTTAAAGAGGGAGCCGTGATTGCACCGGGCGTGACTCTTTCCAAATCTATTCCGGTTTATGATTGTGTGAATGAGAAAGTGCTGGAAAAAGGGGCGGCCATTCCCGAACGGGCAGTTGTAATCCCTGGTACGCGTCCAATGTCAGGTTCGTGGGCAGAAGAACAAGGTCTTAATATGTCATGTCCATTAATTGTAAAGTATCGGGATGCACAGAGCGATGCTTCACTTGAACTCGAAGATGCATTACGATAATTACGTCTACTACTTTTTACTTTTAGATGGTATGGGACGAAATCCCAAAAACAGTATTTGAAATGCGTATTTTAAAATTCGGCGGCACTTCTGTGGGATCAGAATCCGCCATTCGACAAGTCCTAAAATTAATTACAGAGAAACAGAAAGAAGATCGTATCCAGGTCGTTGTTTCTGCTTTTGGAGGGGTGACGAATACCCTCGAAGAAATGGTTTCAGACGCTTCCGCAGGAAGGGATGAATACCGCAAACAGTTAAAAAAGGTAGAGCAACGCCATGTAGATATGGTTCGAACTCTTATTGGGGTTCAGGGGCAAAGCAGCGTTCTTACAGAACTCAAAGTGTTATTTAATGAGCTGGAAGATGTGCTCCACGGGGTTTCACTAACTCACGAGCTTACGGGACGGACCCACGATTTTGTTTTGGGGTTTGGAGAACGTCTTTCAGCATTTGTACTCAGCGCTGCGTTGCAGGAGCAGGGCATAGATGCCGAATATGTAGATGCAAGATCTATTATTAAGACCAATGCGGACTTTGGGAATGCCCGGGTGCTTACTACCGAGACGACCCAAAATATCCGGGAGTATTTCGAGAACCGTGATACCGTAGGTGTGGTTACCGGCTTTATCGCATCAACGGAAACAGGCGAAACTACAACACTTGGTCGGGGTGGGTCGGACTATACCGCTTCATTAATTGGTGCTGCTCTGGATGCAGATGCTATTGAGATATGGACCGATGTTGAGGGGATTATGACGGCAGACCCCCGTAAGGTGGAACGTCATTTACCTATACAGAAACTTTCTTACGAGGAAGCCATGGAACTTTCTCACTTTGGGGCCGAGGTTATCTATCCTCCCACGGTCTATCCGGCTATGTCTGCGTCTATACCAATCTATATTAAGAATACTTTTAAGCCGGAATCGCCGGGTACGGTTATTAACCGGGAGCCGGCAGATATCAGCACAAATGTGAAAGGCATATCATCTATTGATGAGGTTACGCTGATCACATTAAAAGGGAGTGGAATGATTGGCGTGAGTGGGTTTGCGGCGCGTATTTTTAGTGTTTTGGCTGATGCCGGAGTAAACATTATTATGATTACTCAGGCATCATCAGAGCATACCGTATGTTTTGCCGTAATGCCCCGGCAGGCTCCTCAGGCTATACAGTCACTTAAGACCAACTTCAGTTTTGAGCTGAAGGAAGGTATGATTGATGAGATTAAAGAAGAATCCAACTGTTCCATTGTTGCTGCAGTAGGAGAAGGAATGAAGCATACACCTGGTATTTCAGGACGGTTATTCAGAGCATTGGGGAGAAACGGTATTAATGTTCGGGCTATTGCACAGGGATCTTCCGAGCGGAACATTTCGGTGGTAGTTAAGAAGAAGGATTTGTCTAAAACGCTTAACACCATTCACGACGCCTTTTTCCTTAGTAAGATTAAATCTGTGAATCTCTTTTTGGTTGGAGTGGGACTGATTGGGAATAAAGTGCTCGAACTGTTTGAGAAACAAGCGGAATTACTATTCAAAGAACATAACATTGCCTTTAATTTATGTGGGATAGCTAATTCCCGCTATTACAAAATTGAGCAAAAAGGCATGCCTTTTACTGGCTGGCCGGAGCGATTAGAGGAAGACGGGAAGCCAATGGATCTACAAACCTTTTTGGATGAGGCCGGAGAGCTAAACTTGCCAAATAGTCTGTTTATTGACTGCACGGCAAGCAGTGAGGTAGCCGATTTTTATCCGGAGGTAATGAGGGCTAATTTTTCGGTGGTTACGGCTAATAAGAAAGCCAATTCGGGGACATTGCATCACTACCAGGCCCTGCAGGAGTTGGCCTTGAAACACAATGTAATGTACCTGTACGAAACCAATGTTGGGGCCGGTCTGCCGGTCGTTAAAACTCTTAAGGAACAGGTGCTTGCAGGCGATAAAATTACTAAAATTGAGGGAGTACTCTCAGGAACCCTTAGCTATATATTTAATACGTATGATGGCGAGACTCCCTTTAGTGAAGTAGTGCGGACTGCTCTGGAAAAAGGATTCACTGAACCTGATCCCCGAGAAGACCTCAATGGAAGGGATGTGGCACGGAAACTGCTTATTTTGTGTCGTGAAGCTGGCATAGAAGTCGAAATGAGCGACCTGACGGTTGAAAACTTAGTACCGGAATCGGCCCGCGAAGCGGATAGCGTTGAAGATTTTTTTGAAAAGTTATCTGATTTTGATGACGAATTTAAAAAGCGATACGATAAAGCTGCTTCAAATGGTCATCGCCTATGCTATATCGCGAGTTATGAAGATGGCGAAGCAACCGTGAGTCTGGAAGAAATTGATGATGAGCATCCGTTCAGTGGATTATCCGGAAGTGATAATATTATAGCATTTCATACACAACATTACCGGGATACTCCGCTAGTCGTCAAAGGGCCGGGGGCAGGAGCTGAGGTTACCGCAGGAGGTATATTAGCTGATATTTTAAGGATCAGTAATGTTCCTGCATTTAGCAACGAGGTTGTATAGTTATGGACTCTTCTTTTAAGTATAGTGAAGTTCGAGTATTTGCTCCTGCCTCTGTTGCAAATGTTAGCTGTGGATTTGATGTAATGGGCTTTGCCTTGGGTGCTCCTGGAGATGAGATTGTGGTACGTTCTACTGACTCTAAGGATGTAACTATTGCAGCCATTACCGGTGATGAAGGCGTATTGCCTGCCAAAGCTGAGAAGAATACTGCAAGCGTTGCAGTCCGGGCTCTGCTGGATCATTTGAATATTGATGCCGGAATTGAAATTGAAGTGCATAAGCAAATGCCCTTGGGAAGTGGATTGGGATCGAGTGCTGCCAGTTCGGCCGGCGCTGTTTTAGCAGCAAATCATATGTTAGGCAGTCCCTTAAGTCGAAACGAGCTGCTCCCATTTGCAGCTGAAGGGGAGCGCGTAGCATGTGGTACGGCCCACTATGATAATGTTGGTCCCTCTTTATTGGGAGGGTTCGTTTTTATCCGGAGTTCTGATCCCGCGGATATTTTTAATCTTCCTTTTCCTGAAAAACTCCATGCTGCTGTAGTACATCCTCAAATTGAGATTAAGACCGAAGATACCCGCAAGATTTTAAGAAAAGATATCTCACTGGAGCAGGCTGTCATCCAATGGGGAAACGTTGGGGGACTGGTCGCAGGATTTATGAACAAAGATTTGGATTTGATTTCCCGTTCAATGAAGGATGTCATTATTGAGCCGGTGCGATCGGTGCTGATTCCGGGCTATGATTCCGTAAAGGAAGCGGCCCTCAATGCAGGCGCTGTCGGAGCGGGTATCGCCGGATCAGGACCTTCTATATTTGCATTGACGGCGGACAGAGATACAGCCGAAGCCGTTTTGAAGGCGATGAAGTCGGCATTGGATAATGTTGGGCTTCCTTCCGATGAGTATCTTTCGGCTATTAATACTAAAGGCGCAGAGGTTATTGATGTCAAAGAATGAGATTAGCTATATCAGTACTCGAAATGGGAATGAGTCTAAGAATTTCAGTGGGGCAATGGAACAGGGATTGGCCCGGGATGGTGGCCTTTTTATTCCCGATCGGTGGCCAGATCTTTCAGATAAATTGTGGAATCATATTGAGAGTATGTCAATAACCGACATAGGTTCTGCCCTTGCACAGACCTTTGTTCCGGAAATTCCTGCCGATCGACTGGAATCGTTGGTAGAGGATGCTATTTCTTTTGATGCGCCCCTGGTACATTTGCACGATGATCTCTATGTGCTGGAGCTTTTTCACGGACCAACCCTTGCTTTCAAAGATTATGGAGCCCGATTTATGGCCCGAATGATGAGCTACAGGGCAGAGCAGGCGTCCCAGCGAATGGTCATTTTAGTGGCCACTTCCGGGGATACCGGGAGTGCCGTTGGACGTGCTTTTGAAGGAGTTGATAATGTCGATGTCTGTTTACTATATCCCAGCGGAAAAGTAAGTCCTTTGCAGGAGCAGCAGCTGACTACGATCGGTGGGAATGTAACAGCCCTTGAAGTAGAGGGGACTTTTGATGACTGCCAGAAATTAGTGAAAGATGCTTTTTCAGATTCAAAATTACGAGATGAGCTTATTTTGAGTTCGGCAAATTCAATCAATATTGCCCGGTTGCTGCCACAGATGTTCTATTATGGAAGGGGGCTTGCACAGCTGGAAGAATCAGATTCTGTTCATTTTTGTGTGCCAAGCGGGAACTTCGGAAACCTTACGGCCGGAATGATGGCGGCGCAAACGGGCATGTCCGTCGGACAGTTTATTGCCGGGACCAACGTCAATGATGTGGTACCAGAATTTTTGGAAAGCGGGAACTTTAGTCCCCGTGCCTCCCAGAAAACCATTTCCAGTGCCATGGATGTGGGTAATCCCAGTAATTTGGAAAGAATCAGATCCTTCTATCCCGATGTAGTTGAACTTCGACAGCATCTATGGGCCGCTTCTTTCAATGATGACGCTTGTCGGACAGTCATTGAAGAAGTTTATCAATCGTATGATTACATTCTAGATCCTCACACTGCCGTAGGATATTTGGCGGCAAACAGTTACAGGAAAGAGCAGGAGAGTGATCAACCGGTTATCATCCTGGGAACGGCACATCCCGCTAAATTTTCCGATATTGTAGAACCCCTGATTGACACGGAAATACCGCTTCCTGGTGCCTTAAAAGAAAGTATGGAAAAGGAGAAGAAAAGCGTGCGGATGTATGCTTCTTATCCAAAATTTAAATCATTCTTGCGGGAACAGTATTCCTAACAGCTAAAACAGATCTACGATTTCATTGCTATGGCAAGTCCCTTGGTAAATGCTTGAATTACGGCTTCCAGGGTATCAGGGGATGCCGCTTTAGATATCCACTGCTGTTCGCTGTTGGATAGCGTCAGTGTTACCATTACCAGCGAATCGGTATCGGGACTGAGTATATCGACTTCGTGGTTATCCACTTCAAGAGGAAACACATTATCTGTATGGGAACGAATGGCTGATAGGATTGCATCTATGGGGCCGACTCCTTTGGCCTCGGAGATTATTTCTTGGCCTTGTTGGTCAAGCTTGACCTCTGCATGTACTAATCCATGTTTACGCATTGTCAGTTTATAATCCAATACCTCTACCGGATAATCGAGATCAGCATCTTCATCAAAAATAAGAGATTGCAGCGCTTCAATTTCATTATTGCTGAGTGTTTTACCCTTCTTATTTATTTTGGACATATATTGGTTGTACAGCTTCTCGTGTTCTTCATCCATTTTAAGATTGGCCATGAAGGTATCGCGTGATTTACCCCACGATTCCTTCTGCATTCCAATGAAACCGGAATTGATGTATTTGATAACTTTGTTAAGATCCGGAGAGAGAACCGGAGAGGTTAAGGAATGTTTGGTTACGACCTTGGTATCTTTGAAACCCGATCCAGTCGTTACCAATAAACATTTTTTATTTTTAAAAGTATCTTTATGTTTCTTCAAAGCGGCTAACGGAAGAGCACCAGCCGGTTCCACAAAATGTCCTTCCACAACGGCCAGCTCCTTCAGGGCATCAAGTATTTCATCTTCAGTTACAGTAACAGCCATCCCGTCTGTTTGATCAATGGCTTCCAATACTTTATAGAAATCCACGGGATCGGGAACGGCCACAGAACTTGCCATCGTCTGTACCTGATCTTTCACGATTTTCTCTTTTTTGAAAATCCCCTCTACCACCGGAGAACTTTGATCCGGTTGTATGGCTACAAATTTTGGAATTTGGTCAATAAGTCCGCCTTCCTTCATCTCCTGGAATCCCTTGAAGATAGCGCTAAAATTCGTCCCGCATCCGATAGGAATCAGAATATATTCTACGTCGGTACCTCCTTGCTCAAAGAGTTCGTAGGAGAAAGATTTTTGGCCTTCCTCACGAAACACGAAATCCCCGGCCAGATAGTAGTTCCCTGACTTTGCAAATTGCCGGCATAGCTGCTCACAGGTACTGAACGAGCCTTTGATGCGAATTATATTTGCGTCAAAGATGGTAGCCTGTGCGAGCTTGGCTTCTGTTGTTTTTTCGGGTACAAACACAAAACACGGAATATTAAAGTAACAGGCATAGGCCGCCACTGAAGCCGCCATATTGCCGGTCGAGGCCAGGCAGATGGCATCCGCATTTAGTTCCAGTGCTTTTTGAACTTCAATATAACTGCCGCGGTCCTTAAAACAGCCGGTAGGATGCTGAAACTCCAGTTTTGCACTTAAATCTGCATTGTATGTATCTGAAAGTCTATCAAGTTTTTTTAGGGCCGTTGGATGTGTTTTTAACGGGTCGGGAACAAGCTGTTGTAGTGGATATTTCAGATCCCCGGATGGGCTATTGTACACCACTCTCAGTACGCTATCGCATTCAGAGCAATAGGTAGTCGTCTTCTCTTCAGAGTTTAAATGGCCGTTTGCGACACACTTTAGCTGGTAGTCAGTGGTAGCATTAGGCATAGCTGAATTAATCCGTTCTTTTATATTGGCTGTTATTTCTTTCTTATAAGAATAAAAGATAGTTCATTCAGCAGATGAATGATACTATTTTTTGAGAGGGAGTAGTGAAATTTCATCAAAATCCATATCAAGTTCGTCGAGAACCGGTTCTGCTACTTCGGATATTTCTTCAGGGGTTAAATCATCGAGTCCCTGAATTTCAATAAAGAGCGTATTTTGATGCCCCACTACATTATAACGGGCCTTTTCGGCATTAAAACATTTTCGAAGAGTATCTACGAGCAGTTCTATATCCTGCTCGTATGCATCGTAATCGGTATCAGTTAGGTCAGACATAAATTATCTATTGCGGATTGCATGTTACATCATCATTTTAAGTCTGAACATAGAAATGACGTGCCTAATACGCAATAAGATCCGGGTAATATATTTATGAACAATGCTATCCAACACCTCGCGCATATTTCAGCCAAGGAAGAACGAATGATTATTGGACTTATGTCGGGGACTTCGATGGATGGGCTGGATCTGGCCCTTTGTAAGATGAGTGGCAGCGGAACACAAACGGAAATAATGCTGGAGGAATTTACGACTTTATCCTATCCGGATGAGATCCAACAGATCCTGAAAGAAGTTGTTTCGGTGCCGAAATGCAGTCTGGAAGAGTTGTGTATTTTTAATACCTATTTAGGAGAGTTTACTGCCGACCTGATTTTGGAAGCATTGGATAAATGGGAAGTGGAACCTTCATCTATTGATTGTATTGCCAGCCACGGACAGACGATTTATCATGCTCCAAAATCCAGGCATAAGCGAAGTGGATTGCCAAATGCAACCCTGCAGATGGGAGATGGAGATCATATAGCCCGACAGACAAGAATTATTACAATCAGCGATTTTCGACAAAAACATACGGCTGCAGGAGGGGAAGGAGCCCCGATGGCATCCTTAATTGATCGGATGCTATTTGATGATCCGGATAAAAATCGATTACTGCTAAATATCGGAGGTATTGCGAATTTCAGTTACCTCCCGGCTGCTGGGTCATCAAGATCATTTACAACTGCGGATTCCGGTCCAGGCAATACGCTGCTGGATGCCGCTTCGCAACGAATGCTTGACCAGCCATTTGACAAAGGAGGGAGAACGGCGCGTAAGGGGGAGATAAACCAAGATCTGCTTGAAGCCTTGAAAGACGATCCATATTTCGAATTAGATCCACCCAAGACAACGGGATTGGAACATTTTAATTGGTCCTATGCAAAACGGGCAAGAATGGTTTCCAATGCAGAAGATTTATCTGCTCCCGACTTATTGGCTACCCTAACACAGTTTACCATCCAGACGATCACAGATGCCGTTAAAAAGATTCATCCGGAATCGAAAACTCTGGAAGTACTAGTGAGTGGAGGAGGAGTGCATAATACGTTCCTCATGGAAAGTCTCCAGAATGAGTTAGGCAATACGGCTTTTAAATCATTCGAAGAATATTTTTTTAATGCTGATGCCAAGGAAGCCGTCTGTTTTGCGGTATTGGCTAATGAGTTGCTGGCTGGAGAAGGGTTCCCAATATCAGCCATAGATCACACAAAAAGTAAAGGTAAAATCAATTTTGGTAAAATATCACTTCCCGGATAAAGGAGCATTAAAACAGGTGAAGCTGTCCGGCTTCGGGCCGCCTGAAATGAGCTGTAGAGAGGGGGCGGATGCCTTTGTTCAGTCCCATTTTTTTAGTGTTAATCTTAAACATTTCCTCAATCTGATCGGAAAAGGCTCCTTGGCCCCGGAACCTGTCTCCAAATTCACTTTTGTTCAGTTGTCCGTCTCTCATATCTCTAATTCTATTGAGTACCTTATCTTTTCTATCGGGGAAGTGATGTTCCAGCCATTCCTCAAACAGATCCTTAACGCCATAAGGAAGGCGAACAATCGTAAAGCCAGCCTGGGTGGCTCCGGCCTCCTTTGCTGCCTCTAGTATCTTGGGACATTCGTGATCGGTAAGTCCCGGAATGATAGGAGCCACATTAACACCAACCGATATTCCGGCGGCAGATAACTTCTCGATCGCCTGCAGGCGCCTGTAGGGTTGGGAGGTTCTGGGCTCCATAACACGGGCCAGATCTCGATCCAGGGTCGTAATAGAAAGAGTAACATGGGCTGCATTATATTCTGCCAGCGTACTCAGGAAATTAATATCGCGCGTTACTAAGTAGTTCTTTGTAATAATACTAACCGGATTTCTGGCCTCAGCAAAAACTTTCAGACAACTCCGGGTGATTTCTAATTCGCGTTCAATCGGCTGGAAAGGATCAGTAACACCACTCATAATCACCGGCTCCGGCTTCCAGTTTTTTGAAGTGAACTTCTTTCGTAATTTTTTGGCAGCATCGTATTTCACCATAATGCGGGATTCAAAATCGAGTCCCGCAGAAAAGCCAAGGTATTCGTGAGTAGGGCGTGCATAGCAATAAATACAGCCATGTTCACATCCCCGGTAGGGATTCAGGCCATACGTAAAGGGAATATCCGGACTGTCATTTTTAGAAAGAATCTCTTTTGTATCGTCGCGTATAAGTTTGGTTTTTTGTGATGGCTTTTCTCCTGTTTCTCCATCTAAATCATAGTCGAGATACTTATCCTCAAATCTATTGGCCGGGTTGTCGGAAGCTCCCCGACCGCGAATGGGTTTTTTATTTTTCTCCTCCATGATAATCATTGCTTTTATCCTTGTTTGGTTACCTAATTAATATAACAAGGATACTGACAGCATAGTGTCATCCAAACTGGTATTTTTAATCAAAAATTAGTTAGGAGCTGTATTGACTTTAAAAAGGTCCAATAAAAAAGCCCCGGACTACAAATCCGGGGCCAACCCTCTCTCAATTGTAACTAACTCAATGAATTATAAATTACTCACAAGGAACATCCTGGAAATTTTCATCCCAGCATACTGTTTCTCCATTGGAAGTGATAGAACCAACATTGGTATCGGTATTCCAGGTGACTAAATGGGTCTCACCATCAGCGAAGTTTAAGTCCATGCTGAAATCGGTACCATTTTGTTCAAAATCAATGGTGGCAGTTTCATTAGCACTTTCATCATCGATAGCATCGCCATACATGGTCAGATTGATTTCTTTTTCGGTATCGCTGGTGAAATTCCAGGTAGAGGTAATGAAAGGGACTTCCTGCTGAAGGTCGGAATCCATAGCATTAAAAGTCCAGTCACCCGTTGACTCATCATTGGCGACCGTTCCTTCAAAAATTTTATAATTATCAATACTATCACCCTGGCCGTCATCGTAGCTCCAGTATGTTGCCCATTTAATAGAGTTTCCGAGTTCTTCAGCGGTTGTGCGGTAACTTGCGCTCATTCCTTCGAAGTTATAGGTATAAGACCATTCCCAAACTCCGTTGTTAAAGTCAGCCTCTTCCTGATTCGCCTGAGAAAAAAGTGTCCCATAACTCTGACCAAAACTAAAGAATACAGTATTCCAAAGGACGGTCATTTGGGCTTGATTATAGTTATTTGTCTCGTTCAGTTCATCTGTGGCTGCTTTTTGAGGATTATTTTCCTGGAAAAAGGAAACATCAGGTTGACCCTTTTCTATATTGGGCATTTGTGGTGGATCTTCATTCACATCCGGACCGGTACTGTCGTCTCCACATCCCGTTAATCCGACAAACAGGACGGCAATTAATAATGCATAGCTTATTTTTTTCATAACATCTCCTCAATTTAGGATTTATTTAAAAGGTTGTTCTATTAGGTAATACGTACTCGCCTGATAAATCAGCTCAAAAAATATTTAACTAATAGTAAGTACCTTTTAAGAGGAGATCCTTACAAATTATTTTCATGCCCGGTAAACCGTTTTGATATTTACGAACTCTTTGATGCCCAGGTGCGAAAGCTCTCTGCCATATCCGGATTGTTTGATACCCCCAAAGGGCAGGCGGGGATCAGACTTTACGAATGCATTGACGAAACAGCAACCCGCCTCGAGTTCTTCTGCAGCTATTCGTTCAGCTCGATCTGCATCCCGGGAAAAAACGGCGGCTCCAAGTCCAAAGTCGGAATCGTTGGCTATCCGGATGGCTTCTTCCTCATCTTTTACCTTGATGACGGAAGCTACCGGACCAAAAAGCTCTTCCTCGTAGGCCGGCATGTCCTCTGTTACTTCTGTCAGTATTGTTGGTGGATAATAGGAACCCTTGCGAGCGGGTATTTCTCCCCCTAAAACACACTTTGCCCCGGCTTCTATGCTTTTCTTAACCTGATCATGGAGTTCATCCCTGAGGTCTTCGCGGGCCATGGGACCGACATCCGTACCTTCTTCAAATGGATCGCCGATGCGCTTCTCTTTCATCAGTTCGGTGATCTTCTCTAAAAAAGGATCATAGTTATCCTCAACGACAATAAACCGTTTGGCGGCAATGCAACTCTGTCCACTGTTGATTAGCCGGGAAGTAACACAGGTTTCAGCAGTTTTTTCGATATCGGCATCGGCCAAAACCAGGTAGGGATCACTGCCGCCCAGCTCCAATACCGTTTTTTTGATTTTGTTTCCGGCAGTGGATGCTACCGACATACCGGCTCTTGTACTTCCCGTAAGCGTAACGGCCGAAATGTGTTCAGTTTGGATGAGCGACTTTACCTGGTCCCGATCCGCAAGAATCGTCCGGAAAAGCGATTCCGGAATGCCCGCATCATGCAGAAGTTCTTCAATGGCAAGGGCGCAGCCGCTAACATTCGAAGCGTGTTTTAAAATAGCCGCATTCCCCGCCATCAGTGCCGGAGCAGCGAAGCGAAACAGCTGCCAAAACGGGAAGTTCCAGGGCATAATAGCTAAAACTGTACCCAATGGATTGTATGTGATATAGCTTTTATCGGCATCGGATTCAATGAGTTCATTTTCGAGAAATGTTGCAGCATGATTGGCGTAATAGTTACACACCCAGGCACACTTTTCACTTTCGGATATCCCTTGGGACAGGGGCTTACCCATTTCATACGCCATGAGCTCGGCATACTCTTCTTTATTGGATTCCAAAAGGTCGGCTACTTTTCGCAAAAGGGTAGCACGTTCATCAAAACTACGCTTGCGCCACTTTTGTTGCGCCTCATTGGCTTGTTGTGCAATAGTTGCAATTTCCGGACTATTCATATTAGCATATGAGGCAATAATCTCGCCTGTGGCAGGATTTATAGATTTCATAATATATCTCTTTTCTCCGAATTTACTTGAGGTATCATAACCTAAAAAAGGAGAGCCACATTCCTTTTGATAAGTTTGATGAGAGTAATATTAACTAGCGCGGGAATTATGTTTCGCGCTATAGATAACTTGATATCTCTCAAGCATTCTTCCTATTCCGCTGCAATCCGATAGATTTTGCCATCAAAAGCGCAGATGTACAGTTCATTATCGGCATCTACACCAAAAGAAGAGATATTAACATCTGTATCAATAAGTTCAGTATTCTCAGGATTTTCCATGTCAGAAAAATCGAGCGACCAGATAAGGCCAGAGGCATAATCTGCATAAATATATGTCCCCTCCAGGCCAGGCAGAGAAGGTCCGCGGTAAACAAAGCCGCCGGTTACCGATACACCCTGATTCCGACCATATTCCCAGATGGGAAGTTCTAAACCCGATTGATCGCAACCAGTTTCGGGACTAAAACAGTGCATGCCTTCCATGATATTCCAGCCGTAATTACCACCGTTCTCTACAATATCAATCTCTTCATAACTAACCTGTCCTACATCGCCCGCCCACAACTGATCGGTCGCCGGATCAAAACTAAATCGCCATACATTACGCAGACCATAGGCATAGATCTCTTCCCGGTATCCCTCTTCGTTACCAGCGAAAGGATTATCATCAGGGATGCCATAGTTTTGGCCGTTTTCCTGGCTGTCTACATCTATGCGAAGGATGGTACCAAGCAGCGTCGTCCGGTCTTGGCCATTCCCCTCTGGATCTCCCCCAGAGCCACCATCTCCAACCGCAATGTACAGGTAGCCATCAGGTCCGAAAGAAACCTGTCCGCCATTATGATTACCAAACGGCTGATCGAAAGAGAGCAGCACCTCTTCGCTCGATACTTCCGCCTGGTTTGCATCGCCGGAAGATACCTGGAACCGTGAAATATGGGTCGTAGAATCCGGCGTGGTATAATTGACATAGAAATAACCGTTATTCTCGTAATTGGGGTGGAAGGCCAAACCGAGCAATCCTTCCTCATTTCCGGAATCGTCTACCTGGTCTTCAATATCCAAAAAGGTTGTTGCATTTTGGATAGAAGGGTCATTAGGAAAAACGGATATGATACCCCGCTGCTCAACTACAAAAAGCCGATCGCTGCCATCTCCGGGATGCTGAAGGTCTACCGGACGGGTAAATTCCAGTTCCGGAAAAGCTGCTTCGATGGTATAGGAAGTATCAGCCGGGGGTTCTTCATCATTGGGGGAATTATCCATACAACCAGTTGTGAATAAAAGCAGGGCAAGAAATATCGAATACATATCTACGGAGGATTTCATAGGTCAATGTTATGACTAAATGATAATTAGCAAAAATAGGTACTATTTTTTAGTCCTGAATTCGGGGATTTGCGTTATTTTGCAAAATCAGCATAAACAGAAAATGAAAATAATTCCCTCAATTTCCTAATATCCCTTCTTCTTCAAAACTATATTTAACAAGTTGTTAATCTACTTTGATAGTTTTAATTATATATACATCACGAAATTATTTGTTTATAAAGAAGAAATCCTTCTTATAAACAGATTGACTCAAAATAAAAATAGTCGCATATTATTTTCTGAATAAATTATTGAGAACATGAAAACCACCCTCAGCCTCATATCTTCTATCAGTATTGATCCGAAACTATAAAGGAGTCAATATTTATAGATTTTAGCCTTTCTTTTAAGGCCGCCCTGTGCTTGTTCCAAGACATCTTTTCTCTCCTGCTGTTATTACCTATTAAAAGTTTGAGTAATGGTATGAACAATAAATTGGATGAATCATTTTCTGAAAATCTTAGCCCCCCTAACCAGCAAAGTCTTTGGAAGGATATTGTAGGCTCTGTAAAGGGAATGGAGTATGACTTTACCTCTGGCAGCACAGGGCGGGCCATATTACTGCTTTCCATTCCTATGGTATTAGAGATGATGATGGAATCAGTATTTGCTGTAGCAGATATATTTTTCGTCTCAAAATTGGGTCCCGAGGCGGTTGCAACAGTCGGTATTACCGAATCGCTTATGACGGTTTTATACGCCATTGCGATGGGATTGAGTATGGGCACCACGGCCATCATCTCCAGACGGATCGGAGAGCAAAATAAGAAGAGTGCCTCTGTTGCGGCTGTTCAGTCAGTCTTGATTGGTTTAGCCGTGTCGTTACCGGTCTCGGCGGCCGGCCTTTTTCTTTCGCATGAGCTGCTCGGTCTGATGGGAGCATCTGAAACGATTATCGGCGAGATGTATCCCTATACAATGATTATGCTGGGAGGAAATATGGTTATTATGCTTCTCTTTATTGTAAATGCGGTATTTCGAGGTGCGGGTGATGCGGCCATTTCTATGCGGGTGCTCTGGTTCGCAAACCTTCTCAATATTGTTCTAGATCCGATTTTAATTTTTGGATGGGGACCTATTCCTGCGATGGGTATCACCGGAGCGGCTATAGCAACTACATTCGCACGAGGACTTGCGGTCGTTTACCAGTTTTGGATGTTGGCGGGAAGAAGTAGTCGAATTAGGATTAGACGTCGCGACTGGAAGCTAAATTTGGACGTAATGAATCGACTGGTAAAAGTATCTTTAGGAGGTATTGGCCAGTTTTTAATATCCACGGCAAGCTGGATAGGTATGGTACGAATTATAGCGGAGTTCGGAAGTACGGCCTTGGCAGGTTATACGATCGCCATACGTATTGTGATGTTCTCTTTATTGCCTTCCTGGGGGATGAGTAATGCAGCCGCTACGCTGGTGGGACAGAATCTTGGTGCGGGAAAACCGGCACGGGCAGAACGATCGGCTTGGATCTGTGGATTTGTAAATACAGCCTTTTTGGTCTTGATCGGAATCTCCTTTTTCCTGTTTTCCGAAAACCTGATCCGGTTATTTACCCCGGATATTCATGTGATTGATATTGGAGCGCGGTGTCTGAAAATTATTGCTGTTGGATACCTTTTTTATGGGATGGGTATGGTTATGGCTCAGGCATTTAATGGGGCCGGTGATACGGTAACTCCTACATGGCTTAACTTCATTTGTTTCTGGATGATCGAAATTCCATTGGGATGGTTCTTGGCAATGAGTCTTGATATGCAGGAAGACGGTGTGTTTTGGTCCATCGTAGTTGCCGAATCCATATTCGGAGTACTCGGGATGTGGGTTTTCTCCAGGGGCAGATGGAAAAATAAAGAAGTCTGAGACACCGTAAAAAATAAAAGCAGAAAACAGACTCCTTTAAATAATATCCTATAACCAGAAATGTGATTGGATAAAATGAAATGGTTCCAGCGTTGCCTTAATAACTAGACCTTATGCATTTATTTCTCCTACCCCTGACATCTGACTGCTACATAAAAATGTTATTGTAATGACTTTATGAAGGTCATTATAATGACTCTTACTGTCTTATTAAGGTAACTCAGGGGCTGCTCCGGTGAGTAGGCGGATACAAGTAGATATGATTGTATTATTTTGTTTCGGGAATACTACGATTATTCACTGCAGGGGACATTTTCCTGATCTTCATCCCAGCAGGCTTTTTCCCCGTTGTTGACATCCGGAGCAATAATATATCCGGCCTTGGTATCTACATTCCACTGTATGATGGTGGTTTCATCAGCTTCTGCATTGTAAAATTCTATTGTCTTGAATACACCGTCAAAGTCATAATCGATGTAACTGCCAGATGCTACCGACAGGTCAGAAAGGACTTCTAATCTTATCTGGGTACTATCACCCTGAATATCCCAGTCGATTTCGGAGAGTTTCTGATCATCTTCGGAATCCTTCAACCCATAATAGGTCCATACGCCCTGTGCTCCCATATTCTGGGTTGTACCGCCAAACACCAGGTGTTCTTCAAGGTTCAAGTGGTCTGCGGTTACAAGGAAGGACCAGTTAACAGCGGAAGAGGAAATGCGTTCCGCTATAAGGCGTACATCAAAACCATTGGTATTTGAAGAATATTGATAACTCCATTCCCACTGCTGCTCTTCATTAAGCTGGGCAACGGTATCTTCAGCTGCTTCCAGCAGGTTTTTGGGAATGAGAAGATGTGCTTCTATAATTTTTTTCATAAAACCAGCCCGAAATACCGCCTGTACAAAATAATCGGTATCATCGGTTGTTATGCTGCTCTTAGACTGTGGGCTTTCTGTAAGGGTAGACATGTCGATATCTATTGAAGCCGCCGGCGGAAGTTCCGGGGGTTCATCGGTAAAAGAAGAAGGATCATCAGAGCAGGAGATCAACAGGAGGCAGCTAATGGTCGAAAGTAATAGTAGTCGTTTAATCATCGGTATATCAGTTGGGTTCCTTTTTATTGTTGTATACCAACTTTACGGAAAAATGTTCTCTACCCAGCTATATCTGACTGCTGAAATGGTCAACGGTATTATTGATGGTTTGCAGGCAAGATAGCAGAAGCTCGTGTTCAATAATGAGTGGAGGGGCCAACCGTACCAGCGTATCAGAATGGAGGGTCCACCCTAAGATGATGCCTTTTTCAAAGCACGTTTCCACCACTTTTTTGGTCAAATCCCGATCCTGTAGTTCCATACCCAGCATAGCTCCCTGTCCCCGGACTTCAGTAATAGCATTGGCCGTGAGTGTTTCCCGGGTTATTCGTTCTATCTGACGAGCCTTATCCCCGTAGTTGCCGTCTAACAGTTCCCGAAGGGTAGCATGGGCGGCGGCTGAAGAAACCGGATGTCCGCCGAAGGTGGTTACGTGATTCAGCGGAGGGTTGTACATAAAGGATTTGAAAATATCCGAAGAGGATACAAAAGCTCCCATAGGCATACCCCCGGCCATCGCTTTTGCCAGGCAAAGGATATCGGGAACGACCTCGTACTGTTGAAATGAAAAAAGAGATCCCGTGCGGTAGAAACCCGTTTGGATTTCATCAAAAATAAGCAGCGTACCCGTTTCATTACATCGCCGTCGTACGGATTTTAGCCACTTTTTATCAGCGGGGATAATACCGCCTTCACCCTGAATGGGTTCCATAATGACTGCAGCAGTGTCTTCATCAATGGTATCCAGGTTGGTGTGGGAGTTGAATTCTAAAAAATGAACGTTGGGTAGCAAGGGTAGGTAGGGATCCCGGTAAACGTCACGTCCGGTAACGCTTAGCGATCCGTGTGTATCTCCGTGATATCCGTGATGGAAGCCGATTAGCTTGTGGCGGCCGGTATACTTTTTAGCGAGTTTGAGGGCACCTTCATTGGCTTCGGTACCGCTGTTGACAAAATAGACGCGATCCAGACTATCGGGCAGCTGGGAGGTCAGCAGATGGGCATAGTCAGACTGCGGTTTCTGGATATATTCCCCATAGACCATCACGTGCAGGTGACGATCAACCTGTTGCTTTACTGCCTGGACGACTGCGGGATGGCGGTGCCCCAGGCTGCTTACCGCTATGCCGGAGATAAAATCGACATATTGACGTCCATCGGTCGTAGTAATATAACATCCTTCAGCGCGTTCTACTTCCAATCCCATCGGGGCGTCGCTGGTTTGAGCTACGTGTTGATAAAAAGCAGATTTTTGATCCACAAGCAGAGAAATGTTTTTAATGATTAATGGTAATGGGTATAATACGGTTTGTTAAAACCTTAATTTTTAAATGCGTTGAGCCTCCTAATGATGAAAGATAAACTCAGATATTCGACTTTGAAAAATATATTTATTGGCGTACTAGCCGTTCTTTTTGGTCTTTCCGCAACTGCATTTGTATTTAATAATGAAGAATCTTCCTCACAATCAGAGGAAGAGTGGATTACGCTTTTTAATGGAGAAAACCTGGAAGGCTGGACTCCAAAGTTTACCGGCTACGATCTGGGGGTCAATTATAATAATACTTTCCGGGTAGAAGATGGACTCCTGACCGTATCTTATGAGGACTGGGATGAGTTCCAGGGAGAGTTCGGACATCTGTTTTACAAAGATTCTTTTTCTAATTATAAAATTCGTGCAGAATACCGGTTTGTTGGTGAGCAGGTTAAAGGAGGCGAAGGATGGGCTATCCGCAATAATGGATTGATGCTGCACGGTCAGGATCCCGCAACGATGGCAAAAGACCAGGAGTTCCCGGTTTCTATTGAAGTCCAGTTGCTGGGCGGCAATGGTGAAGATCCGCGTACCACGGCCAACCTCTGTACTCCGGGCACCAATGTGGTTATGGATGGCGAGCTTTTTACTCCGCACTGTACATCTTCCGATTCTGAAACCTATCATGGCGATCAGTGGGTAACTGTAGAAGTGGAAGTCCGGGGAAGTGAGGTTGTAAAGCATTTTGTGAACGGGGAGCAGGTAATGGATTATACAGAGCCCCAATATGACGAGCGAGATGGCACGGCCCAGCCGCTGATTGAGGGAGATAACCTATTAATCGACAGCGGAACCATATCCATACAGGCTGAAAGTCACCCAACCCAGTTCCGTAAAATTGAAGTATTGCCGCTGGATGGATAGGTTGCCATAAGTATTGCAAAAATACTGAATCTTAAATTTGAGCTAAAGCAGAGAAGATGAATTTATAGGTCTTGATGAGTTATATAGCTATTGTCATAACATCTGTATTATTAATCAGCAGCTGTGGTAGTTCGGAAGAGAGTAAAAAGAATCAACACCGCAGTACTGCTGATTCCATTGAAAAAACAGAAAATATGTCCGATGCCAAAGCCGATACCATCCCAACTCCGGAACCGCCCGGACCCGGACTGCCACCGGGACAGGCTGAGGTAAAAGGAGAGATCCTGGAGATTATAGAGGAGAGAGAGAACGATAAAAAACTGATCCGGTTACAAATACAAGAGATTCTTGAATACGGTCGATCTACATCGCAGATAGCAGCAAATGATACCCTCACTGTTCCGTTCCGGAAGGAAGAATATAATTTAAAGACCGGTCAACAAATTACCATCATACTTCAGCAGAATATTATGTCTGCAGAAAGCAAACCTATATCTGCCTGGTCGTTAGTAAAGGTTAAAAATTAATAAACTAGAATCACATGAGGAATACCGTTACCAGACGCATAATTTATATTTCAGGAGTGATGTTGTTGCTTCTGGCAGGAACACTCTATTATTATTCTGCTTCTGTCCCGTCGGATAAAGAAACGGAGCTGGCTGACCAGATTGAAGAACAGCTGGGTAAAATGGATCGGGCCGAGAAGAAAGTCGCCCGTTCCGAATACTTTTTTAAATTGATGCGCGATCCGGCAACCAATTCTATTCCTCCTAATATTCGAAACCGAGAGCTCGACTTTGCGCGTACCCTCCCCAGCATAGAACAGGTTCAAAGTCGGATGAAGGCTAAAGATCCTACATTCCAGGCCGTGGACTATAGTTGGGAGCAGGCGGGCCCCTTTGATGTGGGGGGACGTACCCGGGCCCTGGCCGTTGATCAGCGCGATCCAAATATAGTATTGGCCGGCGGCGTTTCCGGAGGCATGTGGAAATCTACGGATGGAGGAAACAGCTGGAACCTGATGACGCCGGACCTAGCCAATTTAAGTGTAACCTCGGTAGCCCAGGATCCTAATAATCCGGATACCTGGTACTATACTTCGGGTGAAGTAATTGGTAATTCGGCAAATGCTACTGGAGCTGCCTATTATGGTGAAGGCGTTTACAAATCGACAGATAATGGAAATTCATGGAGTCTTCTGCCCCAAGCCAGCTCTAATACAAAGGGATTGGTCGATCCTTTTAATACGGTGAGCCGTGTTGTGGTAAATCCGGCTACCAGTTCGGTATTCATCGCCAGCACGGGATTCGGTATCTATCGCTCTACAGATGGAGAAACGTTTTCAGGCCCTGTGCTGGGTGAATCCGGGGAGCAGCTTTATACCGATATTACGGTCGCATCAGACGGAACACTGGCGGCTGTTATTTCTGAAGCTGATTTCGATGATCAGCAGTCAACGGACCCTTCTCATAGCCACAATCCTGGCATATTTATTTCTACGGATGACGGCAATAGCTGGACAAGTGTAACGCCAGATGCTTTTCCTGATACCTATCGCCGGAGCGTACTAACCTTTGCCCCAAATAATCCCGATGTTCTGTATGTGTTTACCCTTAAAGGGGCAAATAATACTGATAACCAGGGAGTTAGTTTTTTTAAGATAAATCTGGCGACCGGTGATCAGCCGGAAGACCGGGCAGGAAATCTTCCGGATTTTCGTGATAACAGCGGAGAGGGATCGGGCTATGTAGAACTGCAGGGAGGATACAATATGGAACTGGCCGTTAAGCCGGATGATGAAGATTATGTGTTTGTAGGAGCAACTAATCTTTTTCGATCGACCGATGGTTTTGCGACCTCTCCCTCTGGAGGATACGATGAAGATAATGAAGACCAAAAGGACGAATATTGGATTGGGGGATATAATAAAAACAATGGTTTTGCTTCCTATCCGGGTCAGCACCCGGATCAGCATCGGTTTATTTTTCCACAGCCTGAGACTAATCCCAACTTAATGTGGGCGGGACACGACGGGGGTTTAAGCTATACCAGTGATGTAACAGCTTCATCGGTAAGCTGGGAAGAACGCAATGAGGGGTATGTCACAACACAGTTTTATTCTTCTACTTTACCTAAATCATCTGATGATGAAGTGCTTGCAGGGGGCACCCAGGATAACGGAACGCCTTATTTCCCCATGGCGGGAACGGTTAGTCAATCTACTCAGGATATTTCTTCCGGTGATGGAGGGTATTCTTACTTTACGGAAAACTATCTCTATGTTTCCCAGCAAAATGGAGCGGTTATTCGGTGGGAAAGAGATTTTAGTGGTTTCGCCTATGTTTACCCTTCTTCGGCAACGGACCAATTATTTATTCATCCGTATGAGATTGATCCGAATGATGAGAATATCATGTATTACCCGGAAGGAAATCATATCTGGCGCAATACAAGTGTGGATGATATTCCCAATGCTAACTCCAGTGATGGGACAACCGAAGGATGGGAAGAGCTAACAGATGTTTCTGTTGGAGGAGTCTATTCTATTTCTGCTTTGGAAGTCTCAACAATTCCGGCCAATGTGCTATATTTGGGAGGTTATTCTTCTAGTGGGCAGCCAGTCATTCAGCGTTTTGAGAATGCCCATACTGCTACAGATGGAGCAACGGATGTATCCTTGCCCAGTAATTCTGAGCTAAATGGAGCATACATCAAAGACATTGCCATTAATCCTGCCAATGCCAATGAGGTAATGGCGGTACTTTCCAATTACAACATTACCGGTCTGTATCACAGTACCGATGGGGGACAGAATTGGACGGCGGTTGAAGGGAATCTTACGGGTAATAATAACAATCTGGGTCCCTCGCTTCGCTCTGCTTCCATTATTCCGGCGGAAGGCGGAACCGTTTACCTCTTGGGTACCAGTACGGGACTTTATTCAACCCAAAATCTAAACGGCTCGAATACTGAATGGGGTCAGGAAGCCGAAAGTGTCATTGGGCATGTGGTTACGGAACATATCGCCGCTCGAATTTCTGATGGGGATGTGGCTGCCGGCACGCACGGACGAGGGATGCTTTTTGGAGATTTTGGAGGCACGATAGCCGGCGATTTCCCTTCTATCAATCTGGATGTGGCCGAAAAACAGGTTGGGGAAGAACTGGTTATCAATGCGGTTAACTTTGAGTTCAGTTCTACATTATCCGAGAATGAAGTGACCTTAAGGGATATTCATAACGATGAAACTAAAGAGACCCAAGCTGAAGTCATCAGCGTATCAGAAAATAATTCGTCCCTTACTATTGAAGTTCCAAGGGATGCAACCTTGCCTGATGCTGAAGATCAGGAGGTCCAGCTTAAGGTAACATCCGGTGATACAGAGCCGGCTGCCGTTACTTTTACTATTATACCACCAGGCAGCTTTGCCTTATATCAGAACTATCCGAATCCTTTCCGGGGATCAACTCATATTCCTTTTGATGTATCCGGTGATAGCGAGGTGACGCTTGAGGTTTACTCGATCAACGGCCGGAAGGTCAAGGAGCCCATTTGGCAGGAAAGCTTTAATGCGGGTTCGTATGACGAGCAGATCGATCTGTCCGGGCTGGCAAGTGGTATTTATATCTATCGATTGGTCGCCCAATCTGGAAACCAAACACAGATGAAGTCAATGAAAATGACCTTGATCAAATAAGAAATTAAAACCTGTCAGCGTCTCGGCTTTACGAGACCTGACAGCGTTTGGTTGGAAGCTATAGCAAGAAACAACGCTGACAGATCCGCTGGCCGCGGATGCTGTCAGGTTTTCCTGAATTATATCCATTCTTTAATAAGCTGGACGAACTCTTCCTGAATATCTTCGGTCCTGTTATCGGCATACCATTTGTGCAGTTTTTCACCCCATTCTTTGTTGCTGATTTCCGAATCATTTTTCCATTTCATCGCTTTTTCCTGGGCTTCCTTGGGTCGAGGTCCCCAGCTGCCGATTTCTTCCAGTGTTTCCGCATCGAGACAGATTAGCTTTGGAATAGAGCGCCCACCGTTCGTAAGGTATTGATCCATAATATCCAGGTGTTCATCCCGGAGAATTAGCTTGAGTTCAATATTGTCGGTTTGATCGGCCATTTTCGCAATTACCGGAATGTTTTGGGCCGCATCGCCGCACCAAGCTTCGGTAAGAACCAGCCAGATCCATTGCTGCTCCACCGACTCTAACGCTTCCCCAAGTTCAGCTTTCAGTAAGGTCTGTTTGTCGAGGCGGTTCATACGGTGGACATTCATTTTAGTATATTTCACCATTCCCTCCGAATGATTTGAACCGGTGGTTTTATTCTCGTTCAGGAGGTTGTCGATCATGGTTCGATATTCTTCATAACTCATCGCCTGTTCTATAATGGTTGGGGTAATTAGCTGTTCTGCTGTTTCACTCATAAATCTATTTTGTACTATTTTTTTGATTTTTTTGTTTTGAGACAGGAACAACGGTTTTACTGCATAAACCATTCAACAAGGGGGAGGGAATGCAAGAAGTCATAATGCTTAGCCAGCAGTGCCAATATTAGGAAAGAAACAAATGCCAGAGAAGTACGATATTTTATCTGCATGACACTTTTATATTCATCCGTTTCTTTGTTTTGGACTAATACTTTTTTGAGCTCCCTATGGATCAACAATCCGATAATAATTCCAGCGACACCGAATACCAGGCCCAGCCTCAGATGGCGCAAGGTGATAGCTAATGCGGTTAAAAGTAATCCCAGTATAAATGTAGATTCAAAAAAACGTATAACGATATGCCTGCCATAGGAAATGGCAAATGTTCGGTCTCCACGGTCACGATCCTCTTCCTGCTGGTATAGTTGGGATATGGGATACAGGCTTAGTAAAATGAGAGTAGCACCGACGCCGGCAATCCAAACAGAAGGATACAGGGGACCAAAACCTGTAGCATAATATCCCATCAGTACGGAATTAAAGCCTGTACTGATTCCAATAGCAAAAAGACTTTTATGCGGGTGTCCTTTCCATCGGGTCCAGGGAGAGGAATAGAGCCAAAAGAGTAATATGCTTAAGACATAAATTCCGACAAAAAAGGTTCCCACCGGGAGCGCAATCAATAGCCCGATCATCTGGATCAGCAAAGAGGCAAACCACATCCACTGAGTCATTTCTGGTGGATTGGTCAAACCACCAATGGGTCCCTTGTCACGATCCCAGAACGAGTTATAGGCTGTGGCCCCTCCAAATAAAAGCACGTGTATATTGAAAAACTGGACCAGAAACCATCCGGTATTAAAATTTTCACTTAAAAGAGCACCTAATAAAAAAGGTCCTGATAGAATAAACAGCTGATAATGGAGTCGGAGATGTAACAAAAAGTGCCAAATCTGAGTCCTCCGGCTGGTTTTATCTCCTTTTAATGCAGGCATCCACAACTGTTATTTGATATTTTAATACAGCATACCATTTTTGAATTTATCAATCCACTGAAAGATTGCTATCTTTTAAAACTATGATCGCTACGAAAAAAGATTCTGTTCCAGCTTATATTCAATACCGACTTTCCCCGGATCAATGGAAGGAAAAACGGTTGGAGCACCGGCAAGTGGTTTCCCGTTTGATTGATGATTATCTGGAGAAGCGTAGTCGCCAGCAGAAAGATCCTGTGATGGATTTTCTGTTTGAATATTATGCTTTTCGTCCTTCACATCTGCGAAAGTGGTCCCCGGGTGTTGGTATGCTTTTGATAAATGGGAAACAGGTAGACTGGTCTTTTAATGAGATGACTTCTATTGGGGAAGATTGTTTCTTAGATATCACTCATTTTTCGGCTGATCGTATTTCTTCATTAAAATGGATTCTTGATGTTATAAAAAAGTCATCGGATCGGAAACCATCCTTTGGTTGTTTCGGGATGCATGAATGGGCCATGGTGTATAAAACTAATAATATCCGTCATGACTATCTCTCATTGAGAATAGAGATGGATGAGCTGGCAGAATTTGTAGAATCACGTCCACTGGTATGTACTCATTTTGATGCCTTCCGGTTTTTTACCGAGGATGCCAAACCACAAAACAAGTTTGAGCTTAATCGCGATAAGTTCTCGGAGATGGAACAGCCGGGATGCCTGCATACAAACATGGATTTATATAAGTGGGCTTTTAAAATGTATCCGTGGATTTCAGGAGATACTCTGCGCAGGGCTTTTAAACTAGCTGTAGAGACACGGGTCATAGATATGAAAGCAAGTCCATATGACTTGCGCCACCGGGGACTTGAACCTATTAAGATTGAGACCGAGGAAGGGCGGGCACAGTATGTAAAAGAACAGAAGAAAATTTTTGAAAAGGCAAAGCCGATCCGCGAGACACTCATTAAAGAGTATGAGCAGCTACTAAATATAGCTGAACAGTCTGATCTTCAGTAAATCCTCATCGTAAATTTCCTGAAATTATAATAAGGTCAGAAGTGGTTGAGATTTATCGCTTCTAAAAAGGCCCCTTGTGCACGTTTGAGATTTCCTAATTTTTTATTCATATCTCGTTCCTTGTTTTATATATTCAGGGAACGGAACGGTACGATTTTTTTTGTAGCATTAATTAACATCTGAATTCAAAAAAGATTTTATTTATGTCTGACACGCCTTCTACTATGATGGAGCTGGGCAACAAGGCTCCGGACTTTAAATTATTTGATACGGTTAATAATCAGTTGGTATCTCTGCAGGACTTTGCCAATGCAAAAGGACTTTTAGTTGTATTTATGTGCAATCACTGTCCATTTGTACAGCATATTTTAGATGAATTTGTAGTTGCTGCGCGTGATTTGCAGCAGAAGGGAATAGGGGTTGTTACTATCAGTTCAAATGATGTAGCTAACTATCCCGATGATAGTCCCGTGAAAATGGCTGCTCTTGCTCGGGAAAAACAATTCTCTTTTCCGTATCTGTATGATGGCACACAGGAAGTAGCTAAAGCCTATAAAGCAGCCTGTACGCCCGACTTCTTTCTCTTTGATGAAAATGACGAACTGGTCTATCGGGGGCAGTTTGATGACAGTCGTCCTGGAAATGATAAGCCGGTAAATGGTAAAGATCTTCGGGAAGCTGTTGAATTACTACTGGATGGAAAAGTGAAAGAAGATCAAAAGCCAAGTTTAGGTTGTAATATTAAGTGGAAAAAGGGGAACGCTCCCGAATATTATGGTGGATAGCTCATCGGAGCGACAGGACATTGAGCAGATCCGGCGCGATTTTGCAAAAGAAGAGCTGAGCGAATCAACTATCGAAGGTAACCCTATTCAGCAATTTTCTGTTTGGTTTGACCAAGCTCTCTCTTCTGATCTGCTCGATGCCAATGCTATGACTTTATCGACTGTCAGTAAAAGGGGCATTCCATCTTCCCGTATTGTGTTGCTTAAAGGTGTGGACGAACAAGGGTTCCGTTTTTATACAAATTATAAAAGCCGGAAAGGGACAGAACTGGCTGAAAATCCCCATGCTGCGCTGTGTTTTTATTGGGCACCTTTGGAAAGGCAGGTGCGAATCGAAGGCAAGGTTCAAAAGATGAATCGGGATCAGTCAGAGATCTATTTTCATAAACGTCCGCGTTTAAGTCAGTTGGGGGCTTGGGCTTCGCAGCAAAGTAGTAAAGTGGAATCCCGGGAGAAGCTTGAGACTCAGTTTAAGGAAGTAAAAAAGCAGTTTGAAGGAGAAGAAGTTCCTTTACCCGATTTTTGGGGAGGATATCGACTCATTCCTGATCGTATAGAGTTTTGGCAGGGACGCCGGGGACGACTTCACGATCGTATTTGTTATGAAAGAAAAAATGATGGTTGGGAAGTCTTCCGTTTATCTCCCTAGCTAAGCAGGAAATAAGAATATGGGTAGAAGTAAACTTGAACGCTTTAGTGATATCGAGCGCTTTAAAAATGTTTTTGAATATACGGATTATCAGGACTCATCATCTGAAAAACCGAAGGGCCGATGGAAGCAGGAGGTATTTAAAAATGAGAAGCCTATTACTTTGGAATTGGCCTGCGGGAAAGGGGAGTATACACTCTTTTTAAGTAAGCAGTTCCCGGAAATAAACGTTGTGGGTGTAGATATTAAGGGTGCCCGTATCTGGAAGGGAGCACGGCAGGCACTACAGGAACAACGTTCCAATGTTCATTTTCTTCGAATATATATCGATCATTTGGACGAATATTTTGGTACTGATGAAGTCGATGATATCTGGATTACATTTCCAGATCCTTATCTAAAGGGAAGTGACCGAAATAAACGGCTAACTTCTCCTAAATTTTTGAAGATATATCAACAGTTTCTTCGCCCTGGTGGATCGGTGCGTCTGAAAACGGATAACAACCAGCTTTTTAGCTATACTTGTCGGGTTTTGGAAAGAAACAACTGTGAGGTTATCAAAAGTGTTGAGAATATTTATCAGGAGTGCCCCGATGATGAACTTCTTACCCATAAAACCTATTTTGAGAGAAAACATCTGATGAAAGGCAGAGCAATATCCTACCTGCAATTTTTACTTCCTGAAAGCCCCCTTTGAAGCCTGGTCGGGAGTAAAAAAATATTTGGATTTTGAGATTGGCAGGATGAATATTCGGTTATGGAGATAGGAAAAGGGATATAAATAATTCTTTTGAAATATTGCTTTATCCCCTAATAAATGTTTAATTACTGTTAGTTAACACCGTTAACCAATGATTATATGAAAGATATCAAAAGGGTGGATCTTAAGCGTAGAATAGTTGATGCAGCACGTGAAGTGCTATTATCAGAAGGATACCGCAATCTTTCGCTACGGAAAATAGCACGAAAAATAGATGTGAGTGCTACCAGTATCTACCTTCACTTTGAAAATAAAGATCATCTTGTTCATACCCTTATTGAGGAGGCCATTGAACGATTAAACGAACGTCTAGAAGAGAGTGTGCAATCTGAGTCGTCTCCTTTAAAAATGTTGGAAAACTTGGCTTGGGCTTATGTGCAATTTGCCCTTGATCATCCCCGCGAATACCAAGTCATTTATCTTGTAAGTTCAGACCAGATGGCACGATATCCCCGAGAAAAATTTCGAAAGGCCCGGCAAGGATACCAAATTGTAATTGAAGTCCTGGAAGAGGGGGTTGAAGCAGGGACTATTGAAGAGCCAAAACCGAGCATCGCAGCCTATACTTTTTGGGCGCAGCTGCATGGTGTGATGTCGGTGGTTTTGTCAAGGCGGCTAGATACACGTATTGATCAGAACGAATTTATCGAAGAAGCCATTGAACATATTATAAGTGCTTATCAACAAAAGACCGTATCTGATGTGAAGGAAGTTAGCAGGAAAAATAATATTTAAACCGGAGAAAAAAATATGGATTTTCTAACTGAGAGTTTAGGTTTTTTATTACAGTATCCACTCTGGGCTGTAATTGTGAGCATGGTGATTGTCGCCACGCTTTTTGCATTCTGGGGTACGCCGCTCTGGGTTTGGGCCATAGCCGGATTTCTAGCCTTGTGGGGATTTTCGGCTCCAACCTGGCTTTTTGTTGTTTTTGCAGCGCTGGTGGTTGTATTCAATATAAAACCTATTCGACGGACGCTTCTTACAGGTCCTCTTATGAAGTTGCTGGATGCCATGAACTTTTTGCCTCAAATTTCTGATACTGAACGCACTGCAATTGAGGCTGGCAATGTGTGGGTCGATGCCGAGCTTTTTTCTGGTAAACCAAATTTGAAACGACTTGCAAACGAATCGTATCCTGAATTAAGTGAAGAGGAGCAGGCATTTCTTGATGGGCCTGTTGAAGAATTGTGTTCAATGGTCTCCGATTGGGATGTGTTTGTTCGTAAAGGATTTACGGATGAGGTTTGGAAGTACATGCGCGAGAATAAATTTTTCGGGCTTATTATTCCCAAAGAATATGGTGGACTTGAGTTTTCCGCTTCCGCTCACAGTGCTATTATTACGAAGCTTACATCTCGGTGCGGTCCTCTGGCAACAACGGTTATGGTTCCTAATTCACTAGGGCCAGCAGAATTATTGATGCATTATGGGACCAAAGAGCAGAAAGACAGGTATTTACCTAAACTGGCAACGGGGCAAGAAATGCCCTGCTTTGCGCTCACTGAACCTACTGCTGGTTCCGATGCAGGAGCAATGACCGCCGAAGGAGTAGTATTTAAGGGGGAAGACGGCGAGCTTTATATTCGTCTTAACTTCACCAAGCGATATATCACCCTTGCGGCTATTTCAACACTGATCGGATTGGCGTTCAAGCTCCGGGATCCTGAGAATCACCTTGGGAAGGGCGAGTACCTGGGTATTACTTGTGCTCTAATTCCCAGTGATACCGAGGGGATCAAACTAGGGCGTCGCCATGATCCGTTGGGCGTGCCGTTTTATAACTGTCCTATTGATGGAGAAGATGCGGTGGTCTCTGTTGATCAAATTATTGGTGGACCAGAACAAGCCGGCAACGGTTGGCGCATGCTCATGGAATCGCTTGGTGTGGGACGTGGTATCTCATTGCCGGCGCAAAGTATGGGTGGCGCCAAAGTAGCCACCAGGGCGTTGGGAGCCTACACGTCTGTTCGTAAACAGTTTGGCATCAATATTGGTAAATTCGAAGGAATTGAAGAACCAATGGCACGTATTGGAGGGTTTACTTATCTGATGGATGCCGCCCGACGTTATACCTGTGCCGGGCTCGATATAGGAGAGAAACCTTCCGTTGTTACGGCTATAGCCAAGTACAACTTTACCGAGCTGGGACGTCAAATAATTAATGACGCTATGGATATACAGGGTGGAGCAGCTATCTCGCGAGGCCCGCGCAATATTTTTGCTCATACGTATACAGCCACTCCTATTGCTATTACCGTAGAAGGGGCGAATATTTTGACCCGCAGCCTCATGATCTTCGGTCAGGGAGCTATTCGATGCCATCCCTATGCTTATGATGAAATAGATGCACTAACCCGGGGAGATGTGAAAGCATTTGATGATGTATTCTGGAAGCATATTGGACATGTGGGTCGCAATAAAGCACGAGCATTTTTAATGTCGCTTACCCGCGGAAAGATTGCTTCCTCGCCGGTTGGTGGTCCTGCAGCCAAGTATTATAAAAAGCTTGCTTGGGCTTCAGCTTCTTTTGCCTTTCTGGCAGATATTGCTCTTGGCTCTTATGGGGGAGGACTTAAAATTAAAGAAAAAATTAGCGGTCGGTTCGCCGATATTCTGAGCTGGATGTATCTGGCTACAGCCACCTTGCGGCGCTATGATGCCGAAGGTCAAAGAGAGGATGATCAAATATTTTTTGAGTGGTCTATGGACTACGCCTTTGCCCAAATCCAGGAAGCCTTTGATGCTATCTACCGTGAAATTAAAGTGCCGGGGCTTAGCTGGCTGTTCCGTGGCCCCATTGCTCTTTGGTCGCGCATGAATCGTATTGGTAGTATGCCCTCAGATATGCTTGGACACAAGGTGGCCCAAGCCATGCAGAAACGAGGCGAGCAGAGAAACCGCCTGACTTCCGGTATCTTTACGCCGGAAGATAAAGAGGAAGCATTGGGTCGATACGAATATGCGTTTAGACTTTCGGAGGAAGCAACACCAATGTACAAGAAAATTTATAAAGCCACTAAGAAAAAGGAACTGCCAAAAACACAAGCACGTTTTGTAATTGATCAGGCATTAGAGAAGAATATCATCAACGAGGAAGAGGCGGAATTGCTACGCAAAGCCGAAGACGCTCGCGTTGATATGGTACAGGTCGATGAGTTTACTCTCGAGGAGTACCAGAATCAAACGCCCTCTTCACCTAAAATAGAAGAAAGCGCACATCCAGAAGAAATAACTAAGTAGCATTACTGCTTAATTATTATCAGCCAGACCCCGGCGATTGAAATAAATCGTCGGGGTTTTTTATGTAGAATTGGGATAGAAAATTAATTTTTATTTTATGTTTGAGTGATATTTCTGATATAAAAGTTGCAATTTCCTTGCGTCCGTAAGGCTTTAATAGTATATATCATAAAATTTTCCTTACTAAAACTTATTATTTTTATTCACCTGTAAATCAATTTTTCAATGAAATCTTATTCGCATACACTGACTTTTTACGGTTCACTTTCTTTAGTCTTTTTTATCATTTTTATTCTGTCTATATCTAATAGTTTTGCACAGGATTTCAATCCTGCCTTTGACCACCAGGCTATTGTGGTGAGCGATCTGGATTCTTCCGCGACCTTCTATAAGGAAGTAGTGGGACTAAAAGAAATTGAAAATCAAACCGGAAAGCCTACACGGCGCTGGTTTTCATTGGGCGGGAATCACGAGCTCCATCTGCTGGCTGATGAAATGGAAGGTGTTAAAGTGAATAAATCTATTCACATGGCCATCACCGTTTCGAATTTTGATAAATTTGTTAATAACCTACGGGCACGGAATATTACATTTACGGATTGGCCGGGCGAAAAGGGTAAGGTTACTACGCGTCCTGATGGAATTAAACAGGTCTACATTATGGATCCCGACGGATATTCAATAGAAGTCAATAGCAGAGCAGAGAGTCTTTAATGTATGAGTGTGTAAAAAATAATTGACAAAATTAAACTCTCAGGAAGGGTTTACAACTCCTTGCAAGATAAGTACCTATTTAAAATTTTAGCTGAAATAAAGGACATATGAACTTTTGGAATCGGGGATTAAGATCGTGGATATTTTTAATTACAGTTCTATTGGTTGTCGGGAGTTGTTCAGGGCAGCAAGAATATGAACAGCTCAGCGATCAGGAAAAACGAAGTGCCGAGCACGCCCTGGCAGGGCTTGAAACCAGGGAGGGATTGGAAACGACCTTGTTTGCTGCTGAAGATATGTTGGTTAATCCCACAAATATGGATATTGACGGCCGGGGCCGGGTGTGGGTGACCGAAGGGTACAACTATCGCTCCAGTTTAAATCCGGATAATCCAACAAGACCAGAAGGAGATCGGATTGTCATTTTGGAGGACACTAACGGAGATAGCCGGGCCGATACCAGTAAAGTGTTTTACCAGGGGAACGATATCAATGCCGCACTGGGTATCATGGTGCTCGATGACCGGGTCATTGTTTCCCGGAGTCCTCATGTGTTTGTTTTCTATGATACCGATGGGGATGATCGGGCTGACAAAAAGGAGATTATGTTCAGCGGTATTGAGGGCGAACAGCACGACCATGGGATGCATGCCTTTGTTTTTGGCCCGGACGGCAAGCTCTATTTTAATTTTGGCAATGAAGGGAAGGTGCTCAAGGATCCAGAGGGCGACGTAATTACAGACGAGTTCGGCAATCAGGTGAGGGCGGATGGAAATCCGTATTGGCAGGGGATGGTTTTCCGCAGCGACCGGGATGGGAGCAATGTCGAGGTGTTGGCCCATAATTTTCGCAATAACTACGAGGTCGCAGTCGATTCTTATGGTACCCTGTGGCAGTCCGATAACGACGATGACGGCAATAAGGGCGTCCGCATCAATTATGTCATGGAATACGGTAATTACGGCTACACGGATGAGTTGACGGGGGCCGGATGGCGCACGCGCCGTACGGGCATGGCCGAAGATATACCAACTCGCCACTGGTATCAAAACGACCCCGGATCGATTCCGAATTTACTGCAGACCGGTGCAGGATCCCCAACGGGAATAGTAGTTTATGAGGGGGGATTACTGCCGGAAGTCTTTCATAATGAAATGATACACGCCGATGCCGGCCCCAATGTTATTCGTTCGTATCCGGTTGAAAAGGAGGGGGCAGGCTACTCGGCATCTATTGAAAATATTTTGAAAGGAAATAACGACCAGTGGTTTCGTCCCTCGGATGTAACCGTTGCCCCGGATGGGTCCATCTTTGTAGCCGACTGGTATGATCCGGGGGTAGGCGGGCATCAAATGGGCGACCAGCAGCGGGGACGTATTTTCCGCATTGCCCCGGAAGGCAGTAATTACGAGGTACCCGACTTTGATCTGAGTACCCCCCAAGGAGCTGTGGAAGCGCTTAAAAATCCGAACATGAATTTGCGGGCACGGGCCTGGCTACAGTTACATGAATTGGGGAAAAAGGCGGAACCGGCACTTGTGGACCTCTGGGAGTCAGAAAATGACCGATATCGGGCGCGGGCGCTCTGGCTGCTGAGCAAACTGGAAGGGAATGGAGTCGATTATATAGAACAGGCACTGGCAGATACTAATCCAGATATTCGTATTACAGGCCTACGCGCGGCCCGTCAGCTGGATATCGATATTATTCCGTATATCGAGAAACTGGTTGAGGACCCCGCCCCGGAAGTCCGCAGGGAAGCGGCCATCGCCTTACATCGCAATTCTTCTCCGCAAGCAGCAGAGCTGTGGGCTCAGTTGGCATTGCAACATAATGGCAGCGACCGTTGGTATCTTGAGGCTCTCGGTATCGGGGCTTATGGACAGTGGGATCGTTTCTTTGAGGCGTGGTTGGAGGAGGTCGGTTCGGAATGGAACACCCCGGCCGGTCGGGATATCGTTTGGCGGTCCAGGGCCGATGCCGCAGTGCCCAAACTGGCACAAATAATCCAAGACTCCTCCATTGATGTGGAGGAAAAATCAAGGTATTTCCGAGCGTTCCATTTCCACGATTCTTCTGACAAAGAAGAAGAGTTGATTGGTGTTCTGGAAGGATATCTTCCGGAGCAGGAGCAGCTGAATCTTATGGCGCTGAAGGAGTTGGACCCGTCGGCTTTGGAACGCTCATCAGTTGTTCAAAGAGCCTTGAATGAAGCATTGGCATCAGCCAAAGGCACTCACGAATATCTTGATCTGGTAGAAAAATTTGAGCTGCAAAACCAAAACGATGAACTCCTTAGTCTGATGCAGTCCTATCCGGACAGCAGCCTGGGCATCCGCGCATCACAACTGTCGCTGGATGTTGGAGGACGAGAATTCATCCAACGTGTTTTAGATGGTAATGAAGAGGAGGAGAAAAAGAAAGTGATCACGGTACTCGGAAATACCTCAACCCCGCAATCGATCGAAATGCTCGAGTTCTATTTCCTGGATGAAAACAATGAGTTGGAAATGCGCCGGGAGGCGGTAAAAGCTGTTGGAGCCTCATGGGGTGGAGAGCAGCGCTTGGTGGAACTGGTTAATGGTGGGATCATTCCGGAATCGCTCCATGAAGCCGCCGCAGAAGGCTTGGCAGATTCATGGCGGGGAGATATCCGCCAGCTGGCGAAAAAATTGAGGGGCGAAGGTCAAGGAGAAGAGATCGATCTTCCGCCAGTATCAGATCTTGTATCCAGAGAAGGTAATCAGGAAAGAGGAAAAGAGATTTTCGAACAATCCTGTCAGATCTGTCACCAGGTCAACGGGCAGGGCACGGAGTTCGGGCCGGCACTGTCCGAAATTGGCGATAAGTTGCCAAAGGAAGGGTTGTATGACGCCATACTCAAACCTAATAACGGTATAAGTTTTGGATATGAGGGATATATATTATCACTGGAGGACGGCACCGAAGTAGCCGGAATTATTCAAAGCGAGACTGAAACAGAGATTGTTTTACTTACGCCGGGCGGATATACGACGACTTACGCTAAATCGGAGATCAGTTCAAGAGAGCAGATGGGTCAGTCGCTTATGCCGGAGAACCTGCATGTTGGGATGAGTCAGCAGGAATTGGTGGACTTGGTGGAGTATCTGTCGACCCTTAAATAATAATTTATAATAAATGGGATGATATATTATGGATATTTCAAGACGTAATGCCTTAAAAAAGATTGGAGCCATTGTCGGATCTGGTACAATGGCAGGATGGTTGGGCAGCATGGAGAACCTAGAGGCTCTTCTCGGAAGCGAACTCAACGGGAACGTCAATCATTCGGTGTGCAAATGGACCTTCGGTGATATCCCCTTGGATGAATTTTGTCAGGCGGCTAAAGAAATAGGACTTCAATCGGTGGAGCTGCTCGGCCCCGACGAATGGCCAACGTTGAAAAAGCATGGACTGACGTGTGCGATGCCCTGGGGAGCTGGCAAGGGCATAGAAGAAGGATTTAATAATCCACAGCTGCACGATGAATTGATCGAGGATTATGAGCGCGTCATTCCCATGGTCGCTGAGGCGGGCTTTGATAAAATTATCTGCTTTTCCGGCAATCGGAACGGCATGGATGAGGAAACGGGACTAGAGAATTGTGCTAACGGATTAAAGCAACTGATGAGCACGGCAGAAAAGCATAATGTAACCGTATGCATGGAGCTGCTGAACAGTAAAGTCGACCATCCCGATTACATGTGTGACCATACGGAGTGGGGGGGTGAGTTGTGCAAAAAAGTAGGATCTGATCGTTTCAAGCTGCTCTACGATATCTATCACATGCAGATTATGGAGGGGGATGTGATCCGTACCATCCGGGATAATCATCAATATATAGCGCATTATCATACTGGAGGGGTCCCCGGCCGAAATGAAATCGACGAGACCCAGGAATTAAATTATCCGGCTATCATAAAGGCCATCGTGGATACCGGCTATACTGGATTTATTGGACAGGAATTTATACCTACTTGGGATGACAAGCTTGATGCTTTAAAGAAGGGAGTAGAAATATGTGATGTATAAACCAAAAAAATCGGGACAATATTATAGTTTTAATCTTGAAAAAGAGGCTGGTTTAATAATAATGAATGTTTCCAATCACAGATTCAGGGATATAACTAAGGGATTAATTTATACTACCGTATTATTTCTTTTTTTCGCTTTTGACCAAGCTCTGGGACAGGAGCGCCAGACCGAAGTAACCATTAAAAGCGAACAATTCCATATAAACGGGAATCCAACATATGAAGGGCAAAAATGGATTACTTCCGACGGAGAGGAGTATCCCATCGAGGGACTGTTAATGAATGCCCGACTAATTCAGGGAACATTTGATGATGTGAATTCAAAAACGCGAGGCCAGTGGGCTTACCCTGATACAAGAGAGTGGGATCCGGACCGAAATACACAGGAATTTGTCGATGCAATGGCTTCTTGGCAAAAACACGGGTTACTTGGAATTGCTGTTAATCTCCAGGGAGGCTGTCCGTATGGATACTGTGGAGAGCAGCGGTGGGATAATTCCGCTTTTGTTCCCGACGGATCCCTAAGAGAAGACTATATGAACCGTCTTGAGCGTATTCTCGACCGGGCTGATGAGCTGGGGATGGTCGCCATACTCGGCTATTTTTACTTTGGTCAGGATGAAAACCTGCAGGATGAGCAGGCCGTTATACATGCCGTTGAAAATGCAACTGAATGGATACTTAAGAAAGGGTATAGAAATGTGATTGTAGAAATCAATAATGAATGTAATATACGTTATGACCATCCCATTCTCCAGTGCGACCGGGTACATGAACTCATTGAGCAAGCGAAGAATATCGAACATAATGGTCACTCATTGTATGTCAGTACTTCCCTGGGGGGAGGTTCGGTACCGCCTCCCAACATCGTTGGTGCTTCCGACTATGTCTTATTACACGGCAACGGAGTAGAGAATCCTGAGCGTATCGTTGAAATGATTCGGGAAGTGCGGGAGATGGGAGTATATTCCCCTATGCCTATAGTTTTTAATGAAGATGATCAGCCCTGGCGGGTTGATGAACAAGGCTGGGGTGAGGAGGGAAATAATTTTGTTGCTAGTGTAAAAAATTACGCTTCCTGGGGATATTTCGATTTTCGCCGTCCTCAGGAAAGGGATGAATTCAATGAAGGGTATCAAAGTGTGCCGGTGAACTGGCAGATATCATCCGAACGAAAACGTAATTTCTTCGACCTGCTTGCTAGAATTACAGACAGTCCGGGAACCCCACGTGTGCATATCAACTTTGATCAAAAAGTAGGGAAGGGAAATATAGATATTGAGGAGGAGAAATATTCTGATATCTCAATAGATAAAGTTGAGCTTATTATTAATAATAAAGTTATCACCACGGTGGAAGCTCCCTTTGATTTCAGTTTGGATGAATTTGGCTATGAACTGCCGGCTGGAGAGCATTGGGTCCGGGCCCGGATTACCTATAAAAATGGACAGCGGAAGGTGATTGTTGAATCACCCTATTACAAAAATCCCTGGTGGCCCTACGGTGGATGGTAATGACGGCTGTAGTTACGAAGTATACCTGATAAAGAATTATTGGATTTAATAATCGCGCATATTATTTATTAAATATGGTAATGCCTGGATTTTGATAAGGGATTTTTTTCAATGAGTATTTATATCAGGATAAAGCTTGTTCGGATTTATAGCGAAAGGAATTACTCCAGCCTAACGTATTATATTGCTGATAATTACAGATAATTTAGATAATCATGGGGTTTGTTATGGCTTGGTTCCCTGGCAACAGCCAGCAGCATGACGGGTTATGAATGAGATTTAAGGCCAAAAAAATATTTACATGTCTATAGGAATAGCATTGATATCTACCCTTACAGCTTTTTTACTAATGGAGTAATAGCAACAGGTTAAACACCATTGCCATAACATTAAAAACAGGAAAAAATGAGTCAGAATCGCAGAAAGTTTATAAAGAATGCTGCTATTTCAGCCGGCGGAATTGGCATGTTTTCCATACTACCATCTTCCGTTTGGGGAGCGAATATTGCACCGAGTGATCAAATAAATGTTGCACTGATTGGATGCCGGAATCACGGGTTTAATATTTTGAGGCATCATCTCAACAATGAGGGGGTAAACTGTGTCGCTTTGTGTGATGTGGATGAGAACGTGCTCCATGAACGTGCCAAAGATGTTAAAGAGGCTTACGGACAAAATCCCAAATTGTACCGCGATTTCAGAAAATTGCTCGAGCAGCAGGATATCGATGCTGTAATAATTGGCACTCCCGACCACTGGCATTGCCTGATATTTGTCTATGCATGTCAGGCCGGTAAAGATATCTATGTTGAAAAACCACTGGCCAACACGATCGGCGAGTGTGATATCATGGTACGGGCTGCCAACCATTATAGTCGGGTGGTACAGGTTGGTCAACAGCAGCGAAGCAACGAAGGGTTCAATGAAACCATGGAAATAATAAAATCCGGAGATATCGGTCGACTCCGTAAAGTAAATATATGGGCCAATTTCAATTATGGAATAGGTGCCACACCTGTCGAAGACAGCTCAGTCCCTGAAGGTGTGGATTATGATTTCTGGTTGGGCCCCGCCCCCAAACGACCATTTAACAGGGCACGCTTTCACGGTTCGTGGAGACACTTTTGGGATTACGGCGGCGGACTCTTTTCAGACTGGGGCGTGCATTTGATTGATATGGGGTTATGGTCTGATGATCTGTTGGGAGGACCGGAGAGAGTAATAACCTATGCTGGCAATAATTCGAATCAAACCGGCATGCGTGATACGTTCGACACGATGAATGTTACATATCCGAAAAAGAATTATGTCATTAATTTTGATATGAATGGCGGAGTGCAGGAAGGTCCTTGGGGGAAACCTTACGGAGTGGCTTTTATAGGTGACAAGGGGACAATGGTTGCAGACAGAGCGGGTTATAAATTGTATCCCGAATATGATAACAATACGGAATCCCACAAAACGGCAGCCAGGAGTCTGAGTAATATTAGTGACGCCCATGACCATCATGTCAGAAATTTTCTGGACTGTATACAAAGCAGAGAACCCCCCCGTTGTACCCCCGAAATGGGCTATGCGGCTGCCGTACATGCTCATATTGCGAATATTTCTGGGAGAGTGGGTGAGCATCTGTTGGAGTGGGATGATGAAAACATGCGCTTCACAAACAGTGAAAAAGCCAATGAATATATCATACCGGAATACAGGAAACCCTGGAAACTGCCTGAAGTTTGATAACTTCAGGGGTAGCAAAGAGTAGATTAATCTACTGTCGAAGTATAAGTTTCGACTCCATTACGATCAAAAGTGGTCGAAACAGTCGTTCAATATTACATTAAAATATCGAAGTCATGTTATGATAGATGCTTATAGAAAAAAAACTTTGACAAACCAGTAGCATTTCTGCACTTTTTCTGCGAACTGTTCATCAAAGCAGTTTCGCTACTGATTTGGAGCTCCAACCGAATACAAAATATTTAAAGAATTCTTTACTTATGGAACTTGCGATACATAACTGGATGCGTGCCGAACCGATTGAAACCACAATCGAACGAATTGCCTGTCTCGGCTATCAGAAACTGGAAATTTCCGGTGAACCGGAAAAGTATGACACTCAAAAAATCAGCAAGTTGATAAAAGACCACGGCTTAGGCTGCTGGGGATCGGTCACCCTGATGATGGAGGAGAGAAATTTGCTTGCTGCTGATGAAGAGCAGCGTGCAATGTCCATTCAGTATGTAAAGGATGTTGTTAAAATGGTAAAAGAGCTGAACGGTACCATGGTATCTGTTGTACCCGGTACGGTTGGCAAGCTGGTTCCGGATGGCCGCCCGGATGAGGAATGGGAATGGGCTGTTACATCCATGAAAGAAATTTATGATTATGCAGAAACACAGGAAATTCTTATTGGCATTGAACCCATTAACCGGTTTGAAACCTACTTTATCAACAGGGGCGATCAAGCCCTTGCTCTTGCAAAAGAGGTGGGACCCAACTGCGGTGTTTGCCTGGATGTTTTTCACATGAATATTGAAGAAGACAATATCTATGACGCGATTCTCCGGGCAAAGGGAAGAATCAATGGTATTCATGTTGCGGATAATAACCGTATGGCACCGGGAATGGGTAAATTAAACTGGCCCAAGATTATGGATACGGTAAAAGAAGCCGGATTTAACGGGGCTATTTCCGTTGAGTTTTGCGCCCCGGTTGACCGCACTCCCGCAAATCAGTATATAAACTCTATTGATGAGAAGCCTGATGGACTGAGTGCCGAACAGAAAAAGTTTATTGAAGATCATGGCAGTACATCTGTTTCTGAAGAGTTCTATACGGAGCTGACCCGCAGGTCGGCTGAAAAGCTTTTGCCGTTCATTAATGAATAGTTGTGTGAACTTTACTAAGAAGGTAAAAAACATCCCCTTGCGCTTGCTTCCCGACTATTCGGGGAGGGGAATAGTGAGGCAAGGAGTGTCAGGTGAAGGAAAACCCCTTTTACCAACTGGCCGAAAAAGGGCAAGTTCAACATACTTGATAGATTCGCTACACGCTGTGTAATCTGTCCCCTCTCAAGAGGGGAACTACAAAACTAAATATTCAATATTCAACCGCGAAATAACTCATGATTATAGAAAATGTAGAAGCTTTTTGGCTTCGATGCCCGATTCAGCAAGCAAAACAACACCGGTCCGACTATGGATTGCTCACGCACTTTGATATGACTCTGGTTGTTGTAACCACTGAAGAGGGTATGCAGGGTTTTGGTGAGGCTAAAGCGGCTGTCGGTTCCTCCGGGGTGTGCGCTTCCATTGTGAGCTGTATAGAAAATGAACTGAAACCTGCATTGGTTGGACAGGATGCGCGAAATATTACGCGGATATGGGAACAGCTTTACAGCGGAACGCGCGATCACTACGCTTTGGCGAGAGGTCGGAAATTTCCAATACTGGGGAGAAGGGGGCTCACAATATCAGCGATCAGCGGTGTGGATATGGCCCTCTGGGATTTAAAGGGGAAGGAACTGAATGTGCCGGTTGTTGAGCTGCTCGGGGGATCCTGCCGGGAACGAATGCCCGCATATGCAAGCGGTGGCTGGGAGGATATTGATGGAATTGGCGAACAACTTTCCGGGTACGTTTCCAAGGGGTTTGACGGGGTGAAAATGCGGGTTGGAGTGATGGATGATACAGTTGCAAAGAGTATTGCCAGGGTGAAAGCTGCACGCGAGGCCCTGGGACCTGATACTAAGATTATGGCGGATGCACACGGTACCTACAGTGTGCCCGAAGCCAAACAGTTTTGCCGGGGAGTTGAAGATTCTGATTTATACTGGTTTGAAGAACCGGTAAGCCCGGATAACCCCGTGGGTACCGCTGAGGTTCGTTCATCAACATCGATTCCCATTGCTGCCGGCGAAAGCGAGTACACCTGCTTTGATGTCCGCGGACTGATTAATCATCGTGCGATTGATGTTGTTCAGCCGGATGCGGCGATCATCGGTGGAATCTCTGAAGCGATGCGGGTGGGACACCTTGCACAGGCGTGGCAGCTGGAACTCGCACCCCACTGCTGGGGCTCTGCTTTTTCGTTTATGGCGGGTGCTACGGTTGCATTTGCAAGCCCTTCCGCTACGGTTATTGAATTTTCCCTGGGAGGCAATCCCATGATGTATGAGTTGATTAACGAAAATATACCAGTTGAAAATGGATGGATAAAAGCTCCTGATGCACCCGGTTTGGGCGTCACACCAAACTGGGATTTTGTTAAGGATTATAAACAAAAAGTTTAAATTAAAGTGAGTTTGAATTTAAAATAACAAAAAGAACTCTCTCCTTTTTGAAGGGGAAACACTGTTAAAGTGGTTATTCACTATGACAACCTATACTTTGAAACTTGAACCCTGAAAAACTGACCATTATGGCACGCGCCGTTAAAATCAACCATGTAACACTTATTGTAGATAACCTGGAAGAAGCAGGTGAATTTTATGAAAATGAGCTGGGCCTCGATCCGCTGCCTGCTTTCAATTTTGATTACCCGGTTTTGTTTTTTGATATCAACGATGAACAACAGCTTCATCTTTCCGAGTGGGAAGATACTCCCTCTTTCCGGGGGCACGTATGCATGCAGGTAAATGATTTTAATTCCTTGTTTAAACGTATGAAAGAGTTAGAGGCGATTGATATCGAGCCTTGGGGCAAAGTGAGAAAGTTACCCGATGGTGCTATGCAGATGTTTGTACGTGATCCCGCAGGGAATCTCGTAGAGTTATCCTCCCATCCGGATGCTGAGATTGATGAGTCTATTTTAAAAGATGAACTCTATGAAGAAGGACTTTATAAATCCAACCGTGAGGATTACCGGGGGTATAAAAGTGATGATGCATCGCTTTATCACGGCAGCAAAAAAAAGAAAAAATAGCCAATTTGATCTGCCGTTTCATCTTTATAGGCGTTCAATAACGAGGCAAAGCGAAATGATACTTATCGACTGTGTAATACTTAACTGAATTTAAATTTTAGTCCATGAAAAAAAACGTGCTTCTACTTGAAACCATTGCCTCAGAGGCGGATACGCTGTTGCGCGAAAACACAACTGTACATGAGGCTTTTCAGAGTATGAATCCGGTTGAAATTGCCAAAAATGCAACCATTCATTCGGTTGTTACAAGGGGTAAAGGCCAGGTAAACCGGGAGTTAATGGATGCCTGCCCCGAACTTGAGGTTGTGGCACGCTGTGGTGTTGGTCTTGATAATGTGGATGTTGGTGAAGCTACAAGACGGGGAATCAAAGTTATTAACGCACCTGGCTCCAACTCATCAACTATAGCCGAACATGCCTTAACCCTTATGTTGATGGGAATCCGGGATGTATGGAATTCTGTTGAGCGCGTCAAAAACGGTGACTGGAGCTGGCGGAATCAATACAGCGGGGATGAACTGAGGGACAAAACACTCGGTATTTTGGGAATGGGAAATATAGGCCGGCGGGTGGCAAAACTGGGAGATGCTTTTGGAATGAAAGTGGTGTACTGGGATAAATTTCCTGTTCAATCGGAATATGAAAGTTGCACAATGGAAAGTGTTTTCAAACAGGCAGATGTAGTGACCGTTCATGTACCGCTTCTTGATGAGACCAAAAAAATGGTAGGGGAAAAACAGCTCAACCTGATGAAACCGGATGCTTGGCTTATCAATACGGCAAGGGGGCCCATTATCGATGAAACGGCTCTTTTAAAGGCATTGGACAGCGGAAAAATCTCAGGTTTTGCTGCTGATGTTCTTTCTGTAGAGCCCCCGGATAGCAATCACTCCCTTGTGAATCATCCAAAAACTCTGATTACACCGCATACAGGGAGCCTTACATCTACCACATACCGGAATATGTGTGTCTCCACGGTTCAAAATGTGATTGCAGTTCTCAATGGATCAACACCCGATCCGGAATCAGTTTTTAACAGAAATGAATTGAATAGTAAATAGGGATCCATGGAGTGTTTAAAATTTCATGGATCTATGTAATTGTCCCGAGTTAAAATTTGAACTTGATTTAAAAAAATAAGAATGGAAATTTTTCTAAACGGTAGTATAAAAATATTCAGGGCTATGGTGATTCTGATTGTTGCCGCTTTATTCGGTATCCAGAATATGTATGGTCAGGAAAACGAACAGTGGATTACGTTTGAACCGAGCGCAGGCCAGAGTAACGGTCAACATATTGTACTGGTAAGCGGGGATGATGAGTATCGATCCGAAGAAGCCCTGCCCATGCTGGCCAAAATTTTATCGGATCATCAAAGGTTTAAAACTACCGTTCTTTTTGCAATTGAGCCTGAAAGCGGTGAAATCAAACCAGATTATCAAAACAATATTCCGGGTTTGGAAAATCTTGAATCTGCTGATCTTATGGTGATTTTTACCCGCTTCCGTGAATTGCCGGACGAACAGATGAAATATATTGATGAGTATCTGCAATCCGGTAAACCCATCATAGGGTTGCGAACGGCAACGCATGCGTTTGCCTACTCAGAAGACTCGGAAAGTGAATATGCAAAGTATTCCTATAATAGTGACATTCCCGGCTGGGAAGGTGGATTTGGAAGACAGATTCTCGGAGAAACCTGGATAGATCACCACGGAGAGCATGGAAGTGAGGGAACCAGGGGCTTAATTGATGGGATTAAGGAGCGAAATGATCATCCGGTTATAAGGGGTGTATCCGATATTTGGGGGCCTACGGATGTATATGGAACCAGAGAACTTGAAGGTGATGTGGAAGTGCTTGTATGGGGACAATCAACAAACGGGATGACCCCTGAGGCTCCTCTCAATTGGAAAAAATCAATAATGCCTGTGGCCTGGACAAAAACGTATACTTCGGAACAGGGAAATACCGGAAAGGTTTTCACCACAACCATGGGTTCATCACAAGACCTGGAAAGTGAAGGTTTCCGGAGGCTTTTGGTCAATGCTTGTTACTGGGCACTTGAAATGGAAGAAGAGATTCCCGAAAAAGCCAATGTCGATATTATTGGAGAATATACGCCAACAAAATTTGGCTTTGGGGAATTTATCAAGGGGCTTAAACCGATTGATTATAAATAACGCGAATTTGAAATAAATGCTGGTTGAGGATTGTCCCCCTTCGAATGAGGGAATAAAAAAGCAGAACTTTTTAGGGTAAGTCGGACATTCAACATCTTAAAACAATAGATAGTGATTAACTCAAAAGTGAATTTTAGAAAGTTGCCGACGTTTTTAGCCATTGCTGCAATTTTTTTAAGTACTGTTCAATGCTCCCGAACAGATAATACTCTACACATCAGCAAGGATGCTCATATTACGTTAATTGGGAATAATCTGGGGTCAAGAATGATGAATTTCGGCCATTTTGAAACCCAGATGCATGTTCGCTATCCTGATAGTTCACTTTTTGTCCGAAATATGAGCGATCCCGGAAATACGCCCGGATTTCGTCCACATGCATCCCGTAACTCGCCATGGGCATTCCCCGGCGCTGAACAGTTTTACACAGAAACAGAATTAGCTGCAGAGTCAGAAAGTGAAGGCCACTTTGAAACGCCGGACGAGTGGCTTACCCGGCTTGAAACAGATATCATCATTGCATTTTTTGGCTATAATGAATCGTTTGAAGGAGAAGGCGGGCTTGAAAATTACAAAGCAGAACTGGATGCTTTCATTCGGCATACGTTAGCTCAGAAATATAATGGAGAAACACCCCCGCAGCTTGCTATTGTTTCTCCCATAGCTTTTGAGAACCTTTCTGATGAGCATGACCTGCCTGACGGGAGTAAGGAAAATGAAAATCTGAGCCTCTATACGGATGCAATGGAGGAAGTTGTCGAAGAGCATGAGGTAATTTTCATTGATGCTTTTTCGCCATCCAAAGAGTGGTTTAAATCGGGTGAAGGTCCGTTTACCATTGATGGTTCACAGCTCAATGATGAAGGGTACTCGAAGTTCGCAAAACTACTGGCTGACCAGGTTTTTGGTGAGATGGGAAGGGAGGCTGAAGAATATCGTGAATCGGTTCACGAGGCTGTACTTGAAAAAAACTGGATGTGGCACAATGATTTCAAAATACCAAATGGGGTGCATGCCTATGGCCGTAGATACAATCCGTTTGGGCCGGACAACTATCCGGCTGAGATTGAGAAAATCAGGCAAATGACCGCTATCAGGGATACAGCGATTTGGCGTGCGGCAAATGGTGAACAGATGGACGTGGCAGCAGCGGATCAAAATACCAGGCAACTACCGGAAGTGGAAACTAATTTCGATCCCGATCAGCACGGGAATCCCGAATACTTGTATGGCGAGGAAGCACTCGAGACATTTGAGATGGCTCCCGGTTATGAAATTGAACTTTTTGCATCTGAAGAGGATTTTTCCGATCTGGCAAATCCCGTTCAACTCTCATTTGATACCAAAGGACGCCTCTGGGTGGCTACCATGCCGAGCTATCCACACTACAAGCCGGGCGATGAAAAACCTGATGATAAGATTATTATTCTTGAAGATACAGATGGTGACGGTAGGGCTGATAAACAAACAACATTTGTTGACGGATTACACCTTCCTGTAGGTTTTGAGTTTGCACCGGAAGGCGTTTATGTATCGCAGGGTACAAATTTGATGCTATATAGGGATACTGATGGTGACGACAGGGTAGATACCAGCGAAATCGTGTTAAGCGGCTTTGATGATCATGATACTCACCATGCACACAGTGCTTATACGGCGGATCCATCCGGCGCTATCTACATGGGGGAGGGGGTTTTTTTGCATACTAATGTTGAGACTTCTTATGGCCCGGTTCGGGCAACCAATGGTGGGTTTTACCGATACAATCCGCAGCGGCGGCGCCTGGAAAGAACGGCTCAGTTATCCATTCCTAATCCATGGGGTATTGCATTTGACGAGTGGGGACAGAATTTCTTTGCCGAAACCTCCGGCCCGGATGTTCTCTGGATGATGCCGGGTACGGTTAAACCCCGGTACGGCACAGCCACCCCCAAATCGAGAAACCTGATAGAGGATGACCACCGGGTTCGCCCAACCTCAGGGTTGGAATTTGTGTCGAGCCGTCATTTTCCGGATGAAGTTCAGGGAGATTTTTTGATAAATAATACGATAGGGTTTTTAGGTACCAAACAGCACACACTGGAGGATGACGGTACGGGTTATAAAAGCAGGCACAGAATGGATTTGGTGCAGTCAGAAGATAGAAATTTTCGTCCTGTGGATATGGAATTTGCACCGGATGGTTCACTCTACCTGGTTGACTGGCATAATGTGTTGATCGGCCATATGCAGCATAATGCACGAGATCCACTCAGGGATCACGTACACGGCCGTATTTATCGAATTACCTATCCTGAACGGCCACTGGTTGAACCCGCAAATGTAGCAGGCGCAACAATCGAAGAGTTGTTCGAAAACCTGAAGTTTCCCGAATTAAGAACTCGTGAACGAACCCGGCTGGAATTACGGAGCCGCAATGCATCAGATGTTTTGGCATACTTAGATACTTGGATTGCCAACCTTGATGAAGACAATGAAAGATACGAACACCACTTGTTAGAAGCTTTATGGGTAAGCTGGGGATTGAATCAGGTTCACAATGAACTGCTTCGCCGGTTGCTTGAGGCGGAGGATCACCGGGTCAGGGCTGCTGCGGTACGAGTGCTTCGATATACAGGCCACCAGGTGGAGGATCAGGTAGATCTGTTCGTTCAGGCAGCCGCGGATGATCATGGACGGGTTCGCCTGGAGGCAATTGTAGCAGCCTCATGGTTGAGCCAAGACGACGGTTTATCCATTCTAAACGAAGCCGCCAACTACCCCATCGATGACTGGATGAGGCCATCCTACGATACAGCTCTTGCGCGCCTGCTTGGAGAAACAGTTCAGGACGAAACAGCTGAGGAAATAGAAACTAGCCTTACCGGAACTGAACGAAACCTCTTCATGAAAGGCAGGGAGATCTATTCAAGGGACGGCTATTGTGGTACCTGTCATCAGCCCGATGGCAAAGGATTAACTGCTTCGGGTTTTCCTCCTTTGAGGGGAACCCAGTGGGTGACCGGAAATGAAGAACGACTGATTAAATTAACATTAAATGGTTTGTCTGGTCCCATAGAAGTACTTGGGATGGCATATCCGGGGAATACTCCCATGACTCCCTTCAGAGGAATGCTCGATGACGAAGAGGTCGCCGCTGTACTGACTTATGTAAGAAATGCATTTGGAAATGAAGCATCGGCAATTACTCCTGAGAAAGTGGAAGAAATACGGGCTGCTACTCGTGATAAAAATGGGTTTTATTCGCCAGATGAGTTGCTGGAACAACATCCTTTTGAGGAGTGAAGTTTGTACCGGTTTTCTGAATTACAAAGAGAATTTCATATGAATGAATCGCTGTTTGATAAAAGTTGCCAGTAATTCCGATTGAAAGCTCTGGCTGAAGATTTCCAGCTTGTTTATTTCTTATCAAATCCTTAATAAAAGTATTAAGAGTTAAGAGTGGATCAGTTAATACAGTAGCCTAAACGGTAATTAATGCATAGAAATTCATATTTATTCAGCTTCTTTATATCCTTTATTATCCTCTCTGCATGCCAATCGGATATGCAACAACCAGAAATTAACCAGAAGCCACCCAACATCATCTTTATTCTCACCGATGATCTTGGATATGGGGATATAGGAGCCTTTTACCAGAACCAGCGAAGGGAAGAAGGAAAGCCTCATCATAAAACGCCTAATCTGGACCGGATGGCCAGTGAAGGAATGCGGTTGACCCGCCATTATGTGGGAGCGCCCGTATGTGCTCCCTCGCGGGCGTCTTTGCTGCAGGGCGTGCACCAGGGACATGCCAATATACGTGACAATCAGTTTGATAAAGCACTCTCGGATAATCATACATTGGCTTCGGTGCTAAAAGAAGCTGGATACACCACCGGTCTCGTAGGGAAATATGGTTTGCAGGGAAGAGAGGGGAACAGTCCGGAAACCTGGCAGGCTTATCCGACGAAACGGGGCTTCGATCATTTTTTTGGCTATGTTCGCCATCGGGATGGTCATAATCACTACCCGGCCCATAAAGTCAGAGAGCGACCCAAGGTAGAACTGTACGCGGGCAATGAGGAGATCTCCGATCAGCTCAGGGGCGCGTATACCACCGACCTGTTTACAGGCGCCGCCAAAAAATGGATTATCGATCAAGAACAGGAGGATCAGCCTTTTTTTCTGTATCTGGCCTATGATACCCCGCATGCGGGGCTGGAAGTGGCTTCCACCCGCTATCCGGAAGGAGGAGGGCTTGACGGAGGCGTGCAGTTGATTGGTGAAGTAGACAACTACATCAATACGGTCGGGGATAGTATAGATACCTATATCCACCCAGATTATATCGATCAGGGTTGGCCGGAGCCGCAGCAACGCTTTGCCAGTATGGTGCGTCGTATCGATAACGGCGTTGGTGATATTATCCAGTTGCTTAAGGACCTGGATATTGATGAGAATACCATGATAGTATTTACTTCGGATAATGGTCCACACAGGGAATCTTATGGATACGGTGAATATGATCCCACCTTTTTTGACAGTTTTGGGCCCTTGGATGGGATTAAACGTGATACCTGGGAAGGAGGTATTCGGGTTCCCACTATTGCATGGTGGCCCGGCAGGGTATCCGAAGGCAGTATGAATGATTCACCCAGTGGATTCCACGATTGGCTGCCCACGTTCGTAGAAATGGCCGGACTGCCGGCACCCGCCCGGACCGACGGTGTTTCCCTGCTGCCTGTACTTACCGGTGAAAACAATCAGCATTCCGGAGAAGTCTATGTTGAATACAATCAGGGCGGAGAAACACCTGGATACGAGGAATTTCACGAATCCCACCGTGAACAACAGCGTGGACAGATGCAGGTACTCTACCTGGGCGGATATAAAGGAATCCGTTATAACATTCAGTCTGCAGATGATGAATTTCGGATCTATGACACCCGGCAAGATCCGGGAGAGACGAATGATCTTGCCGCCAGCAGCAATAATTTTGATACCCTGCAACAGCAGATGAAGAACCGGGTGCTGCAAATTCGCCGCCCTGATTTGTCCGCAGAACGGCCTTACGATGAGATGCCGGTGCCTGCATTGGTTGATCCGGGGAATATACAGCCAGGTCTTCGATACTGGGTCTATGAAGTAATTACTCCCTGGGTCCCCGATGTGCATACGCTGGAACAAGCCCCTGAGCAAAGCGGAATCACAGAGAGATTTGATCTCGAGGTGCGAACCCGGGATAGGCATATTGTATTGGAATACGCCGGCTTGTTGGAGGTACCCGAAACAGGAGTATATACGTTTAGCCTCCAGGCCGACCGCGGTGCTGTGCTCCGCATCCACGATGCAATGGTCATTGATGCCGACAAAGAATATGATTCGGGGTCGGCTATCACCTCTGAAATAAGGTTGGAAGAAGGATACCATCCCGTTCAGCTTATTTATGCCCGGGCGGAAGAAGATGGTACTCCCTCTCTTCAGCTACAGTGGAGTGGGCCTGGGCTATCCATGCAGGATATTGAATCGAAAGAGCTGAGTCACCAACCTGATAACATTTAAGTTTTTTTACAGTTATGGATCGCAAGGAAAGTATCAAAACCCTTTTGTTAGGTACGGCTTCGTGGACGTTTCTCAAACCGGGCAAAAGCGGGGCAAAAGAAAATCCGAATACACTAAAAGAAGCATCCACCCCGATGCGCAGCCGGTGGACGGAATGGCCGGATATGCGCTGGGTCGGTCCTGAATTCTGGGGCAACCGGCTGCAGGACTGGTGTATAGCAGACGGACAGGTTGAATGCTTGATCAGCGCTTCCAACCGAACCCTGCATTGCCTGACTCACCAGCTGGGAGAGGGCGCCGGTGATTTTAGAATAGCAGTTGAACTGGAACTGCTCAATAACACCGGTTCCGGGCAGGATCGGGTTGGATTTCGCATCGGTGCCCGGGCAGGGGATCAGCCCGTCCGTGTTCAATTTGAAGACTACCGGCGTAACGCGATATACGGGGAGGGACTGCAAATCGGTATGGATGCAAACGGTCGGTTGTTTATCGGTGGGGAGCGCGGGGATGAATCGATTTCCCTGCAGGGGCCAGTTCGTCTGGAGTTGGATGCGACCGAAGCCGGCGGTCCGTACACCTTGAGTTTAAAGGCAATTGACGTTTCAAGCGGAAAACTGCTGGGGAGCCTAACGGCAGAAGGAATAGAGGCCGGGCAATTAAAGGGAAATGTAGCATTGTTGTCCCATTTATCCTCACAAGAAAAAGAGCCCATGGCTCCCTCGGTACGGTTTTCCGACTGGCGAATATCTGGCAGCAAAGTGCGTTCTAATCCGGGTCAGACTTTTGGGCCTATTTGTTTTGCCCAATATACCCTGGATCGGGGAGTGCTCAAGATAACCGCCCAGCTTGCGCCGGTGGAAATGATAAATGGTCACAAAGTAGAGCTGCAGCTTCGGTCAGGCGGCCAGTGGGAAACCGTGGAGGATACCAATATCCATCAGCTCGCGCGTACCGCCCATTTCCGTATCGAAGATTGGCAGCACGATGAGGATATTCCCTTCCGGATTCGTCTGGAATTGCCGTTGAAGTCGGGCGACAAAGAATATTTTTATGAAGGGACCATTACCGGGGAGCCGGTGTCGGCTGACCGGGTGAAGATGGCGGTATTCAGCTGTAACAGTCATCACGGCTTTCCGAACGCAGAAGTGGTTGAGAATGTGAAAAAGCACCACCCCGATATAGCCATGTTTCTGGGCGATCAAATATATGAGTCGCACGGTGGCTTTGGCGCGGAGCGAACCGACGATGTGGAACGAGCTACGCTGGACTACCTACGAAAGTGGTACATGTTCGGATGGTCCTATCGGGATATTTTCCGGCACATACCGGGTGGATTCATCCCCGACGACCACGACGTATTTCACGGCAATATTTGGGGGGAGGGAGGAAAGGAAGCTCCCACCGATAAGGGGTGGGGGTATGAGGCTCAGGACAAAGGTGGGTATAAATATCCCCCTGAATGGGTGCGAATGGTGGAGCGGACGCTCACCAGCCACCTGCCGGACCCATGGGATCCCACACCGATAAAACAGGATATTGGTGTCTATTATACCGACTGGACCTACGGGGGTGTGAGTCTTGCGATCCTTGAGGACCGTAAGTTCAAGTCCGCCCCGGGTAACGTGCTCCCGTTTGAGGTGGTCAACGGTTTCCCGCAGGATCCGGATATCGATTTGAGCCAATACTATGATATTGATGCTGATCTTTTGGGAGGCCGCCAACAGGCCTTTTTGGAGCAGTGGGTCGCCGACTGGAGTCATGGAGCAAAGATGAAAGCAGTGCTTTCCCAATCTCCGTTTTCTGGGGCACATACCATGTCAAAAGGAGCGACACATGACCGGAATGTACCACAACAACCGATTCCGCCCCGGGGAGAATACCCATCAGGGGATTATCCTGCACGGGATATGGATACTAACGGATGGCCACAAAAAGGGCGCGACGAGGCACTGGATCTTATCCGTCGGGGTTTTGCTTTACATATTGCCGGCGATCAACATCTGGGGAGTGTCATCCAATACGGGGTGGATGAATACCGTGATGCAGGTTTTGTATTTACCGGTCCGGCTCTGAATAATATCTGGCCCCGCCGGTGGTGGCCAACCGTGGAAGAGGATCATCAGCCGCTGGTTGGTCGCCCGAAATATACAGGCAATTTTAAGGATGCTTTTGGTAACCAAATGACGGTCCTGGCGGTAGCCAACCCGGTCCAGACCAACCGGGATCCGGGCCTGATCTACGACCGGGTGACCGGCTATGGAATAGTCACCTTCGATAAAACGGACCGCAGCATGCGGATCGAATGCTGGCCCCGATACGTGGACCCACTCGCTAATCCCGAGGGGCAGTACGATGGCTGGCCGATTGTCGTGAGCCAGCAAGCCAATTATGGTCGCAAGGCCGTAGGGTACCTGCCAGAAGTTAGGGTCCAAGGGCTGCAAAATCCTGTCCTGCAGCTCTATCAAGAAGAGAGCGATCAGCTGGAATATGCTTTGCGTTTACAGGGAGATCGATTCACACCCAAGGTCTTTGATCTCCATTCCACATATACCATTAGAGTAGGAGAACCTGATCAGGATCGATGGCAGGAAGTTGAAGGGGTAACCCCGGGGGAAGATTCGGAGCCTATTGTTTATAAATTTGAATAAATGGTTTTTAAATGGAGCTATACTACCTGTGCAGTCTATGCTTCGTTATGATGAAAAGGTACTCCGGAGATAGCAGTATTTAGGTGTTTTCTTTCAAAAAGCAGTAAAAAAATCACTATGATTTGTTAATCAAATGACTATCAGACCCATATTAAAATACTGTATATCTCCAATTTCTATATGTTTTTTACTTGTAGTATTACTACTCAGTGGATGCGGTCAGGATTCCGACAACCCTAATGAATCCCCTAGACCCAATATTGTGTTTATCTTGGCCGATGACCTGGGCTATTCGGATATTGGGGCGTATGGATCTGAGATAGAAACGCCGAACCTGGACCGACTGGCGGGAAACGGTATACGGTTTACCCAGATGCACAATACCAGTAAATGTTTTCCTTCAAGAGCCGTGCTGTTAACCGGACAGTATGCCCAGCAAGTGGGAATGGGAGAATCGCCAGGGGGCTTCGAGCAGGCAGTAATGTTCGGGGAAGTGCTAAGCAGGTCGGAATATACTACGATTTTTGTAGGAAAGCACCACAGTACGGACAATCCTTATGAATGGGGTTTTGATCATTATTGGGGACTGCGCGACGGGGCGGCCAACTACTTCAACCCCGGCGAGCAGCGTTCCGGCGATCCGGGTGCACCAGCTCAGAAAGAGTGGGCATATCCACGGAAATTTATGTTTGATGACTCATTGGCTGCTCCCTATACGCCCCTGGAGAATTACTATGGCACCGACAGCTGGACCGATTGGGCGCTGGAGTTGCTGGGGCGTTATGAGGATGAACAGAATCCGTTTCTGTTATATCTTTCCTATCAGGCTCCTCACGATCCTCTGCAAGCTCCTGAAGAGGTTATCGAAAAGTATGATGGAGTCTATGAGGTTGGTTATGAGGCAATAGCCGAAGGCCGCTACGAGCGTCAGCGTCAAATGGGACTGCTGGATGAGCGCTATCCGCGATCGGAGCCGACTTATCGCAGCTGGCCCGATCTTGACGACTCGACGAAGGTCGACCAAGCAAGGCGGATGCAGGTCTATGCCGCCATGGTAGACCGGATGGATCAGAATATCGGGCGGCTGATTGATTACCTCGAGGAAAGAGATGAGCTGAACAACACGCTTATAATGTTTGCCTCAGATAACGGCGCCTCAGCTGAAGTTGTGCAAATCGGGGAGGGACCCATAGGCTCCATAACCCGTTGGGCATCGCTGAAAGAAGACTGGGCCAATGTAGCAAATACTCCATTTCGTTTCTATAAGAACTATTCCCATGAAGGTGGAACGGCTACGCCCTTTATTGTTCACTGGCCGGAAGTCATTCCAGAAGGGGGACGGGTAGACCATAGCCTACTTCATTTTATAGACATCATGCCCACGCTGGTTGAGGTAAGCGGAGCGGACTATCCCAAGGAGTACCGAGGCGAGTCTATACATCCAATGGAAGGAGTCAGCCTGCTTCCACTGTTTAAAGGAGATTCTATCGAGCGAGAACACCCATTGTTTTATGAGTGGAACAGCGGACGTGCTATTCAAACTGAAAAGTGGAAGATGGTAAGTTGGGAAGATGAGTGGGAATTGTATGACCGGCATACCGACCGTACAGAAACAAAGAACTTAGCCAGACAATACCCGAATGTAGTTGATCAGTTGGAGTCACAGTGGCAGGAGTGGGCTAAGGCGATGGAGGCAGAAGATTAACAGTAAAAATAACATCATATTATGTCTGTAAGAACAGCATTAACGATCAGTTTTATTATACCTTTTTATATAATGAGTAGCTTCCCTGTCATTGCACAGGAGAGTACCGGGATAGATCATCCGAATTTTATCGTCATCTTTAATGATGATCTCGGTTATGGGGATGTTGGGCGTTCCGGTTCACCGCTAATCGAGACACCCCATATTGACCGGATGGAAGCCGAAGGAGTAAAACTGGTTCACCATTATTCGAGTGCCAACGTATGTACACCTGCGCGGGCGGGGCTTTTAACCGGTCGCTATCCTATACGGACGGGGTTGGCCCACAGCGTGTTGTTTCCGGATGATAATCACGGCTTGCCAGAGGAGGAGATCACACTTGCTGAGGCTCTAAAAGCTGAGGGATACCGGACCGGTATGGTGGGCAAGTGGCATTTGGGAACGGTTGACGTCTCCTGGCCCACCGGCAACGGCTTTGATTATTTTTATGGATTGCCCTACAGCAATGATATGCATCCGCTGCCGCTTTATCGCAACAAGGAAGTCCTTGAAGAGCCTGTTGATCAGACAACCCTGACCAAGCGGTATACTCGGGAGGCTGTTCAGTTTATTGAGGAACAACCGGATCAGCCATTTTTTCTTTATCTCGCCCATTCCATGCCGCACGTGCCGTTGTATGCTTCCGAAGCGTTTCAAAGGCGATCCAAAGCGGGTCTGTATGGAGATGTGATCGAGGAGATTGACTGGAGTGTAGGACAAGTTCTGAAGGCCCTGGAGCGGCACGATATTGACGAGAACACCCTGGTTATTTTTACGAGTGACAATGGTCCCTGGTTTGAGGGCAGCTCCGGTCGGCTGCGGGACCGCAAGGGGGCAGCAAGCTGGGAAGGGGGGCAGGGCGTTCCGTTTATTTCTCGATGGCCCGGACAGATTCCACCCGGCGTTAGCTCGAATGCAATAACGATGAATTTCGATCTGTTCCCCACGCTGCTTTCACTGGCCGGGGCAGAATTGCCCGGGGACCGGACCATCGACGGAAAAAATATCTGGACGGTGTTGCAGGGCGGGGAGCAATCACCTCATGAGTATCTCTATTTTTTCAATAATCAGGAAATTACAGCGGTACGATCACAGCGCTGGAAATTTGTAATCCGCTCCTACTACCGGCGGGGGCTGACCCGCTTTGAGGGAGAGCGTAGAGGGGAGTCTCACTACTACGATCCAGGCTTGCTGTTTAACTTGGAGCGTAATCCCTCCGAACAGTTCAGTTATACCCGGGAGGAGCCCGGCGTAGTTGCAAAAATGGTAGAGCGTCTGGAAAAAGGAAGGCGGGAACTGGAACGGCTGGCAAGAGAAGAGGAATAAATAAATATTTTGTCTATCCTAAATGTCAAAAACCTTGGGACATGAGGGATGTGAATACGTACTCTTAAAGAACACAGATCATGGACACTTTTCACTTGTTTAGTTCAGTTGCTAAAAAAATACTGTTTTTGGGTTTGATCGTAGCGTGGGGAGTTTCGGGTTATGCCCAGGATCAGCGTCCCAATATCCTGTTTGTCATCAGTGATGATCAGTCCTTTCCCCACGCCTCAGCCTATGGTTCAGATTTTGTGGAAACTCCGGTTTTTGACAGGGTGGCAGAGGAAGGTATTTTATTCATGAATGGGTTTGTGGCATCCCCCGGTTGCAGTCCCTCTCGTGCTACGATACTGACTGGGAGATACCCCTGGCAAAATGAGGCCGCGGGGACGCACGCTAGTTCATTTTCTGAAAAATATACCGTCCTGCCCAACCTACTTGAAGAAGCGGGCTACGAGGTAGGCTACACCGGAAAGGGATGGGGGCCGGGTGACTGGGAAGTAGGAGGCAGGGACCGAAATCCGGCGGGACCAGCCTTCCAGGATGAGGTGCTTGATCCACCACATGATTATATCCGGGATATCGATTATGCCGGTAACTTCCGGGCCTTTTTGGAGCAGCGTCCGGTGGAATCTCCCTTTTATTTTTGGCTTGGTACTTCAGAACCGCACCGTCCCTATGAAAAAGGTATAGGCCGGGCGGCGGGCAAAAATATTGAGGATGTGGAGGTTCCGGATTACCTGCCGGATACGCCTGAAGTGCGAAGCGATCTGCTTGATTATGCCATTGAAATCGAATGGTTTGACCGGCACCTGGGGAACGCTGTTACCCTGTTGAAGGAGCGGGGTGAGTTGGAAAATACACTGATTATTGTGACATCTGATAACGGTATGCCGTTCCCGCGGGCCAAGGCAAACCTCTATGAAGACGGGATTCATGTTCCGCTGGCGGTGCGATGGGGGGAGCGGGTGGAAGGAGGACGTGTGGTTGATGATCTCGTCAGTTTAATTGATTTTATGCCAACGATACTCGAGGCGGCCGGAGTCGAGCATCGGGGTGAATATTCCATGACAGGACATAGTCTTATGGATATTCTGACATCCTCGGAAGAAGGCATCGTGGATCCCACTCGAGACGCCGTCTATTCGGGACGGGAGCGTCACTCAAGCTCCCGTTGGAATAATCTGGGATATCCCCAGAGGTCTCTTCGCACGCATCAGTATCTTTACATCCGGAACTTCGCCCCCCATCGATGGCCAGCCGGGAGTCCAAGACGGATTGAAGGTGGAAAACTGACCTCCATGCATAGCGGCTATCATGATATCGACTCCGCTCCAACGTTGCAGGTGATGACGGAACAGGCCGATGATCCCTATTTCAACCGATACTTGCATCTCGCCGTTGGGCGACGGCCCTCAGAAGAGCTATACAATATTAAGAAAGATCCCGGATGTATTAATAATCTGGCGCTGGATCCAGATTACGAAAAGCTTACCCGCAGTTTCCGGAAACAGTTGACGGGAGTTCTTAGAGACACAGAGGATCCCCGCGTGGTTGGTGACGGCGATGTGTGGGAAAACTATCCGCGTCTCAGGGGACCAATGAGGGATTTTCCACCTCCCGAGTGGGCACTGCCGTTGAGCGAAGATTAAGGATTGTTATTTTCGAGTTAGATTTCTTTAATTAGTTAGGGGGAAGATATGAGTACTAACAAAATGTGTTTAAGGGATAAAGGGGTTTTATTAGCTGATGTTCCCGGAGAAAAGCGACTTTGAACTTACAAGTAGTGAGAAAATAGATACAAGAATTCATTTACTTGTATTATAAAGGGTGGAATGGGAGTTTGACTCACTGGCTACATCCTAATCCTAAAAGTGTTAATAATATTTTTAAAAAATGGATTGGACTGAAAAGGGGATTTGGGGGTGTGTTACTAAATCAGGATTAATTATGCTGCTGGTTGCTACACTTTGTGGCTGTGCAGAAACATCTGAAGATCCTCCTCTGCCCAATATTCTGTGGATAACCAGCGAGGACAATAGCCCTTTTATTGGGGCTTATGGGGATGATTATGCGGATACACCCAATATTGATCAATTAGCAGATCAGGGAACCATCTATGAGAATGCATACGCCACCACGCCTGTGTGTGCGCCTTCCCGGTTTACATTGATTACCGGTACCTATGCGAACCGGATGGGTACTGAAAATATGCGGAGTATCTATCCAATACCGGAAGAAACTCAATTTTTCCCAAAGTACCTGCAGGAGGCTGGTTACTATACCACTAACAATCGAAAGAAAGATTATAATACAGTTGATCAGCCGGAAGTTTGGGATGAATCCAGTGGTGAGGCTCATTATCGTGACCGAGAAGAGGGACAACCCTTTTTCCACGTTCGAAATATAACCATTAGCCACGAGAGTAGCCTGCACGATCCGATTGATACGCTAATCCATGATCCCGAAGAGGCACCGGTTCCGCCCTATCATCCGCAAACAGAAACGATTAAAAGGGACTGGGCTCATTATTATGATGAAGTTAGCCGGATGGATGAGCAGGTTGGAGAAATACTTAGAGATCTGGAAGAATCGGGTGAGGCCGAAAATACCATCATATTCTACTATGGCGATCATGGGGGAGCTTTGCCCGGTTCTAAACGGTTTATGAATCAGCGGGGACTACAGATTCCACTGATTGTTTATGTACCTCCTAAATACGAACATTTGGCACCTGACAAGGAACGTACCGACCGACTGGTTTCCTTTGTAGACTTTTCCGCCACAGTTTTGAGTCTGGCAGGTATTGAGCCGCCGGAATTTATGGACGGCAAACCGTTTTTGGGAAAGTATGAAGCTGAGGCTCGGGAATATGTGCATACATACCGGGGACGCATGGACGAGCGGTACGACCTGGTACGGGCTGTTCATGACAAAGAATGGTTGTATGTCCGCAATTACATGCCTCAGCGTATTTATGGTCAATATCTGTGGTATTTATGGATGGCTCCTACCATGCAGAGCTGGGAAGAGGAATATCAAGAGGGCAATCTTAATGAAACTCAGCGGGTTTTTTTTGAATCTAAACCGGCCGAAGAACTCTACAATTTAGCAGATGATCCTCATACAGTCCATAACCTGGCGGATGAACCAGAGTATCAGGATGAATTGAAACGCTTGCGGCATGTTAATAAAAGATGGATTCGAGATCAAAGAGATTTGGGCTTTATACCGGAGGGAATTATTGACAGTCTTCGTGGAGAAGGTACCTTATATGAAGCAGTCCGTGAGGATAACGTCCCTCTTGAAGAAATTATAGAAACCGCCGAAATGGCTTCTCTGAATGAGCGGGAGAATGTAGAAGTATTGGCGGAACGGCTGGATCACGACGACCCCTCGATAAGATTCTGGGCGGCCATGGGACTGGCTATTAGCAATGCTCATGCTTCAGGTTATGTGGATCAATTATTGCAACGGACCGACGATCCTTCTGGTGTCGTTCGTGTAGCTGTTGCCGAAGCGCTGAATTCACTTGATCAGCAACCCGAAGCATTTAAAATTATTGAAGAATCTTTGCGGGATCCTGATGAGCACGTAAAGCTGCGAGCATTGAACTTGTTGGAAGCAATCGAACTGGATTCTATGCCGGCTAAATTGTCAAGTCGAGTTCGGTCGCTTTTTGACGAGTATGAAGGTACTCAGGGGACCGGTAATTATATATTCAGAGCATCAGAAAAGTTATTGGAAAATTAGATTAACAAAAAAATCAAGCGAATGTATCCCGCGTGTTTAATAAGATTTCTAAGTTCTCAACTTTGCTGTATAATTCTGCTGGTTCTCGGGGCATTACTTTTTAGCAGTTGTGGCGAACAAAGGGAGGAGGTACAGCCTCCGAATATAGTAATCCTCTTTCCCGATGATATGGGATATGGAGATCTGCGCAGCTATGGAAACCCCACTATCAAAACGCCTAACATCGATAGATTAGGTGAACAGGGCGTACGCTTTACTTCTTTTGTGACGGCCTCTTGGTGTGTTCCTTCACGTACAGAATTATTAACAGGACGTCATATGCCCCGGGTGGATCTTGGAGGTAGAACTGGTTCGGATGGAGAAGGAGGGCTGCCGGATGAAGAACTGACTCTGGCTGAGGGTCTTCAGCAGGCTGGATATGCAACGGGTATGGCGGGGAAATGGCATTTAGGCTATATGAAAGAGGATTTTTTGCCAACTAACCAAGGATTTGGTTCTTGGTTTGGGCTGCCTTATTCCAACGATTACCGCAAGCCTTGGGTTCAGACCGAAGAGTCCTTGGGGCTTTATCGAGACACAGAGATGGTAGAACATCCTATTAACCAGGATTCCCTGACTATTCGCTATACCGAAGAGGCCGTAAACTTTATTAAATCCCATGCTGACGGGGAACAGCCGTTTTTCTTTTACTTAGCTTATAATATGCCGCATCTCCCGATACATACTGCTGAAGGATTCCGTGGTCGTTCAAATGGTGGATTTTATGGCGATGTCATTGAAACCATCGACTGGAGTGTGGGACAGGTACTACAGACCCTTGATGAGCAGGGACTATCTGAGAATACGATTGTATTCTTTGCATCCGACAACGGCCCTTGGAATAATTTGCCCGATCGGATGTTACAGGAAGGGAATGAATGTTGGCATACCGGTTCAACAGGTCCTTTACGGGGTTCAAAAGCCACAACTTATGAAGGAGGTACACGGGTACCAGCACTAATCCGGTGGCCGGCACATATTTCCGAGGGCAGGGTAAGCAGTGAATTAGTGGCCATGCCTGATATTTACCGTACGCTGTTAGAAGTTGCCGGAGCTGAGTTGCCCGGCCATACCCTCGACGGATATGATTTGATGCCGTTTTTGACTGGCCAACGTGATGAGTCTCCGAGGCAGGAATATCCATACTTCCTGAGAGGGGAGTTACAGGCTTACCGGCAAGGTCCCTGGAAATTAAGGCTAGCCTCTGAAGAGGCGGAGCTGTTCAACATGCAGGACGATCCGGGCGAAAGATGGAACCGGGCTGAAGAGAATCCGGAAATTGTGGACCAGTTGCGGAAGAAAATGGAACAGGTTGCGGAAGATACCGGGGCTGAAATACCCCAAACAGATGAGTAGGGCAGTATTTTGAAAGACGATACTCGCATGACAAATAAGTGAATCCTGAAAGAAATGTGGTTAAAAAAAGTTTTAATTTATTTTTTTGTTGCTTTTTCTAGCGTTTCCTGCATGGAGAAAGAAAACCCTGTGGATCAACCGAATATATTGTTCATCATTGCGGATGATTACGGATACCACGATTTAAGTAGTATGGGCAGTGATTATTATGAAACACCCAATCTTGATCGGCTGGCCGAAGAAAGCATGATTTTTAAAAATGGCTATACTGCTAGTCGAGTCTGCAGTCCGGCCAGGGCTAGCATTATGTCTGGCCAGTTCCCCGCACGGCATGGAATTACCGACTGGATCGGGGCCAAAACCGGAGAAGATTGGAGAGAACAGGATCGCCATAGCAAGCTGCTCCCACCTGACTATATTGACCACCTGCCCCATGAATACCACGTTTTGCCTGAAGCCATGAAGGAAAATGGATACAGAACGTTTTTTGCGGGAAAATGGCACCTCGGAAATAAAGGTTCTTATCCCGAAGATCACGGATTTGATGTTAATCAGGGAGGATTTGAAGCTGGCGGTCCGTATACGGGCGGATATTTTTCTCCTTTTAATAATCCTAAAATGGAAGATCATGAAGATGAAAAAGGAATGAGTTTGCCAATGAAACTGGCTAAAGAAACCAGTTCCTTTATTGGACAAAACAAAAATACTTCCTTTTTTGCTTACTTATCCTTTTATGCGGTTCATGCTCCTATTCAATCGTCGCGTGGGAAATGGAAAAAATATCGGGATAAAGCTGAGGCAATGGGCATAGCAGAAACCGGCTTTGAAATGGGCCACTTTCTTCCCATCCGGCAGGTGCAGGATAACCCCGTTTATGCCGGCTTGGTAGAGCATATGGATGAGGCTGTGGGATCGGTACTGGAAACGCTTAAGGCACATGGATTAGAAGAAAATACTATTGTTATTTTTACCTCAGATCACGGTGGGGTAGCCGCTGGTGACGATTATGCCACTTCCAACCGACCCCTGAGGGGCGGGAAGGGCTATCAGTATGAGGGCGGCCTGAAAGTCCCGTATTTTATAAAAGTACCCTGGCTCGAGAACCAGGGAACAGAAAATCTTACGCCGGTGACCGGAACCGATTTTTATCCCACCATACTTGATTTGATCGGGAGTGAATTACGTCCCGATGAACACCGGGATGGGGTTAGTCTTGTTCCGTTGCTGGAAGGGGATTCTATAGCCGATCGGCCCCTAATTTGGCATTATCCCCACTATGGCAATCAGGGGGGACGCCCTTCCTCTGTAATTCGGGAGGGGGCATGGAAGCTGATCCGCTACCATGCCGACAGTAGTGAGGTATTATATAATCTGGAGGAGGATCTTGAAGAAGCAACCGATGTATATGATGAGCATCCACAAATTGCCGAGCGGCTGAGTAGGCGGCTTTCAAATGCGTTAAGTGAAATGGGAGCAAAATTTCCTAAAAAGGATCCGGAGTATGATCCGCAAAAAGAGGAGCAGTATTTGAAAAAGATTGAAGAGGAACTCTTGCCCCGGCTGGAAAAGCAACGGCTGGAATATTTGTCAGAAGATTTTAATCCCGAAAATGGCTGGTGGGGAAGTGAGACAGAAGATTAATTTTTATGATTTGAATTTAGTTTCTTTAACGGGTTCTGCAAATAGGGACTAGGTTATCTGACCTCTTAGGTGTTACATTCAGTTGTCTTTCCTTTTTTAATATTTATTAATCTGATAAGTAATGTCTTGCAAAAAAAGTGATAGAAATCGTTTTGTGTTTCTCTTTATATCCATAATTACAATACTGTTATATATACCGGTATCGGGTATGGGACAGTCTCCGGATGAAAATACATCTCCGAACATTTTATTTGCAATCAGTGATGACCAGTCGTTTCCCCACGCTTCTGCTTATGGTACCGATTGGGTGAAGACGCCGGCCTTTGACCGGGTGGCCGAAGAGGGGATCCGATTTGACCAGGCGTATGTCCCCAACCCGAAATGCGCACCTTCTCGGTCGATAATTCTGACTGGCCGGAATTCCTGGCAGCTGGAGGAGGCAGCTAACCACTGGCCGGAATTTCCCCAAAAATTCAAGGTCTATACCGAAGCATTGGCCGAGGCCGGTTACTTTGTGGGAAGTACGGGAAAAAAATGGGCGCCCGGAATAGCTAAGACGGCTGATGGCGAGACTCGTCATCTGACCGGACAGCCCTATGATGAGCATAAAACAGAGCCACCTACTTCCAACATCAGCAATAACGATTATGCCGCCAATTTTGAAGCTTTCCTGGAGGACCGGTCCGGAAATGAACCGTTTGCCTTCTGGTATGGAGCAAGGGAGCCACATCGCGCCTATGAATACCGATCCGGCATTGAGAAAGGGGACAAAGATCCAGCGGAGATTGATTCGGTGCCAGCCTTCTGGCCTGACCGTGACAGTATCCGCACGGACATGTTAGATTACGCTTTTGAGATAGAACATTTCGACCGACACCTCGGGCGGATGCTGACGTTGCTCGAAGAGCATGGGGAACTGCAAAACACAATTGTAGTCGTTACCGCCGACAACGGTATGCCCTTTCCTCGCATCAAGGGGCAGACCTATGAGCATTCGGCACACATGCCCCTGGCTATTATGTGGCCAGAGGGAATTGCCGAGCCCGGCCGGGTAGTAGATGATTTTGTCAGTTTTGCGGATTTTGCACCTACTTTTATAGAACTGGCTGGGCTTGACTGGGAGGAGACTGGCATGCATCCCACCGTAGGCCGAAGCCTGACCGATATATTTTCCTCTGGAAAGAATGGACAGGTCAATCCTAAGAGGGATCATGTGTTGTTGGGAAAAGAGCGCCACGACGTTGGCCGACCTTATGACTGGGGCTATCCAGTACGGGGTATTATTCGGGGAAATATGATGTACCTGCGTAATTTTAAACCGGATCGATGGCCTACAGGTAATCCGGAGACCGGGTATCTGAACACCGACGGTAGCCCGACCAAGACCGTTATTCTTGACAATCGAACGGCTTCTGGAATGTATCATTACTGGGACCAAAATTTTGGGAAACGTCCGTCTGAAGAGCTTTATAATATCACAGATGACCCGGATGCTCTCCATAATCTGGCCGATGATCCCGAATACCAAGAGATGAAGCAAGAATTGAAATCCGAATTATACCAAAAACTAAAGGAACAGGATGATCCAAGAATGTTTGGGCGTGGGTATGTCTTTGACGAATACCGATATATGGATGAAGGGACCTATAACTTTTATCACCGGTATATGTCCGGGGAACAGATGAATACGGGGTGGGTTAATGATTCAGATTTTGAAGAAAAACCATTGCCCGGACAATAATCTTCAAATTGAATGCGTCCAGAATGATTAGAATAGATAGGGTAATTCCCCAGCATACATACATGCATATATGACCATTAATAATAGTTGAAGTCTTCTTTGTACTGTACAGTAGCCCGAATCATATACAGCTGTACCATCCAATAAGGATAAGCGATACTTTGTTTTCCATATGCAAAGAATTTGCTCTGAACGGTTCAAAATAATATATAGCAGTAGCTATAAATATTTCTGTGTTTAACTGGTAAGTATTATTGGATGAAGGGTCTACATGTATCTTCTAAATTGCCAAAAATTTTAAAATCCATGAAAACTGAAGTCTTATATGAGTCCCTTCAGGCCCTGCAAAGGTTTAGTGCGATGCTATTGTGTTTAGTTTTATGTACAGGTATGACCGTTCAAGGGCAGTCGATTTCTTCGGAGAGCATTCCTAACATTTTGATATTTGTAGCAGATGATGCGGGGTGGCGCGACTCAGGGGCATACGGAAACGAGGTAATCCAAACGCCCAATATTGACAGGCTTGCAGAGAGAGGGTTATTGTTTGATAAGGCATTTTTAACCACTGCACAATGCAGTCCGTCCCGGATATCAATATTAACAGGCCTTTATCCTCATGCAACCGGAGCCGAAGATCTGCACATGCCGCTTCCCGAAGGATCTCGTATACTGCCGGACTATTTATCTGAATCCGGTTTTTATACCGGTCATATGAAAAAGACCCATTACGGTCCGTATGCCAATGCACAGTTCGACTGGTATAGTGAGCAACTATCTGAGGCATTTCCCAAATTTTTAGATGCAAGGAAGGAAGCTCCTTTTTTCTTGTGGGTGGGCTTTTCTGACCCTCATCGTCCTTATGGAGATGCACCGAAAGTACACGATCCGGAAGAAATAAAGGTACCTCCTTATTTAACTGATACTCCTGAAACTAGGGCTGATTTAGCAAATTATTACGACGAAATAAGCCGGATGGACGGACAAATTGGGCGATTTACAGAAGAACTGGAGAAGCATAACGAGCTAAAAAATACTTTGGTCATTTTTTTGAGTGATAACGGGGCACCTTTTCCACGGGCTAAAGGAACGGTTTATGACGAAGGGGTGCGCACTCCACTCATCTTCCATTGGCCGGATCATATCAAAGATGGTAGCCGATATGAAGGCCTGACCAGCGTCATCGATCTGGCTCCTACCTTGCTAGAACTGACAGGCATCCCAATACCAGAAAGCATGCAGGGCGAAAGCATACTAGAAGTGATGAGCGATCAAACGTTGCCGGGAAGAGAGTATACTTATAGCGAACGAAACTGGCATGATGCGGATGAGCACATCCGTAGTTTACGCACTGATCGTTACCGGCTGATCCAAAATGCCTACACTGAGTTGCCCCACGGGACTCCAGCAGATATTGGAGGCAGTCCCTCATTCCGGAGTTTAATACAGTACAAAAAAGAAGGGGAACTCACACATGCACAGTCGCGACTGTTTGAAGTACCCCGTCCCCGCATCGAATTATATGATTTGGAGAACGACCAATGGGAAATTAACAACGTAGCAGCCCATTCGGATTACTGGGAGTTGGCTCGTGAGCTGGGTCAACAGCTGAACAACTGGATGGAGGAGACGGAAGATTTTCCGCCCCACCTGCGAGTACGTGACGACCATACCGACCGCATGACGGGGGTATGGTTCTCTGATGAGATTCCGCCCATGCGTAATTTGGAAGAGTAAGTGTTTTAACTAGATTAGTGATCAGTCATTTAATATCTGTAATAAAAAGATATCCATTATGAAAGCCATAAAGATTCTTTTATCCGTTGTTTTGATAAGTTTGCTGGGATTGTCTTTAGGACAAGCCCAGCCCAAAAATGTTATTTTTATTCTCAGTGACGATCATCGGTACGATTATATGAGCTTTCATCCCGAGAGCCCGGATTTTTTAGAGACGCCGGGCATGGATCGTATGGCCGAAGAAGGAGTACATCTGGCAAATGCGTTTGTTACCACCTCGTTGTGTTCACCCAGCCGGGCGTCTATCCTTACCGGACAGTATCCTTTTCGTCATGGCGTGGTTGACAATAACAACGAAATGCCGGAAGGCACAGCACTCTTTTCCGAAGCTTTGCAGGAGGCTGGCTATCAGACCGGGTATTTTGGGAAATGGCACATTGGTCATGCCTCTGATAATCCGCAATCTGGATTCAATCGCTGGGTGAGTTTCAGGGGACAGGGGGTGTATTATGATCCAACTCTGAATATTGATGGAGAACGACAAGAAGTAGAAGGATATATAACCGATCTACTGACTGATTATACTCTGGAATGGCTGGATGAAATTAACCGTGACCAACCGTTTTTTGCATACTTGTCTCATAAGGCCGTACATGCTGAGTTTGAACCGGCGGAGCGCCATGAGGGAATGTATGAGGATGTAGACATTCCAAAGCCACAATCAATGAAAAATATTGAACAAAACTATGAAGGCAAACCCGACTGGGTACGCGAACAGCGATATAGTTGGCACGGGGTTGAGCACATGTATCACGGCAGAGATGATCATCCGCAGGGAATTGAAGAGATTATCCCACGCTATAGTGAATCGCTAATGGGCGTTGATGAAAGTATAGAACGTGTATTGGATTACCTCGAGCAGGAGGGATTGGCTGAAAATACATTGGTGGTTTATATGGGAGACAATGGTTTTATGCTGGGCGAACATGGATTGATCGACAAGCGCCAGGCTTACGAAGAATCAATGCGGGTGCCAATGTTGGCTTGGGCACCGGGATATATAGAAGCGGGATCGAAGATTGAGGAAAATATCCTGAATATTGACATCGCTCCCACCTTGTTGGATTTGGCCGAAGGATCAATGCCCAAAGATCATACCGTTGATGGCCAATCATTTCTACCGCTGCTGCAAGGTGAGTCCATTGATTGGCGTTCCACATTTGTGTATCAGTATTTCTGGGAAAATTCTTTTCCGCATACTCCAACTACCTATGCCATCCGTGGCGATCGTTACAAATATATCTATTATCATGGGATATGGGATAAAAATGAACTATATGATCTTAAGACGGATCCCAATGAAATGCATAACCTTATAGACGTCCCGGCACATCAAGACCGAGTGCAGGAAATGAGAAATAAAATGTTTGACATTTTTGAAGCCAATGGTGCTACGGATGTTCGATTTAGACGACCCTCTGATTATCAGGCCGATGAGCGAAAAATTTATTACTGAGTTCCGCTGGTAGTTCAGTAAAATGAATTATACCATTAAAATATAATGGGTATGGATTATGTATTATCTTGTTATGGAGAATTGACATAATGAATTAAATATTAAGATTTAAAGTAGTAACGCCTTATAAAAAAGTTTTATGCAGGAGCGTCAGGTGCCGTCATGGAAAATATGGATTGATACGGGAGGTACGTTTACGGATTGTATCGCTATCGATCCGGAGGAAAATTATCATACAGTAAAGGTATTGAGTAATAGTTCTTTACGCGGAAAAATCGTAGATGCTGTATCTGATGCAAGAACCTATACAATTGAGCAAGACTGGCAGGCCCCGGATGATTTTATCAAGGGATTTGACTTTCGATTGTTAAGCGAAACCCAAAGGCGGGCAAAAGTTACGGCCTATGACAGCACTGATTCCACAATTACTCTTGATCGTCCCATCCCAATAAATAAGGAAGAAACCGTTTCTTTTGAAGTGCTGTCCGATGAAGAGGCCCCGGTTTTAGCTATGCGACTAGCTACAAGGACCACTCCTCAGGAGGAACTGCCGCCCATTGACCTTCGACTGGCTACAACCAAGGCGACTAACGCCTTGCTGGAAGAGAATGGGGTTGCTACCGCATTATTCGTAACCGAAGGTTTTAGAGATTTACTGAATATCGGCACCCAGGAGCGACCGGACTTGTTTGCTTTGGAGATCAAAAAGCGGAAACCGATCTATAAGAAGGTTATAGAAGTAAAGGAACGTCTGGATGCAGATGGCAATGTTTTAAAGCAAATGGATCTATCCTCACTTGAAACAGAAGTTGAAAGACTGTTAGACAAGGGGATACGATCGTCTGCCATCGCGTTAATGCATAGCTACAAAAACGGGGAACATGAACAGGAGCTAAAAGAATGGCTCCTGGACAAAGGGTTCGATCATGTTTCAGTCTCATCGGCACTTAGTCCTTTTATCCGGATCATTTCACGGACAGAAACGACGCTTGTTAACGCCTACCTGGCCCCATTAGTTCAGGATTATCTGGATAAAGTGCAGTCTGTTATCCGGGAGGAGAAAATGCGGGTGATGACAAGCGCTGGTGGACTTACCTTGAAAGAAGATTATGCCCCAAAAGATAGCCTGCTCAGCGGTCCCGCAGGGGGTGTGGTAGGTGCCGCTGCCGTTGGAACAGAAGCGGGAATTGATAAGGTAATTTCATTGGATATGGGAGGTACCAGTACCGACGTCGCGCGTTATAATTCTGACTTCGAGTATAAATTTGAACACCAAGTGGGTAATGCGCATCTGATCGCTCCTACACTTAATATAGAAACAGTAGCAGCAGGAGGAGGATCAATCTGCTATTTTGATGGCCATAAACTTTGTGTAGGTCCGGAAAGTGCAGGTGCATCACCTGGGCCTGCTTGTTACGGGGCAGGTGGACCGCTTACCATCACCGATGTAAATTTGCTGTTGGGTCGATTAGATCCCCGTAATTTTCATATCCCGGTTGGTCTGGAGGCTGCTAAAAAACGGTTAGAAGAACTGAGAAAAGAGATAAAAGATACCCGGTCGAAAGCGCCTTCGACTGAAGAAATATTATCTGGATTTTTGAAAATTGCCAATGAGCGCATGGCCGATGCAATAAGGAAGGTTTCTGTTCGTAAAGGATACGATGTCCGAGAATATGGGATAGTGGCTTTTGGTGGAGCCGGTGCTCAACATGCTTGTGCCATTGCCAGCCGTTTGGATATTGATACAGTTTTGGTGCCTCGGCAGGCAGGTCTGCTTAGCGCCTATGGAATTGGAAACGCAAGAGTTGAAGAGTTTGCGGAAAAGCAACTATTACAACCTCTTGATCGTATTGAGAAAGATTTGGATGAGATTTGTGGAGACTTAGTCCGAGAAGCCCGGGAAAAGTTGGAACAGGAGGGAATTGAACGTAATCGGATTATAGTGCGACGGAAAATGCTATCCATGCGTTTAGAGGGGCAGGAAACCACACTGGAGATAGAATATGATAAGGAAACCAATCTCCGAAAAACATTTAAAACTGCTTATCAGGAACAGTATGGGCATTGGATCTCAGATCGTTCTATTGAAGTTGAAAGTTTACGCGTAGTGGCTTCCATGCAGCTGGATGTGAATGACCATGAGACAATACATACCGGGGAGGGGAGCCCGGAACCACAATTTAACAAATCCATTTGGTTTGATGATTCAGAACAGGATAGTCCCGCTTACCTGCGGGAGGATCTGATGTCGGGGGACTTTATTACGGGGCCTGCACTTATTTTAGATCCTCATAGCACCATAGTTTTAGAGCCGGACTGGAATCTTACGGTAATTGGGGGAGAAACCTTAAAACTTGAAAAACAAAACCGGGATATTTCTATCTCAGACCGTCCAAAATCGGAAGTTGTGAATTTGGAGTTATTTACGAATCGCTTTAGCTCCATTGCGGAAGAAATGGGAGTGATGCTGCAGCGTACAGCCCTGTCGGTTAATGTAAAAGATCGACTGGATTTTTCCTGTGCTTTATTAAATACAGAAGGAGAACTCGTAGTCAACGCACCACATATCCCGGTGCATCTGGGAGCGCTGGGATTATGTGTGAGAAAACTAAAGAAACATATTGCTATGGATCCGGGAGATGTCATAATAACCAATCATCCGGCCTATGGAGGTTCGCACCTTCCCGATGTCACCGTTGTAACTCCGGTCTATACGGATGAGAATCAACTGGTGGGCTATGCGGCAAGTCGGGCACATCATGCTGAGATCGGCGGAACGTCTCCGGGATCAATGCCTCCAACGGCTACAAGTCTTGCAGAGGAGGGAGTGGTAATTCCGCCTATGCACCTGATTAAAGGTGACTCAGAACGATGGGGCGATATAAAAAACCTTTTATTGGATGCCGAATATCCGACTAGAAGTGTGGATGAAAATATAGCAGATCTGCAAGCGGCTATCGCTGCAAATCAGCGCGGGAACAATAATTTGAAGGATTTATGTAAGAAGTACGGTGTTGAAAAGGTAAAGTTTTATATGAATGCCCTCGCAGATCACGCTGAGGAAAAAATGAGAGAGACGATTAAGGATATTCCTTCAGGTCACTATGTGAGTGAAGAGCACTTGGATGATGGAACACCATTAAAAGTATCGCTTCAGGTGAAAGAAGAGGAGGTGAATATTGATTTTACCGGGACGGGAGCCGTTCATCCCCACAACCTCAATGCAACACCAGCGATTGTTAACAGTGTGGTAATGTATGTGCTGCGACTGTTGATTGATGAGCCCATTCCTTTAAATGAAGGCATTCTTAAACCCATAGACATGAATCTACCTACTTGTTTGCTTAATCCTAAATTTAATGAAGATCCAAGTCAATGTCCGGCAGTTGTAGGCGGTAATGTAGAAGTTAGTCAGCGGTTGGTAGATACCTTACTAAAGCCATTTGAGAAGGTAGCCTGCAGCCAGGGGACTATGAATAATGTGCTTTTCGGAAATGATAATTTTGGATACTACGAAACCGTGGGTGGGGGAACGGGAGCGGGAGCCGATTTCCATGGTGTTGATGCAGTGCACCATCATATGACCAATACCCGCGGGACTGATCCTGAAATTCTGGAATACCGCTATCCCGTTCGCTTGGAAAAGTATGCCATCCGTAAAGGTTCAGGTGGTAATGGGAAGTGCAGGGGCGGAGAAGGAATACTGCGGGAGCTGCTCTTCCTGGAACCGGTTGAGCTTACCGTTTTAACACAGCACCGGAGGGAAAAGCCCTATGGCCTGCGAGATGGAAAACCTGCTAAGGTTGGAGAACAGTGGATCGTTAGAAAGAATGGAGATCGTGAACAAATGGGTTCTACGGATGGAAGGTCGCTTGAAGAAGGAGATCGATTTATACTGAAGACTCCGGGCGGTGGTGGCTTTGGAAAACCAAAGAAAAATCATGACTCATAAAGAGAAAACTATCCCAGAGGAATATTAAACCTGCAACCTTGAACCTTTAACCACTTTTATTACCAGCCTCCGCTGGCACCGCCACCGCCGGAACCGAATCCACCGCCACCGCTAAAGCCGCCGAATCCACCTCCGGAACTGCCTCCCCCGAAACCACCGCCACCGCCGAGGAAGATAAAACCGCCCGGACCTAAGGTCCGCCGCTTTCCTTTGCCTTTTCCACCTCCACCACGGCGCGAAGAAGAATAGACAACAAATACGATAAACAATATAAAGATCACAAAAGAGAGCATATCGTCATTACTTTGTGAGCTTCGTTCTTCAGTGAGTTGTCCCGTATATTCACCACTGGCCAGATCAATCATAGCCGAAGTAGCACGATCCAACCCTGAATAATAATCTCCTTTTCTAAAGCTGGGCGAAATAATTTCCCGAATAATACGTCCGGCCATCACATCAGGGATAGCTCCTTCCAGCCCATAGCCAACCTCAATACGTATTTCTCTTTCATTGGGTGCGATCAGGATGAGTACTCCATTATCCTTATCTCCCTCCCATAGGTTCCATTTATTAAAGAGGGTGGTAGCTGTTTCTTCAATGGATATGCCGTTAAGACTCTCAAGTGTGGCAACAGCAATAACGGTGGTGGTAGTATCCCGGTAATTACGCAGCTTTGTTTCCAGTTGCTGGCGTTCGGTATTACTCAACATCTGTGCAAAATCGTTTACATGTCCCACCGGCTCAGAAGGGAGATCCTGGGCTTTGGATGACATAACTATTCCAACTACGAATAGAGCACAAAGCATCAAATGTTTAAGACGGAACATAGAAAATAGTTATTGGATACTTGAAAGATTAAAGGTCAGAATATGAGGTTGCCTTTAAGAAATAGATGTCAATATGAGATACATTATCCTGGTACTTTTCTACCGCGGATAATTCTTCCCACTGAGAATCATTTCTAAAGGACTCCCAATGAGCATCACGGCTCTCCATATCTTCAAAAGAGGTCATATACATAAGGTTCGGCATTTTATTTCCTGATATGACATTGCCGTAGAAGATGGGGTTAAAATTCAATCGATCAAAGATTTCCACTTCTCCACCGGCATTAAACATATCTACCTTATTAACGTTTAAGGCTTCTGTTGGGCTCTCATAGCTTCTAAGTTCGTATACACGTTCAGGCTTGGGAGCATCCAGATCGGCCGTCATAAGAGTTGGGGCATATTCAAAGGCCCGCAATAAAGTAGACTCTAAACGCTTGTAAGGTGGATTATCGTGCGAAGCCTGAAGGTAATGTTCACCATCGGAAAGATACTCAGAATCGTTGTTGAGTTGCTGGGAGAGGGACGCAAATTCATTCAGGGAATCAAATGGAATGAGTACATGAGTTTTTAACGCACCAGAAGTATCTGCCTCATGAGGCTTGAAAACGCCCACGGGTTCAATGCCCAGTCGATGCAATGCCGGCAGGTAAGCCTCTTCTAAAAATTGGTCTGTTTGTTGTTGCTGTTCAGCATTGTCAAAATGATAGGTTTTAATCTGGAAAAACTGCTGCTCATCGCCTTGGTTCTGAGCGTATGCAGAAGTAATACCTAATTGAGCACAAAATAAAAGTAACAGAAAATAGATAGATCCCTTTTTCATAAAAATAAAGTTAGGTTAAGAATAACTGAGTGTTATGTGTTTGCATTGTAACTAATTTCATCTGTAAGCTCGTTAATATCGCCTTTTTGATGGTAGGGAAACAGTTCCGTGAGCTTATTTCCGACTTTGCGTATGGCTTCTTCAAGCCCTTGTTCATAGGCATCTTCCTTGAAATGCTGAACAATGAGCTTTAAAACATCATCCCAGAATCCATTATCTACTTTTTTGTGGATTCCCTTGCCGGCATAAACGGACACCTTATGGTCCTCGGTGGCTACATAGATCAGTACACCATTTTGGAAATGGGTTTCATCCATTCCCAGTTCATGAAATATTTCTGCCGCCCGTTCGAGGGGATCGCCTTCGCAGTGATGTTCGATATGAATACGAACTTCTCCGGAGGTTTTTCCCTCCGCCTCTGCAATGGCATCAATGATTTGCTGCTCTTCTTTTTCTGTAAGAAATTGTCTGGCAGGCATATGCGTATGGACTTTTTTAGGTCCTGGTTAGATTTCTATTAATTGAAGTTAACCTCGGGTACTTCTTCTGCCCCTTCATCGGCCTCAAAATAGGCTTTTTGATCAAATCCCAAAATACCGGCAAAGAGATTGGTCGGAAACCTCCGGAGATCAGTATTATACGATTGAACGGCCTCATTATATCGCTGCCGTTCGGTAGCTATGCGGTTTTCTGTGCCCTCCAGCTGGGTCTGTAAATCTCGAAAATTTTGATTGGCTTTAAGTTCTGGGTATCGCTCAACCGTGACAAGCAGTCGCGAAAGCGCACCGGAAAGTTGCTGTTGTGCCTGCTGGAACTGCTGAACCATCTGGGGATTGTTCAGGTCTTCGGCATTAAGCTGGATAGAAGATGCCTGGCTACGGGCCTCTACCACATCTGTCAGCGTTTGCTGTTCAAAGTCGGCTGCTCCCTTAACGGTATTTACGAGGTTTGGTACCAGGTCAGCTCTGCGTTGATACTGATTTTCTACCTGCGACCACGCCTGATTTACTGATTCCTGCTTTTCTACTAACCCGTTGTTAATGTTGATGCCATAAATAACAAGTAGGACAAGGGCTCCAACTCCGATAAGCGTTTTTATATTCATAAGTCAAAATTTCTTTGATATTATTAATATTTGCAAAGCATTAAAAGGTACAAAAAATAACTACCTATAGTACGCAATTCATTGCCAAAAGTTATTAGATCATTTTAAAATATTCATTTTTAATTCTTAATAATCTAATCCCTATCTTTGAAGCGAATTTAATCTAACGGCAAATAAAGATTTACATTGACCTATAAATTTATCTATTTCGATCTGGATGACACCCTGCTGGACCACCAGGCAGCAGAGCAAGCAGGGCTTTCAGAGGTGCATGATCATTTTGATTTGTTCGATGAAACATCCAAAGAAAAGCTTTTTGATACCTATAGCGAGGTTAACAGTGACCAGTGGAGATTATATAGTCTTGCTAAAATAGACCGACATGAGTTGCAGCGTAATCGTTTTGAACAAACACTTGAGCAATTGGGGCTGGATAACAGCCGTTACGAAGAAGTCGGACAATTTTATTTGTCAACGTATCGCAAGCACTGGCAGTGGATAGACGGAGCTAAAGAGGTCTATGAAAAGATTTGTAAGCACTACCCGGTAGGTATTCTGACGAATGGATTTGCCGAAACACAGCAGAAGAAATTTGAAGATTTTGAGCTGAACAACACGGCTCGGCATCTTGTCATATCGGAAGAGTTAGGGGCCCTCAAACCTGATCCCCGGGTATTTGAACATGCCACAAAAGTCACCGGGCGCTCAGCTAGTGAAATCCTCTACGTTGGGAACTCCTTTCCCTCGGATGTGGAAGGAGGCAACGCCTATGGATGGAATACGGCCTGGTATACTCAAAACGGGGAGGCTGAGAAACATAAACAGGCTGACTTCGTTTTCAATGATTTCCGGAATCTAAGTAATTATCTGAATATATAAGAGCGGGTTGTAAGTGAGAGTCAAACCAGATCTGGCATTCAACCTGTAATTTTTCAACTTTTATAATCTTAATGTAACCGATGTCTAACACAAAAATAACCGAACCCGAAGTTACACTGGAGTTAGCAAAAGATCATGGACTTACCGAAGAAGAGTTCGAGATGATCAAAGATTATCTGGGCCGAACCCCCAATTTTACGGAACTTGGAGTCTATTCGGTAATGTGGAGTGAGCACTGCTCGTATAAAAACTCCATTCTTGAAATTAAGAAGCTACCAAATGAAGGCCCGCAGATGCTGGTAGGAGCCGGCGAGGAGAATGCCGGACTGGTAGATCTCGGTGACGGACTCGGTTGTGTATTTAAAGTAGAAAGCCATAATCATCCCTCCGCAATTGAACCCTACGAAGGAGCTGCTACCGGCGTAGGCGGTATCCATCGCGATATTTTTACTATGGGAGCCCGTCCTGTGGCAAGCCTCAACTCACTCCGTTTTGGTAACCTGGATACGCCCCGCGTTCGGTTCCTGCTGGATGGGGTAGTGCGCGGTATTGCCGATTATGGAAATGCATTTGGAGTGCCTATGGTAGGCGGCGAAATTTATTTTGATGACAGTTACGAAGGCAATCCACTGGTTAACGCCATGAGTGTGGGTATTGTCAAAGAAGACCGCACCGCTTCGGCCATTGCTGAGGGTGTTGGCAATCCGGTGCTGATTGTGGGATCCGAAACCGGGCGTGACGGCATCCACGGCGCTACTTTTGCATCCGAGGAAATCAGTGAAGAAAGTGAAGACAAACGACCCAGTGTGCAGGTTGGTGATCCTTTTTCAGAAAAACAGCTGTTGGAAGCTACGCTTGAAGTTATTAAAAATGTTGACATCGTTGGTATACAGGATATGGGAGCGGCGGGCATCAGCTGTTCCTCCTCAGAGATGACGGCCAAGGGCGGGGTGGGCATGCGCCTTGATCTTGATAAGGTACCCGCACGCGAGAAGGGGATGACCGCCTATGAACTGCTCCTTTCCGAAAGTCAGGAGCGGATGCTTGTGGTAGCCGAAAAAGGCACGGAACAGGAAGTGATTGATATTTATGAAAAATGGGATCTCAATGCGGTAGTAATTGGGGAAGTCGTAGAAGGCGAGAATGTTACGTACCTTAAAGACGGCGAAGTAAAGGCCGATATTCCGGCTGACAGCCTGGTACTGGGGGGAGGTGCTCCACAATATAAGCGGGAAACAAAGAAGCCTGCATACCTGGAAGAGAAACAATCCTTTGATATAAGCAGCCTGAAGCATCCTTCTGATCATAAAGAAGTGCTCCAAGCGTTGATGACATCCCCCAATATTGCTTCCAAGCGTTGGGCGTATGAGCAATATGATACGATGGTGCGGACCAATACGGTAAATGGACCCGGTGCTTCTGATTCAGGATTGGTGCGTATTAAGGGCACGAATAAGGGATTGGCCGTAAAAACGGATTGTAACGGGCGATATGTGTATTTGAATCCTCGTCGTGGTGGACAAATTGCAGTGGCTGAAGCAGCTCGTAATGTAGTGTGCAGTGGTGCCAAACCGATGGCTATCACCAATTGCCTGAACTTCGGCAATCCCTACAAACCGGAAGTGTACTGGACCTTTAAAGAAGCCCTGGCAGGTATGGGCGAAGCCTGTCGAACTTTTAATACTCCTGTAACTGGTGGGAACGTAAGTTTTTATAATGAAAATCCGGAGATGGCAATTTTCCCTACGCCTGTCATCGGTATGCTGGGATTAGTAGAGGATATGGAAAATCACCGCATGACGCCTGTCTTTAAAGAAGCGTCTGATTTGGTTTATTACATCGGCGCGGAACGCAAAGGACTGGGGGGAAGTGAATACCTGCATAAGGTGCACGACCTTACTACTGGTAATGCTCCTGAAATTGACTTAGAGTTTGAAGGGCGTTTGCAGGAGGCATTACTCGAGGCGATACGGGGGCAGAAAGTAAACGCCGCCCATGATATTTCGGACGGTGGATTGGCTGTAACACTTTCTGAGATGGCATTATTTGCCGGTAAAGGAGCTGCCATTTCTATTGATGAATTGGGCGATGACAAACATGAGGTGCTTTATAGTGAAGCGCAGTCTGGTGTGGTGGTTAGTTGTAGTCCGGACCAACAGGACGAGCTGGAAGCACACTTTTCAAATCATGATATTCCCTTTTACCAGCTGGGATCAGTTGGTACTGAAAAAGACAGCTTGAAGATTGAGGATCTTTTGGAAGTTTCCGTCGGAGAGTTAAACGATCTGTATGAGGGAGTCATTGAGCGTGCGATGAAACAAAAAGAGGATGTGATAAGCTAAAGATCAGCTTCTGAATTAATGTAAGAAAAGGGACTTTTAGAGTCCCTTTTCTTTATCTGGCAAAGTTCTGAGATAACTTAACCTTCATCCTGATATATTTAGTTGGCTATTAATCAAGCCCGGGCCGTGCCCTCATATAGCCATCGTGAGCCATCATTTTCCCCATTTCATCATAGGCCTCATTTTCTTTCGGAGCCCAGGTCCCGAGCCCGTCAACATACCGGTTATACATGCAGAAGGCGGCGGCTATAAGCACCGTATCGTGTATTTCTCGATCCGTGGCCCCTTCATCCTTAGCTTTTTGTATATCTTTTTCTGCTACATCCCGACCACTTTTTTTTACCTGTTTTGCTATATCCAGCAGGGCTCGAAGCTTGGGGGAAATGTCCGTTTCTTCAAAATCTTTTTTAATATCGTCAATGAGTGAAAGATCCCCGTCAAAATGATGAGCAGCCGAAGCGCCATGTGAAGTATGGCAAAAATGGCAGTTATTTTGGTAAGAAACATAAGAGGCAATCATTTCGCGCTCTCCGCTTGATAGCGGAGAAGGACCACGCAATAATGTTTCGGCCAGCTGGCATAACGGTTTTGCAGTTTCCGGACTGAAGTGAAAAAGTCCTACAATACCGGGCTTATCTGTTTTTAAGTCAATATGAGCCATAGTTAGTCCCTGTTTTAGATTTAAATAAGATAATTTAATATATCAAAGATTTACTCTTAACCAATATTCTTAGTACTCTCTCTTTTTAACCAAGTACCGAAGCAATTGATTTTTCAATAATATCAATACCTTCGTCAATATGTTGTTTTTCGACGGTTAACGGTGGACGAAAACGGATGGTTCGGGCGCCACAGGAGAGAATCATCAGCTTGTTATTAAAACATTCCTTGATGATCTGGTCCCGGATTTCTGTGTTGGGAAGATCTATCGCGCAGAAAAGGCCCTTGCCACGGGCATTGGTTACCGCTTTGAACTGATCAGCAAGTCCCTCTATGTTTTGCAATAAATAATCTCCCACTTTTTCTGCATTCTCGACTAGGTTATCCTCTTCTATTACTTCAAGGATACGACCAAAACGAACCATGTCCACCAGATTGCCTCCCCATGTAGAATTAATGCGCGAAGAAACGTGGAAGCAGTTATCTTTCACTTCGTCTACGCGTTTCCCAGCCAGGATACCACATACCTGTGTCTTCTTGCCAAAAGCGAGGATATCCGGCTTCACGTAATGTTCGTGGGCCCAGAATTTACCGGTCAATCCGACGCCCGTTTGTACTTCGTCATAAATAAGGAGTGCTTCGTGTTCATCCGCTAAATTACGCAGTGCCTGGTGAAACTGTTTTCGGAAATGCCTGTCGCCACCTTCGCCCTGTATCGGTTCAATAATAATGCAGGCAATTTCATCTTTATACATTTCAAAGTAGCGTTCAGCTTGTGCTATAGCACGCTTCTCGTCCGCTTGCGTTTTCTGAATATTCTCACCCGTAGCAGGATAGGTCATGGCTGGCGAAATAACCCGGGGCCAGTCAAATTTAGGAAAATACTTAACCTTGGTAGGGTCCGTATTGGTCAGTGACATTGTGTAGCCGGTACGTCCATGAAAAGCCTGTTCAAAATGTAATACTTTATGTCCTTTTTCCTTCCGATATCCCTTCTCGAAATTTTTCTGAACCTTCCAGTCAAAAGCTACTTTAAGGGCATTTTCCACTGCCAGGGCCCCACCAGATATAAAGAACGAGTAGGGGAGGTAGTCGGGGATGCCTATTCGATCAAAATTATCTACAAATTCCGCCATCTCCTCAGTATAGATATCAGAATTTGAAGGTTTGTTGATAGCAATTTCTCCTATCTTTTCCCGAAATTCCTTGTTATTGAGACGCGGATGATTCATCCCCAGGGGGTTAGAAGCAAAAAAAGTAAAAAAGTCGAGGTACTGCTCTCCGGACTTGGCATCCAGAAGATAAACACCTTCGCTGTTTTTAAGATCCAGCACAATATCATAGCCATCCGTGAGCATATGTTTATTGAGAATAGAGTGTACTTGTTCGGGATCGACGTCAGTAATAGTGGACATAAGTCTCCTGATAGGATTTAATTCAATTTTTCATGCATAAAATCATGGGGGAAAGAATTTTGAATTTACTATTGACAAATACCCATGTCAAGCCTTATTATTACGGACTCACATCGCGGGGTGGAGCAGCTGGTAGCTCGTCGGGCTCATAACCCGAAGGTCGGAGGTTCGAATCCTCCCCCCGCCACTACCAGGGACGGCTTTCTGAGGATCAGGAAGCCGTTTTTTTATTTTGGCATTTCTTTTCGTATTTGAACGCAACATGTTAAAGTTACGCTTATAGCAATATAAGTTTTCTCAATTCGAGATCCGTTAGTAAAAAAGATTGTGCTTTCTCCAATGTGTTTTTATATACTACTACAGTATAAAATACTCGTTGGATAATTGGTTTCGTTGGTACAAAATCGGGGCAGATCTTTTTGGCATTATATTAAAATTATGATTGGTAAGAAGCCTACACTTTTCTTAGTAAAATGGTACTCTTCAAAAGTTATAATACAGGCATTTTTATTGTTATTAATGGGAAGTTTGTTTCCATCTCAGCGTTTGATAGCGCAGGGAACAAGTATTGAAGGAAGTGTAGTAGTGGAACGAGCACAAAGCCCAAGTATTGAAATGGGAGGAGGGGGATATCAGGACAAATTTGGCGGCAATACAAATCAAGAAGATAGTTCTTTAGATGATGTTTTGGTCTGGCTCGAATTCCAGAACAGAAATCAGCCAGAAGTGAAAGACACGAGAAAGCAACGGGTTTTAAATCAGCTTGACAAACGTTTTGAACCCCGGCTGATAATTATTCGGGCGGGAGATGTGGTTCGAATACTTAATTCCGATCCGGTATATCACAATGTGTTCAGTTTGTCGAAAGCTAAACGCTTTGATGTAGGACGTCGTTCGCCCGGTGATTTTCAAGAGGTTAAGTTTAATAAACCCGGTGTCATCGATGTTTTCTGTGATATCCATTCTGATATGCATGCCGTAATTGTTGTCGCTCCCAAACAAACTGTGGCAATGCAAAAATTGAACAGCAGTGGAGGATTCCGGTTCGACGCGATTCCCGAAGGAGAGTATACCCTTCATTTTTATGCCTTGGGTGATCGGGAAGCAAGTGTGGAAATAAGTACTGTTGATAAAGAAAATGTAGCGCTGGAACCAATCAGGATAGGATCTTAATAATGGAATCTCCTAAATTTCCTATTCGATGGAAGTTACTATCCGGATTCGTAGGCCTTGCTCTGCTGGTGTTGGTCGTGGTGCTTTTTGCAGTTAGCCAAATCTTAGATAACCGGATTCGCGAAGATATAAACTCAAGTTTTCATGAGGCTGGAAAGATTTTTGAGCAATTGCAGGATGTTCGATTTCGACAGCTTCGGCAGACAGCTACACTCGTGGCTGATATGCCCTATATGAAGGCTGCGATTTCAACAGGAGATCCAAACACCATAAACCAGCAAATTCGCCAGGAATTAGTTCACCTCTTGCATTTTGATCCCCTGATTTCTGATACTCTGGCTTCGGAACCGCTAACGACTAGCCTGGATTCTGTGGGATTAGTAATGGTTTTTGACAAAGATGGAGTTCTTCTTGGTCAATTATCCAATATCGATCCTAACAAAACATCTATGAGTAGTAAATCTGGGGTACAAAAAGCTTTGAAAGGACAGTATCCGCAACAATCATATATCTGGAAACAAGGAGAGAATTATTTTAATGTGATTACTATACCGGTCTTTTTGCAGAATCAGGTTATTGCAGCACTTTCACTTGGGTATCCTATTCGTAATCGCGAAGCAGAACTACTTGCTCAAGTGATCGGATACGAGGTATCGTATTATGTGGATGAAAAGCTCTTAACTACTTCTATTGATTCCTTGTTGGAAAAAGATCGGACAATTCTTTCTAAAGGCATTGAGCAAGCTTCTGTAGACGAAATTAACCGGCAGGGCAGCACGACCATCGAAATGGAAATGAAGAATCAGCAATGGCTCGCATATTTATTGCCAATGGTACAATATGATCCTCAGTCTGTAGAAATTTCAGGTTATTATGCTGTTGCAAAATCATTGACACAGGCTCTGGAACCCCTTCATCAATTGCAACGCGTTATTTATCTAATTGGTTTTGGAGGAATATTAATAGCGATTGTTCTTGGCATCACTCTAACAAAAAATTTGACGCGTCCGATTAATCGGTTGCTCGATGGTATTAAAAGGATTGAAAATGAGGATTATGATCATCCTGTTTCTGTTGAAAGCCGGGATGAGTTTGGGCAATTGACGCGAACTTTTAATAAGCTGGTAACCAATATCAAGGAAAGTATAAGGGAAAAAGAGACCCTGTTGGCGGAAATTCATCACCGGGTTAAGAATAATCTGGCGGTTATTTCTGGATTATTGCAATTGGAAGGTAATAACGTTGAGGATGAACAAACGGAGCGGATTATTAAGAATAGTCAATTGCGTATCCAGTCGATGGCCACGGTACACGAAATGCTTTATAAAGCACAGAATTTTAATAACCTTGCTTTCAATGATTTTATCAAAAAGATGGTCAACTCCATTCATGATATATATAAATCAGCTTATTCGGACCTGAGTGTAGATATTGATGCGGAAGATATTGATCTAAATGTGAATCAAGCTGTTCCTTTTGGGCTCATGGTTAATGAGCTGGTAACCAATGCTTTTAAGCATGCCTATCCTGATGGGGGATCAGGAACGGTGGCCATTTCATTTTATGAAGAAGAAGGTAGCGTAGTTCTCAAGGTAGAAGATGAGGGGAAGGGGTTGGATGATGATTTTTCTTTGGAAGAAAGTGAGTCATTGGGTTTTTCTCTTATCAAAATACTATCTACACAGATAGACGCGAAAATAAAGATAGAATCTGAGCGTGGAACAAAGATCACCGTTATTTTTGAGAAAAAAGATAAAAAAGGATCAAGCAGTTCATTGAATTTGAATTAATGCGATGTCATATGGAGATAAATAGAAAAGGTTTCTGTTTGTTCATTAGCATTTGGTTGATGTTGGCAGGTACAGCATTTGGGCAGATAGATATTGGCGGATTAGCAGATTTTGAATTGCGAAAGGGCGGGACGGATTCAGATCCCACGGTGAATCAGACCCCCAATGATAAATGGCTGATTTATACGCCTTCTATCCGACTTTTTGTGAATGCACCAATTTCTGATAATTGGTTTGTTTCGGGTGCGCTGCAATCAGATTATTATACAGGAAGTAGAAGTGAGATCTTTTTTTCTTCTTTTAATATCAATTGGTTGGCCGCTGAGAATTTTAAGATTACGGCCGGTCGTTTTACCACGCCTTTTGGCAGAACTGATGAACTGTTGCTTTCTTCAAATAATCCTTTTGTGCATTTGCCGCTGTCCCATGTATGGAATATGCCGGTGAATCAGCAGCGTGGTTACTTTTTTGGGGAAAGCTCGTATGATGGGGTACCTGGACAATCATTAGTGTACAGGCGGATGTATTCGCAGGGGGTAAAACTTACCGGGGCAACGGAAAATGAAAGGTTTCAGTATGAACTTGCCGCTACATTGACCGGAGTTTCCAGTTATACCGATGTCGGGGAACAAAACCTTCCCGCATTTATAGGCCGGATGGAGTTGCGCCCTGTTATATGGAGTAAAATCGGTATTTCATTTGGGAGGGGAGCTTATTTGCTGGACGATCCTATAAATGATGTATTATCGGATAAGGAGAGAGCCGGGTATCGACAGACGATTGTCTCAGCCCATACCGAGTTTTCCTATAGTTATTATCAGTTATTGTTCCAGTATACTTTTAATCGCTGGGATTCTCCCTGGATAGATCCGGATGGTCAACTTGTTCAAGAACACCTTGACAATGATGTAGCACATTACCTTGCAAAATTTAAAATGCGTTTTCCTTTTTGGGTAGGCGGATATGGGGCCATTCGCTATGAACGATATATTCCCAAAGAACTAACACTTGATTCTCTAAATATCACAGGTAAACCTACTCCTGACAAAGACCGATTTGAGGTTGTTGCTGGATATAAGCTAAATAGGAACATACTTTTAAAGGTTTCCTATTTGCTTTCCAAGAACAAGGGTATGGAGTTAAAAGATGATGTTTTTGCTATTCAGTTAAGTGCCGGTTTTTAAGTTTTAAGAGCAGTAGAATGAGTTAAACCCTATAACTTTCGGACTCATATCGCGGAGTGGTATAGCTAGTAGCTCAACGGACTTTTATCCGCCGGCTGGCTGACGCCTCCTCCCCCCAATACTATGAAGGGCGTTTCCGTTTACCCCGCACGTTATCGGGATAAGTAAATGGCTATTTAGTTTTCTGAAATTCCTGGCTCTGGTATGCAGATAACCAGTAAAGCATTTTAATTTATAGTCAATAACAGAAAAATTTTATTCTTAGGTCTTTCATTTCTACATTACATGTTGAGGGAGGTCAAAAGACTGCCTGTGCCAGTTAATATAGCCGTTCATTTAATGTAAAGAGTCTGCCATGTATAATAACCGGTTTTTAATGTTGATGCTTTTCGCCATAGTATCCATTACTATGCTTTCCTGTGGTACTTCCCGGAATTTGGATATAGAACGGGGTACAGGCTATAACTTTCAAGCAGGTCATCCAGAATATCGTACAACCGTTTTTGGCTATATGGATGAAGAAGAGGGAACCCTTCTTGAAATAGGGGCAAAAATTGTTAAGGGTAGCCTGATTTATAAAGATGAGGATGATACCCTGCAGGCACGAATCTCCGTTGAATACCAGGTGCAGGACCTTGATAACAATAACAATGTGATTATTTCTGAACAGTCAACGGAGATTATCAAAAGCACCGATCAGGATATAAGCTCTACTAGGGAAACGCTAGACCTTAATTATACTCATCCTATTGATCCTGGGCGCTACGAGGTGGTTGTTAATGTTACCGACTTGAATACGAATAAAAATATCACCCAATCTATTGAAACCGCCATACCGGAAACCCAGAAAGGGGAATATAGCTTGTCGAATGTGCTGTTGGATGGTAAAATAGTTGGTGAAGGAGGATGGGAACCCATAAGCACTTATGATGTGAAAAGTAAAGTTGATTCTCTGCGGTTTGTCTTCCAGGTGATAAGTCCGCAAACTGATAAGAGAATGGAAATTAATACCCGTTTATTAAGGTATGCTTCCGATACTTCCTATACTCGGCCCATGCATTATTCAAATTACAGTCCCTCTTCTATAGAATACAAAGGATTGGATTATGATGAAGAAACCGAATTACAGTCCAATCGACGGGTTCTGACAGATTATGCGAGTACCTTTATAGAGTTTAAATTTGCCAATCAGGAACGGGGGAATTACCGTTTTGAGGTGCGGGCTCAGCGCGATGGGGATGAGGAAGAACTTTTTAAAGCCCGTGACTTTGGGGTTAAAAGTAAAAATTATCCAGCAGTACGGTCGGCCCGTGAGCTGGCTCGTCCGTTGGTATACCTGATGGGAGAAGATGATCACGAGGAGCTCATGAAAATCAGTAACAACGATTCCCTTAAAAAAGAAGTGGATCGCTTTTGGCTGAAAAATGTAGGGAATGCTAATGAAGCCCGTCATGTCATCGAGATGTATTATGAGCGTGTAGAAGAGGCCAATAAACAGTTTTCTAACTTCAAAGAAGGCTGGAAAACCGATTTGGGAATGATCTATGTCCTATTTGGCCGTCCCTGGTATACCCGAAGCCATTTGAAAGAGCTTGTATGGTTCTATTCCTATAATCACAGTGATCCGGAATATTCCTACTATTTTAACCAACCGAAGCTGAAAAATAAATTTTTCCCCTTCTACCATTATTTGCTCCGGCGAAACAACTATTATTATACCGTTCAGTACATGCAGCGCCAGCTTTGGCTTACCGGGCAGATACTAACCCGGCAGATATAAAAATATTTAATACTCTATCTGTGAGGCCGTCATAGGATAATAGTAGAGCTATATAATGGACCCGTCTAACAGTAAAACGGGGAAAATATTCATGCCGCCGGTTGTTGTTCATAGTTCCATGATGAACCTCTGGTTATTATTTCTTGCAACAATCCAAAGTAAGTCTGTAGGGCCCCAAGTGAAGACAATTATGATGTTACTTCATCAGATATTAATAACTTGTGCAATGCTCATATATACTAGTAATGAATAGATCCAAATAATCATACGCCTTGGCAAAAAAATCCTTTTCGGGAATAACTAAAGTTATTCTCACTTGGATTTCGAGCTAAAGAATAATGAAGAGAATGTTTCTGCAACAAGAGTGTCGGGAGGATATCTTTCCATGAGAGTAAACATTTTGTGGGATTCTGAATAAGAAATAGCTTTTCCGTTAATCCTTTTAAGCAATCAAAAGCCACTCCCAATTTGGGAGCGGCTTTTTTATTTGTAAAATTATTTTTCCAATTCTTATTTAGAACACTTACAATAACGATTTCGAATTTTATTTCATACATTAAACCCATTTGGTAGATTAACGGCATTATTTTAGTCTTTTGATCTCGTTTAACAACAGAATTTGAATTTTTGAGTAAAGAAAAATTGATGAATATAGGCGAACGGCGAACGAAGATTGTTTGCACACTGGGTCCCAGCAGTAATACCGAAGAAAAAATTGATGCTTTAATACGTGCCGGTATGAATGTGGCCCGCATAAATTTTTCCCACGGCACGCACGAAGACAACGGACAGGTCATCCGAAATGTGAGAAAAGTAGCTGACAAGTATAATCTTGCTGTACCTATTCTGGCCGACCTGCAGGGACCTAAAATCAGGGTTGGAAATATGAAGGATGACGGTCAGATGATAAAAGAAGACGATTATGTAACGCTTACGCCCGAGGATGTAGAAGGGACCTCAGAGCTTGTCCCGGTTGATTATCCTCACTTGGTTGAGGATGCCTCTGAAGGAAACCGTATCCTTATTGATGATGGACTGCTGGAGCTAAGAGTAGTTAAGAAAGATGAGGATAGTATTGTAGCACAGGTGGTGGTGGGCGGTCTGTTGAAATCCCGGAAGGGAGTGAATCTTCCGGATGTAGATATCTCCATGTCGTCTCTTACCGAAAAAGACATTAAGGATTTGGAATTCGCTGCATCGCAGGATGTGGATTATTTTGCTATGTCGTTTGTGCGTTCTGCCAACGATATACAGGATGTGATATCACGGGTCCGGGCGGAAGGATCCAATGCAGGCATTATTGCTAAAATTGAAAAGCCCGAGGCGGTGGAAGTGATCGATGATATTATCGAAGAGGCGAACGGTATTATGGTGGCGCGCGGCGATTTAGGAATCGAGATTCCCAGTGAGAAAGTGCCAATGGTTCAGAAAAATATTATTGATCGCTGCCGAAGAGTGGGCAAGCCGGTAATTACGGCTACGCAAATGCTCGATTCCATGATCGAAAATCCCCGTCCCACCCGGGCAGAAAGTTCGGATGTCGCGAATGCTGTACTGGATGGTACGGATGCGGTCATGCTTTCCGGGGAAACCGCTGCTGGTAAGTATCCGACGGAATCGGTGAAGACGATGGATAAAATCTGTCGTTCTGTCGAAGAAGATGCGCTGCAAATCTATCAGAGTCTGAAGTATCGCAAGCCGGAGTGGAAAGAGAAGCAGGTTGTGGAATCGCTGGCGTATTCCTGCGTTACGCTGGGTAATAATGTGGAAGCCAAGGCCATTAGTACGATTACCCGATCTGGCAGTACCGCACGACGTATTGCCAAGTTTCGTCCGCAGGTACCCATTGTCGCCTTTACAGAAAGTGATGAGGTGCGCCGAAAGTTGGGGCTCGTATGGGGCGTTCGTTCCGTAAAAATTGATGAGCGTAGTAAAACGACCGATCAGAGTGTAAGGGTTATGGAAGATTACCTGATTGGTCAGGGGCTTGTAAATGAGGGAGACCGCGCTATTATTGCCTCGGGCATGCCCGTTGCCAAGCGGGGTGGTACCAATATGATTAAGGTGAGTACGATTTAAAACGGAAAAAGGATAGGGGTTAGGGGTTGAAGGTTAAAATTAAATGTTGAAGGTTACAGGTTTAAGGTCATTAATGGGTTTTCGGATATAGGATGGCGGATAGCAGATGGCAGAATCTTGTCCTAGTATAGGTTGACGGCCCCATCCCAAACCTAAAAAATATCCATCGTCATTTCGTGGGAAGCGCAGTGGAATCAGGAGGTTTTCTTATCAAAAGCTGCTTGGTATCTTAGGGGACACGTATTCCGGCCAGATATTCCTGTCAATACCACTACACCATCGGCCCCGCCTGTGTTCAAATCGTATCCAATCGGGAGGGAGACTATTATCATTAGAAGCCGGAGACATTACCATTGGAAGTTAGTTCATCGGCTGTGGAGATTTGTTCTATGGGTAACCCGCTCCCCGGTATTCCCCACGGACGGATATTTCGGGATGATTATAGCAATACTACCACAAGTTCTACTGTTAATAAAGCGTAAAAACTATTACTATTGATTCTAAAGTCAATCCAACATGATGTCGCGACATTTTCAACATGAATAGAATTCCTCTTCTTTTACTGTGTATCCTCTTTTTGGCAGGAGGCTGTGGGAGCGCACTAAAAAGTGGATGGACTAATTTTACGGCATACTATAATACCTATTACAATGCCAAGGAATACTACCGCGATGGATTACAAGCCGTGGAGGATGAACCGGTAAATATAGCTCCTGATAAGCCTGTTCGGGTGCATTCGGCACCTACGGGAGCCGGCGCAGAGTCATTTAAACAGGCACTTCAGAAGAGTGTCCAGGTGCTGCAGGAACATCGGAATTCAGCTTGGGCGGATGATGCCTTGATGCTGATGGGGCAGTCGTTGTATTATCTGCAGGAGTTCGCTGCTTCCCTACAGCGCTTTGAGGAAGTCGGAGACATAAGCCGTGATACTACCCTAATAGCGAAATCAGCTGTATGGAAGGGGAGAGCCATGCTTGATATGCAGGATTACCAAGGGGGGGTAGAATATATTCAATCAGTTTTGGAAAATTATCCATCCGTTTGGTCTCCTGAAATAAAGGGGGAGCTGCAATTGCTGGCCGCCGAACATGCTGTTATGCTGGACGAATGGGATTTAGCATCAGAGATGCTGGCAGAAGCCCTTTCGAACATAGGAGATCGGGCGATGTTGGGAAAAACCTTTTTTCTATATGGACAGATTCTGGAGCGTAGAGATCGGCTTGGTGAAGCAAACTATGCTTATTCTCAAGTAGCATCTCAGTTTGCCGGTTTTGAATACACCTATTGGGCAGAAAGGAAGCGTGCAGAGACGCACCGGAAACAGGGTAGCACCGAAACAGCATTAATGATTTATAGGCAACTTTTAAATGATGATAAATATTTGGAACGCCGTCATGAACTGAGATTTGAAATTGCCCGTACAATGGAAGAGCAGGGCAGGGTACAAGAGGCAGAAAGACAGTACCAGCAGTTGTTGCATGGAAATGATCAATCGGGAGAACGAACGCATCAGGCACAGGTTTATTATCGTCTTGGGCAGTTGTACAGTGATTACTTTGATAATTATGAGCTGGCCGCGGCCTATTATGATAGTTCCGCAAGCCGGGGATGGATTCCCGGAGATAGCGAAGAATCGGCTGATCTTCAGATGCAGTATGTGAATCTAAAACAGTCTATTGCCCATACGGATAGTCTCCTGCAGCTGGGAAAATTGCCTCCGGAAAAATTAGATTCGTTGCTGGAAGAAATTCGTACCCAAAAACGACGGGAATTACAGGAGCAGGAAGAATCGGGAACTAATGAGCAGATGAGGAACGAGCCGGATGCGCCTGATGAGATGGAACAAACAAATCAATCATCCATATATGGATTTTTAAATTACCGAAGTACTGAAATGGTGGCCAGAGGTAAGCGTGAATTCCAGATGATATGGGGATCTCGTCCTTTGGTGGATAACTGGCGCAGGGAGGAGGCTATACGAACAACAGGTGTACAAGAAGAACTGGTTAACAGTGAAGAAGATCAGAGTGTGAGTCCGATGGAAGAATTGGACATAGATTTTAATCCGGAAGCTATACCACGTACAGAAGAACAGCGGCAACGCCTGCAACAGGAGCAAACAGAGCACTACTATCGGCTGGGAAACCTGTTATTTTTAGAGCTGAGTCGAGCAGATAGCGCTAAGCGATATTATCGGAAGGTTATTGACCGTGGGGAGACCTCCCTGCGTCCCAGGGCTATGTATGCCCTTACAGAAATTTATGCAGAGGGAGAAACCCACCATCCGGATAGCCTGGAGTATTGGACAGATCGGTTGGTAGCAGAATATCCTGATACAGAGTATGCCGAATTATTACTCACCGATGGTGCGTCTACTGATAATAAAAGGGAAGAAGCACAAAACGATAGCCTGCGCAAAGTATTTTATGAGCTTTCATCTGTAAGTATCCCGTTTAAAGGTGCAAGAATGCGGGGGTTGGCAAAAGACCACGCATCTGAAGAACAAGCTCCACATATCCATTACCAGGCCTTGGAAGAGTATATACAACAAGCTAAGGCGCTGGATATTTTGGCCGATACATTAATAAATTTCCCTAATCAGGTTTTGCAAGAAGCTCCTGTGTTTCAATCAGTTTATTGGGATAGTGTCAGGATACTACTCGAAGAACATGAGGAATTATTTGAGAATTCAACCTATCAGTCCAAAGTAAGTACGCTGAAAGAGGAACTAGGTCCCTCCCAGCAGCATGAGAAGCTAGCCACTTGCAGCGAAAGAGGAATATCATTAGAGGTGAAGCCCAGTATGGAGGCGTTTTTAGATTCGGTTGAATTTCCTGAACAAACAGAGGAGCAGTCTCTTTTTGGAAGTGTAGCCTATTTTTTTGTGGTCAATGAGGAGGGGGAGATAGAAGAGTATGAGCTGGCATCGATGTCGGCTTTACCAGATGTTGAAGCGGCTCTTGAAGAAGCATTTGAAAAACATCTCAGCTTTCAGCCGCCTGAGCTCAATGGGGAGATAGCCCAGATTCGCTGCCGCGTTGAATTTCCCCTGGAACGATAAGATGACGTTTTTCAGGCTCATAATTCAGCGGCGGTTACCAACTGATGGATGGTATCTACGTTAAGTTCTTTTAGCTCTTTTACCAGCTGACGGTTGATGTCTTTAATTAGAGAGGGTCCCTCATAAATAAGTCCGGTATAAACCTGAAGGAGATCGGCTCCCGCCAGCATCATTTTTAGTGCCGTAGAAAACGAATCAATGCCACCAACCCCTATTATCGGTTTTTGTCCATTAGTGGCTTTGCTGATCCACTGGATGATTTGGATACTCTTCTCTGCAATAGGAGGACCGCTTAATCCGCCTGTGCCTATTTTATCGAGCACGGAAGAGTTTGTCATAAGGTTATCGCGCTTAGAGGAGGTATTGCATGCCACATAACCATGTACCCTGTGTTCCTCACAGACTTGTAGCAGTTTCATGAGTTCCGCTTTTGAAAGATCCGATGAGATTTTCACCAAGGTAGGGAGCATGCGTGCATCACCCCGGATATTCAGCCCGGAGAGCAATTCATTCAGGGCTTTGGGATCTTCGAACGTTTTTCCTTCTTCGGTATTGGGACATGAAATATTTATGGTAATATAATCCGCAATTTTCTTGGCCTCATGGAAACTATGGATATAATCCTGGATCGCCCGGTCTCCCATAACACTCGAATCGTGGGTTTTGGCAATATTGATTCCCAGAGGTATGGAAATTTTCTTATTTTTAAGGCGCTTAACCACCGTTTTGGCCCCGTCGTTATTAAGTCCCATGCGGTTGATAACTGCCCGGTCTTTAGGCAGGCGGAACATGCGGGGACGGGGATTACCAATACTGGGGTCGCCCGTAATACTTCCCACTTCTACAAAGCCAAAGCCCGTAGCTTCCATTGCACGCGGTATTTTACCGTTTTTATCGAAGCCGGCGGCCAGTCCAATGGGATTCTTAAACGTTAATCCCCATATGTTTTGGCTAAGTTTGGGGGATTGATAGTTGTAAATAGCCCGGGCAACCGCTTGTAAGAAGCTGCTGTCCGAAACCTTTTGGGCAAATTGATATGTCAGATCGTGGGCCCTTTCAGCATCCAGCTGAAATAAAAGGGTTTTGACCAACGAATTATATATCATAATATGAGAACGATGCTTTTTCCAACTCCACCAAAGTAATGAGCTTTTAGCTAAGAACGAAATTTAAGATAATCATGGAGTTTACTTCTTTCGGGGACGTTCAAGAGTACCTCGATGCTATACCTAAGTTTCAGACCGCTTCTTCTTCTGCAGCTGATTTTAATCTTCAGAAATTTACTGATTTTTGTGCGGAAATAGGCAATCCACAGGATGCCTTTCCTTCAATTCATGTAGGAGGTACCAATGGTAAAGGAAGCTGTTGTAAGATACTTTCTACTATTTACAGGGAGGCAGGATATAACGTTGGAGTTTACAGTTCGCCGCACATTTTGACGTTTAATGAACGCTTTAATATAAATGGAAACTGTATTTCTGATGAAGATCTGCTACTTTTTTTTCAATGTTATCATCATCTGATTGAAGAGCATCGGCTCACTTATTTTGAGATCAGTACGGCCATAGCGTTTTGGTGGTTTGCAAACTCGGAGATTGATATCGGAATCATCGAAGTAGGACTCGGGGGCCGCTTGGATGCAACCAATGTTGTTCGCCCGCTGGTGAGCGTTATTACAAGTGTTGCTTTGGATCATACCGATCTTCTGGGAGATACCCTCGAGCAGATTGCACGGGAAAAAGCGGGCATTATAAAGGAGGATCGGCCGGTAGTACTGGGAAAGATACAAGAGGAAGCAGAAGCAGTTATTATGGAAGTGGCTGAGGACCAAGGGAGTACGGTTTATTCGGTTGAGGAATTAAGTCCCCGCATTACCAAAAAACGGAAGCTACAGCTGCAGATTAATGGGCACAGGAAAGTATATGATATCCCACCGATGGCACCTGTACAGGCGATAAATATGGCAATTTCGTATCGGGTAGTAGCATTATTGAGTAGTTATTTTGATGTATCTGAAGTATCACTTCGCAAGGCCTTAAGAGAATTGCCGTCAATTTCTGCTCGCTTTGAAAAGCTCGGAGAGGACCTGAATTGGTATTTTGACGGAGGACATAATAGAGAAGCGATCCAGGCGCTCAAGGAAGCTGTCGATTCGGTGGGAGCTGTAGAAGAAAGTATTTTGGTTTTAAGCCTTATGCGGGACAAGGTAAATAATGAAGTGATGAATGAATTTTCAGAATTCAAAAATATCTATTATTATACACTGAACACAAAACGGGCGGCGCCGTTTGAAGATATTGCAAAATGGCTGCCGCAAGTGATGAAGTTCCCGACCCATCTGCATGAGCAAAGGCGTCTGCTAAAAGTTTTTAAGTCAGAATTAGTAATTTTTGCAGGAAGTTTTTACTTTTATGCCACGGTTCGGGATTGGATACAAGAACTTGATTAAGCCGTTATATTCTTATCACCTGAGATTATTCCCTTTTATACGCAGTGTAGATCAATTCTTTTATACAGAATAGATTGCATAACCCTTTATTCATCACACAACGCATATCAAATTAAAGAACTATAGAATAGGATTATTATGTCGGATTATCAGACCGATGGAGTTACATTAGAGCAAATTGATACTTTGCCGGACAAAACAGTCAAGGAGCTGAAAGAGTTGGCTCGTGAACAGGGTTTATCATCTGTCTCGGACCTTCGGAAACAGCAGCTAATTGATAGAATTACCCAATCTGTGCGCGATAAAGCACGGGCTCAACAAAACGATAGGGAAAATAATAACTCCAACGGGAACCCTAAAGAACACTCAAATAAGAAACAATTGGGCAAAAAGAAGAAGAAAAAGAATGTACATGATATTTTGCCTGAATCAGATGCCCCAACTCTGGAAGAACGTCTAGAGGAGATAGAGCCTGATTTAGGGCCTTATTTGATTCAGGAAGGTACCCTGGAGATACTTCCAGACGGATACGGCTTTTTGCGCTCGGTTAACTATAACTATAAGGCCAGTCCGGATGATATTTACGTATCTCCCTCACAGATTAAGCGTTTCCGCCTGAAGCAGGGCGATTGTGTAATCGGGATCATTCGTCCCCCGAAAGTGGGTGAACGTTACTTCGCTTTACTGCGCGTGGATGGTGTGAATGGTAAGATACCAACGGATATGGATAACCGGGAGGATTTTGAAGATCTGCTCCCTATATATCCGGAAGATCGTTTAAAGCTGGAACATAAGCCCTCGGAGTACACCACCCGGGTAATGGATCTTTTTGCTCCTATTGGCAAGGGGCAGCGCGGTCTTATTGTAGCACAGCCGAAAACAGGGAAAACAACTATTCTGCGTAACGTCGCTAATGCAGTGAATGATAATAATCCTGAGACTAAGGTTATTATCCTGCTCATTGATGAGCGGCCGGAAGAGGTGACTGAGATGGAGCGCAATGTCAAAAATGCCGAAGTTGTGGCCTCTACCTTTGACGAGCGTCCTGAAAATCATGTGGGACTTTCCGAGATTGTTTTTGAGAAGTCGAAGCGTATGGTTGAAAGCGGGCACGATGTACTTATTTTGATGGACTCGATAACCCGCTTGGCCCGCGCCTATAACGTATGCCAGCCTTCCTCTGGACGTACAATGTCCGGCGGTGTGGATTCGGAGGCATTAAAGGCCCCGCGTCAGTTATTCAGCTCAGCCCGAAATATTGAGGATGGAGGAAGCCTTACTATACTGGCAACGGCTCTCATCCAGACGGGCTCGCGTATGGACGATCTTATTTTTGAGGAGTTCAAGGGCACCGGTAATATGGAGCTTGTGCTTGATCGCAACCTTTCTGAGCGGAGAATTTATCCGGCTATAGATATATTTAAAAGTGGAACCCGCCGAGAGGATCTTATCGTGCCGGAAACGGAGAAGGAGAAAGTAGTACTTCTGCGCCGTTATCTGAATCGCATGAACGCTTTTGAAGCGATGGAGTTCGTTCTGGATAAAATGAAAGGCACCAAAGATAATGAAGAGTTCCTTATTTCAATGAACCAATAAGGAAAACCGGGAAATTTAAGATTTGTATCTTCACTAACTGCTTATCCTTGAGGAATGTCTGCCAGTACAAATTGTTTGTCATCATCCTTGATGAGGCGCCCCGATTGACTGTGTTTGGAGTGATAGAACAGTAAGATGGCCTGCTCTTCATAGGCCTTGTTCAATAGCTGTACTTTCTGTTTTTTTGCCTCCAGTGGATACAGGTCCAGTCCCCGCATACTATAATGATTAAGATGGGAAGAAGAGGGGAGCAGGTCGGATAAATAGTAGGCACTTTCATCATTGCTTTTCATGTGAACTATTTGGTGACCAGCCGTATGCCCCCCACTTAAAATAGTAGAAATACCCTCCGTAATTTCAGTTTGGTCATCTCGGAGTAAGGTGATATGGCCATCAGCAATGAGCCGGTATAAGTCATCTAATTGATATCCTGCTCCGGGTTTGTCAAAGCTGGTTTTTACTTGAGAAAGAGCATACTCCCATTCTTTTTGATGAAGATAATAAGTGGCATTGGGAAAGGTGGGACGGGTTTTGGATTCATTATCGCTATATGAGCATCCGGCAGCATGGTCGTAGTGAAGATGGCTAAGAATGACATGTGTTATATCCGCCGGTTCTAGTCCGAATATAGAAAGATTGGTCCGTACATTGGAAACATGCTTGTTGTCACTTCCGGCATCAAGGCCCCATCCCAGCCCGGTATCCAGCAAGATGTTTTTTGAGTTTTGTTGAACCAGAATAGGATTAATACCTACAATAGATGATTGTGTATCTATTTCAGGGCCGTTAGATTCCGGCGAATCTTCTTCCGGAGCACGGTTTATATGCCCATCTCTGAACATTTCAAAACGTCCTTCACTCAAAATTTCAATATTCAGAGAACCAACTTTCATAGTATATGTATTATATAATTGATTTACGGACTCAGGGGTTAGCTTTAACCTGCCAGCGTTTACAGGACCTTAAAGCGTTATCTCAGTAAAGACGCTGACAGGAATCAACATCCGTTGATACGCTGTCAGATCCAATTTTCCCTTAAACCCTAAACGCATTAATTATTGAATTTCTATATGATAAGGGAAGAGTGTCAGGGCTTGCTGTTTCTTTAAAAGTGGTAGCTGTTCCTGTAATTGTTTGCCCCCAAGCGTGCTTATCCAACTATCTCCCAGCCAGTTTTTAACTTTGGCTGCCGTTGAACTCATAAGTAATTCATAAAAGGATTTTTCACTGGGATATTTTTGAAGGCTGTATTCAGTGAGTTCCGCCTTTTCCGCAGCCGTTTGAATAGCCGTGTCCAGTCCTCCCAGCAGGTCGATGAGTCCATTCTCCTTGGCATCTGCCCCGGTCCAGACCCGTCCCTGTGCCAGTTCATCCATACGCTCTACATCCATATTTCGCGAATCTGCGGCTTTCTGTATGAAGACTTCATAAAAGCCGTCTATAAACTGTTGAAAGGCCTTTTGTTCAGCTTCAGTAAAGCCCCGGTTTGGTGAAAGCCAGTCTGCATGCTCATGGGTTTTTACATCGTCAAAAGTAATACCGATTTTATCATTAAAGAATTCACGGGTATTCAATTTGGTGCCAAACACTCCAATCGAACCGGTGATAGTCGTTGGCTGGGCAACAATAGTATCAGCAGCCATAGCAATATAATAGCCGCCGGAAGCTGCAACTCCACCCATAGATACTATGACCGGCATTTCATCCTTGAGCGTTTTAATGTTGCGCCATATAGCATCGGAAGTACTGCCCGAACCGCCGGGACTGTCAACATGTATTACCAGTGCTTTGACATCCTCATCATCCCGAATTTTTTGGAGCTGTTCATCAAAAAAGTCAGCGGTGATAAGTTGCTGGTCCAAAAAGGGAGAATTTGAATCAGCATTGGGCATAATAGGCCCGCTGGCATGAAGGACCGCAATTTTATGAGAGGAAGAGGTCGTGGAGAGTCCTGCCGAAGAGGGGGTAACCCGCGCATAACGACTGTTGGAGATCGTTTTGAAGGATTCGTCCTCTTCAAGTCCTATTCGTTTTTCTATGTGTTTATCCAGCTGATCAGCATATAACAGGGAATCGATCAATTGCTCATCATAAGCAAATTGGGTAGTAAGTCGGGGTTGATCGTTCAAAATACTATTAAGCTCTTCCGCACTGCGGCCGCTTTTTGGGCTGACAGCTGTAATGAAAGTATTGTTAACCTCATTGAGCAGCTGATTCATTTGATACTCGTTTTCTTCCGACATTTCCCTGCGATAGTAGGGTTCCACGGCTCCTTTATATTTGCCATGGCGTGTCACTTCTGCTTCTATCCCCAGTTTTTCAAACAATCCGTCATAAAAGGTGACTTCGCTGTAAAAACCGTCAAATTCAAAGAAGGTTTCCGGCGGAGCAAAAACAGAATCAGCGGCCGTGGCAAGAAAGTAGCCCTTTTCGTTGTAGCCAATATCGTTGGTATTGGCATAAATAAACTTATCTGAGCTGTCCCGAAATGTACTGATAAGGCGATGAGCTTCCTCAAGATTAGCCCATGACTCCGATACATAATCTATTTGAAGAAGAATACCTTTTATATTATCGTGACTTTGGGCTTTTTTCAGATTTTCTTTTAATGTCTCCAGTGAGGCTTTATTATTATTACTGCCCATCAATTCATCCAGGGGGCTGGTGGTTGTACGCTGTGGTAGGGCACCCCGAAGATCAATTTTTAAAATAGTATTATCCTGTACATAAGGTTCCGGTTCCTGTGAACTGCTGGATACCGTAATAAATAGAATAATAGTAAATAACCCCATAGCCAGGAAAAGGCCGATCATGGTGGCGATAATCGTCTTGAAAAAGTTCATAGTCCTTTATATTAAATCAGCAATTTTAAATTAATTTTTAAAACGAATTGTTACCTATCAAGGATACGAAAAATATATACGAATGTTATTAAACGAATAGATGATTTACAATGAATAAACAAAATGTGCTCATAGTGGGTTCAGGACACAATGGATTGGTAACGGCCTGCTACCTGGCAAAGGAGGGATATAAGGTAACGGTTCTTGAGCGCCGGGATATGGCCGGAGGTGCGGTAGCTACCGAAACCATGTTTCGCTCTGATCGTTTTCCGAATGGATTTCGTATGGATGTGGGGTCGTCGGTTCATATTATGATTCATCAAACTGGTATTATTGAGGAGTTGAGTCTGGAGGAATATGGATTAGATTATATAGAGATGGATCCGATCATGTCGTATCCTTTGCCGGAAGGAGAAGGGGTTATCCATTTTTTTAAGGATCTGGATCGTACGCTGGATTCCATAGCTCGTGTTTGCCCGGAGGATGTAGAAAACTACCGGGATTTTGTAGAGTTCTGGGGTCGAGTCAATGAAGGGGTACTGAAGGCTTTTATGGTGCCTCCCAGCGGAAAAAATATTGCCACGGAATTAATAAAAGGGCAGTGGCGCGACGGCTCGATGTTTGAAAAAGGTAAACAGACAGAAGGATTACAAAAGATCTTCAGCAGTTACGGAAAGGTGGTGGATGATGCCTTTGAAAACCGCTATTTAAAAGCAGCAATGACCTGGTTTGCGGCACAATCAGGGCCTACGCCCGATCATCCTGCTACAGGCGATTTTGCGGGCTGGCAGTCGATGCTGCATCAGAGTGGAGCCAAGCATCCGCGCGGGGGCAGCGGTATGCTTACACAGGCAATGGTAGCTTTTCTGGAGGATCACGGGGGCAAAGTATTAACTGGAGAACCGGTTCAACAGGTTTTAATTGATGAAGGGAAGGCCATAGGTGTTCGTACGGAAGAAAACGAGTACCGGGCTGATATCGTCATCTCCAATGCTCATGTGCAGACAACGATGATGAAGCTGGTGGGCAGGGAGTATTTGTCTCCGGGTACCTATACAAAAGTTGAAAATATTAATGTGGGGAATGGTTTTGGAATGGTGATTCGTTGTGCGGTGGAGGAGCTGCCGCGCTACGAAGCCTGTCCCGGTGATCCGCATATCCATAATGGGATGCAGCTGTTGGCCCCATCGGTCGGTTATATGAACGATGCTATCGGGGATTACCTGCAGAAGAAACCGCCGGAAAATCCCGCCGTGCTGGCAATGACTTTTTCCAATATCGATCCCGAAGTGGCCCCGGATGGGGGGCACACGCTTTATGCCTGGGCGCAATGGCATCCCTATGAATTGCGTGATGACCTGCATTGGGATGATATCCGGGAGCGGGAGGCGGAAAAAATATACGAGGTAGTCTGCAGATACGCACCTAATATGAAGGGTGAGCTGATTGATTGGTACATTCAGTCGCCGCTTGATATTGAGCGAAAACACGCCATGCCAAAGGGCAATGTGATGCACGTGGAAATGAGTTTTGACCAGATGTTCATGTTTCGGCCTATTCCGGAGATGAGCAAATACCGAACACCCATAGAGAATCTGTATTTGTCGTCTGCTTCCTGTCATCCCGGAGGAGGAGTTTTTGGGGCAGCGGGATATAATGCAGCCCAAATTGTGTTAAAGGATTTGAAAAAGAAATCGTGGCTTAAATTTTAGTTTTTATTATATGATTGAAAAGAGTAATGCATCCGTTACCGTTGACCTGTCTTCGCTTGATAATAACTTCCGGTGTTTGAGTGAGTTTGTTGACAAAGATACCCGCATTATGGCGGTAGTAAAGTCTAATGCATATGGACATGGAGCCATTAAGGTTGCTGAAGCATTGGAACCCAAAGTAGGTGCTTTTGCCGTAAATGCTATTCAAGAGGGAATTGAGCTTCGGGAAGCCGGTATTACTATACCCATACTTGTATTTGAGGTACCACAAAAATCGATGGTGAGGCAATACCGAGTGCATAATTTGACAGCAACCTTTAGTGCAACAGAACATTTCGACTGGGTACCTGACGGTACTTCTTATCATTTGAATTTTGATACGGGAATGGGGCGTCTGGGATTCCGCGCTGAACAAGCCGAAAAAGTAGCTGGATTAGTGAAAAAGAGGAAGGAGCTTTTTTGTACGGGGATCTATTCGCACTTTGCAACGGCACATGAACCGGGCTCGGCGCGAGTAAGGGAGCAACACCGGAAGTTTAACACAATCCGGTCTCACTTTCCGGATCAGCTGGCTACCCATATAGCTAACACCGGGGGAACGGCCTTTTATGATACCGAACAGTTTAACATGGTGCGCTTGGGCATTGGTCTGTATGGTTATGCTCCGGGAGATATTGCCATCGATGGATTACAACCGGTACTAAGGTGGGATACCTTTCTTACGCAGGTTAAAGAAGTAAAAAAAGGGGAGGCCATAAGTTACGGGGCCGACTGGCAGGCCCCCAGTGACGGATATATTGGGATTCTTCCGGTAGGGTACGAAGATGGTCTGAAAAGGAATCTTGGTGGTAAGCTTCGCGTTCTTATCGGAAATGAAGATTACCCGGTTGTGGGAACGGTAACCATGAATTACACTATGGTGTTCTTAGAACAAAGTAAGTTTGAGGTAGGTACAGCAGTAAAGCTGCTGCATGCCGGAAATAATGCTTATGATTGGGCTCAAAAGTTGGAAACTATACCCTATGAAATACTGACCAGTATCGACCTGCGTATTCCTCGAACTTATATTTAACCAGGTGTGCAGTTAAAAATGGATATAAGCCTGTAACAGATGATCAATTGAGAATTTCTACAAGCTCAACATCAAAATACAGGGTTTTATTTTCGAGACTTCCTTCTGCAGGCTCTTCATCCACCGTTCCGTATCCCAGCTCCGGGGGAATAATCAGCTTTCTTTTTTCTCCTTCTACCATCCCCAATAATCCTCGCCGGAAACCATCCACAAGTGGATTAATGCGTCGACCTTGTGGGGAAGTCATGGGATTTGGAGTAAGGTTCCGTAAAATGCCGGGTGTGGAATTGCCATTGCGATATGTGCTCTCAAATACCTCTCCATCTTCTGTTCTACCGGTATAGCGTACGCGTAATTGGTCTCGTGAAACGACACCAGATTTCCCATATCCTTCTTCTATAACATAAATAGTAAGCCCATCTTCCGTGGTAGAGTCGCTTACGGCATTGTTAATATCATAGGGTTCGGGAGGGGTGTATTCAATTTCCCTGAAATTAGTAGAATTATCGCCACAAGATTGAATGATAAATGCAACGAGCAGAATAGGCAGTAAAAATGTTAAAGCAGATCTTTTAGATGACATTATCAGAAGTTTCTCTAAATATTTAGTTCCTTGTTTAGTTGGCAGTTTTGCCGGACAGAACTGTAAATATGAATTAGGTCAATACAGCTGCTAAAGGTAACGTATTTAAAACGGGCTGCAAAGCCTGAATATTTTTAAGCATCTCCAAATGCTTTATCAAGTTCTTTCTTTCGTTTGCGAACTGCAATTTTACTCATCCATACGGCAAGTTGGAAGAGCAGTATAAGAGGAATCGCAATTAGTATTTGGGAAACCGGATCCGGTGGCGTGAGAAAAGCCGACAATATAAAACAGAAGATGATGGCATGGCGGCGATATTTACGCAAGAATTCGGGGGTAAGAAGACCAAATTTTGAAAGAAAATAACTGAGTACCGGCAGCTGGAAAATAATACCGCAGGAAAGCACCCACATGGTGACCGAACTAAAATATTCGTTTATGTCAAAGTCATTGTGAATGGCCGTTGAAATTTGGAACTGAGAGAAAAACTGTAGGGCAAATGGCACCAGTACAAAATAGCCAAATGCTACGCCCAGCAGAAAGAAAAACGTGATAAAAGCAGTATTACCACGGGTTTTCCATTTTTCTGTGCGTTCCAGTGCAGGTTCGATAAAAGCCCAAAGCTGATAGAAGAAAATTGGGGATCCTATAATACCTCCAACAACAATAAGTGATCCCCAATAGGTAAAAAACTGTCCGGGTAGTTTACGACTTTGGAGGGTCAGATCGATTGCTTCTATACCTAAAAGTCTATAGACGAGGAAGTCTGCGTTGGTAGGACCCAGTATGACCGTATCAATAAAGAAATCACCGAAAATAAAGGCAATTACTATTCCTATTCCAATGCCGCCCAATCCTTTGATGATTCGCCACCTAAGCTCCTCGAGATGATCTAAAAAAGCCATATCGGCTGTTCTGTCTTTGGGAGCCTTTGCTTCAGGCAGGTTTTTAGTCATTGTTTCTCTTTTTTCCACTAAAGTACAATATTAATGCTCGGATTTAATGTTTTAAAAGTAGGTTGCCCGGGGACAAACTAAGCGTTAAAACTTTCATTGACTAAAATTATTTAAAGTGCTTTTGTTTTCTTATCCTGAAGGTAGAACAAAAAGCCATTCATAAATAGTTGAAATTGAATTGTTATGACATTTGGAGCAACTGAAATAATACTGATTGTTGCGGTTATTATCTTATTCTTTGGCGCAAAAAAGATACCTGAACTGGCCCGCGGTATTGGTCAGGGTATTACTGAGTTCAAAAAGGTTTCCAAGAAAGATGTGGAAACGAATGAAGAGCAGGATACCAATGAAACGTCCCAAAAATAGCTATTAATATGGTTAAGCTGTAACGAAATCATAAAGTGGGTACTGTTCACAGAGTTCGGCAACTTCATTACGCGTTTGATTAATGATTTTTCCATCATCAGGGCTTTGCAGTACCTGATCAATAAGCTGGGCTACCTTTTTGAACTCCTCTTCTCCAAAACCCCGGCTGGTCATGGCTGGAGAGCCAATCCGTATTCCGGAGGTAACAAACGGACTTTCAGTATCAAAGGGCACCATATTTTTGTTAAGGGTAATATTTGCCTTTTCAAGCGCCTGCTCTGCAATTTTCCCTGTTAATCCTTTATTACGCAGGTCTATGAGAATCAGGTGATTATCGGTTCCGTTGCTAACAAGGTTATAATCCATTTTTTTGAAGGTTTCCCCAAGTGTATGGGCATTTGCCTTCACTTGTTTCTGATAGTCAACGAAGTCATCTTGTAATGCCTCTTTAAAGGAAACGGCCTTGGAGGCAATAACGTGCATCAGCGGTCCACCCTGCGTTCCCGGGAATACACTGGAATCAAGAACTTCGCTCCAGTTTTTGGTCCGCCCGGATTTGCGGGCGGTAACCCCGAGTGTATTTTCACCGTCTTCACCAATTAATATCATGCCACCCCGCGGCCCCCGCAGTGTTTTATGCGTAGTAGTTGTCACTACGTGGCAGTGTGGCAGGGGATTATTTAAAAGTCCTGCTGCTATGAGGCCGGCAGTGTGTGCCATATCCATCCATAGATATGCCCCTACTTCATCTGCAATTTCACGAAAGGCCTTATAGTCAAGGTCCCGGGGATAGGCAGAAGCACCGATAGAAATAAGCTTGGGCTGGATTTCTTTCGCTTTTTTTCGAACTTCATCCAGATCAATACGCCCGGACTCCTTATCCACACCATAGAATTCTGAGTTATAAATAAGGCCAGAAAAGTTGACCGGGGATCCGTGGGTCAGGTGTCCGCCGTGAGAAAGATCCAGCCCCAGCAGGGTATCTCCGGGCTCCATAAATGCGAGATATACGGCTGCATTGGCTTGTGCCCCTGAATGCGGCTGAACATTAACCCATTCCGCATCGAACAATTTCTTCGCTCTTTCTCTCGCTTTCTCTTCCACCTTGTCAACCACTTCGCAACCCCCGTAATAGCGCTTGCCGGGTAACCCTTCAGCATATTTATTTGTAAGGGTAGAACCCATTGCTTCAATAACAGCACGAGAGGCAAAATTTTCAGAAGCAATTAGTTCCAAATTATTATTTTGCCGCTCTTTTTCCTCATTCAGGAGGTTATAAATAGTTGGATCTTCTTGAGCGAGAGGTTTCATGAATATTAATTGTTCTTGGTTAGATCTTTAATTTTGTTGACCCGCCGTTCGTGCCGGCCTCCATCGAATTCAGTTTCCAGCCATGTTGCCACAATTTGTTGAAGCTGGTCGTCCGTTAATTGCCGGCCGGGCAAGCAGAGGATATTGGAATTGTTGTGCTGTCGGGTCAGGCGGGCAGAATCCTGGTCGTAGGCAAGAGCGGCGCGAACATTGCCATATTTATTGGCCGTCATACACATACCCTGACCGCTGCCACAAACGAGAATACCTTTTTCATGCTCTCCTTTATCTACTTTTTCGGTAACCTGTATGGCATAATCAGGATAATCTACCGATTCTTCGGAATGAGTGCCAAAGTCAACCGGCATATGCCCGAGTTCTTCCAGCATTTTTTTTACTTTTTCTTTGGCCTTATAACCGGCATGGTCGCTTGCAATAGGAATAATCATGATAATGGGTTGATTCTGTTTTGCAGCATAAATATCTCGAAAAAAAAGCTAAGACCAAAGGATGGTGTCATTAAATTAGAAAGAAAAATTTTGGTCTGAAAAGATAACGCGGATTTTTATTGTTGAGGCTCAAGGATGTTTACCAAAACGGTATCGCTTGCCATACTTCCGAAAATACCTATTCCACCTTCAACATTATAATCTATATTTTGTATCTCTCCGGGAGAGAGTGTAGACCCACCAGTTTGAACGCTCTGGGAACGCAAGAAATCGTACATATTATCGTCAATGGCATTGGCGATAATAGTATTTCTACCATAAAAAGCGATGGAAATCCAGGGCAGGTTCAGGCTAATGGTGCCATCTTGATTTTGATTGTAGTTTCCTTCGTTAACAATATTCGAGGAGTTTATGTAAAAGTTAGCCGTATCAGCATCCTGGTTTTCCACCAAGTCTGCATAAAAAGGAGTTAATCTCAGATCGGCATCGGCAGAAACATTAACGGTGAAGAAGTAAAATGTTTGCCTGCCGGGATATTCACTGGGAGTTACCTTTAACTGAACCTGCTCCTCGGACTGATACACATAACCATCTTTAATTTGATCTCTGTTAACGGTTTCAAAGTTGCCGGGTACATAGGTCTGCGCTTTTACAGTTTCTCCACTATTTGTTTGGATGTATAGCTCATAGAGCTGTTGGTCCAGTACGGTATGGCTGAGAACCGGTTCATAAATTCCCGGATTGACTTGTTTATATTCAAAGGTCTCTATAATACTGCTGTCGGCATTCAGGCGCCTCACCTGTACTTCAGCTCCTTCAATGGCGGTATCCTGAAAGCTATATTCTTCTTCTATGGGAGTAGTATGCGACAGTAAAACATTGGGAAGAGTTCCATTGGCAACAAGATACGATTCAACAACAATATATTCTTCATACTCATCCTGGGTATACAGTTCGCATCCGCTGCAGAATAGTAGAAGTACAAATAGAAGATTAATGTAACGTTTCATATCAGAAATTTAAGGTATAAGATATCGTCGGTAGAATTGGAAGTAATTGTACGGCTTCCCGCTCGGCGGGATTTTCATCGAGATCGTAATTATAAAACCAAACATTACGCCGCGAATACAGATTAATAAGCTGGAATTGCCACTGTGCTTCTCCCAGTCCAAAAAAAGTTCCCTGCCGGCTAAAGCTAATATCAAACCGGTGGTAGGCGGGCAAGCGAGAAGCATTAACCCGCCCTACAACCAACTGATCCAGAGCAATATTTGATGTAGGATAGTTGAAAGCGGCAGTACGTCCGAGGGGCTTGGTATAGGCCTGACCGGTAGCATAATTAAAGACCGCATTAGTCGACCATCGGTTGTTGATTCGATATTCCAACACCAGATTAAGGTCGTGCGTACGGTCATATTTCGGAGGATAGAAACGGGCTTCCGAATCGCCGGTTGGCGGTTCATTAAAACCCGGAAACTTGCGCCTGCTTACGCCAAAAGTATAACCCAGGAAACCGGTTAACCGACCTGATTTACGTTCAAAAAACAGTTCAGCTCCGTATGCATACCCTTCACCAAAACGAAAAGTTTCTTCATAGGGAAGCCCGGCCCGGTCGGGCAAAAAGGGATCAGGTTCGAAGAGATCCCTCATCGTGCGATAGTAAAGCTCCAGGTCAAGTCCATAATTTTCAAATGGCAGGGTTTTGGCCCCGACCACATATTGATCTCCATAGGCCGGGGGGACTCCTTCATCTGCAGTCAGCCATACATCGAATCCGCTAAAAGCTTCATTCGAAATAAGCGTTAAATATTGATTGTATCGTCCATAGGCTGCTTGCAGCCGGAGACGATCAGACGGACTATATTCGATGGATACACGCGGTTCCAACCGCAAGTAATCGCCCTCGCTGAAGCCATTGAGGCGTATGCCCGGGGTCGCTTCCCAATGGTCGGAAATAGTCCAGTTGTCCTGTATATACAGTGAGCCATATTGCGATTGAGTCCGGGAATTAAAGGTAGGTTCATTGTCAAAAACATCCCGAAGCTTAAGGGTCATATTACCGGTCCAAAAGCCTGCGGATATATGATGATTTCGGCTGGGATAATAGTCAAAATCACCTTTGACAGAAAAATCATAGATGTTGTTTGACTGCTCAAAAGGAGTGGAGGCGATATTAAAAGAGGGATAGTTAAAATACCGGGATCCGGTCAGGGTAAAATGACCAAACAGATCGTCAGAAAAGATATGTGTCCAGGTAGAGCTCAGCGTTTGATTGCCGTAGTTAAGGTTGATAACGGCATCCTCGGCAAAAGAAAATTTCAGATCGTCTAAGCCGGAATAGAAAGCAAGGGAAAATTTATTATCGGGATTTAAGTCGTAGTTGAGTTTTCCGTTAATATCAAAAAAATAGAAGCTGTCGGGTATGTTATCCGTCGATTGGCGCAGGATACCTAGCAGGGGTTCGAGCGTTGATCGGCGCACAGCCAGCATCCAGGAGCCTTTTTCCAGGGGACCCTCTAAAGCAAGCCGCGAAGAGAGAAGTCCGATAGTAGCAGCCCCCTCAAATTCATTGCGATTTCCGTCTTTATTGTAAATAGTAAGTACCGATCCGAGCCGTCCCCCGTACTTGGCCGGGTAGGCGCCCTTATAGAGGCGAACATCTTTGACGGCATCGGGATTAAAAGTGGAGAAAAAACCGAAAAAATGGGAGGGATTGTATACGGTGGTTTCATCCAGGAGAATGAGTGTTTGATCGGGACTGCCCCCGCGAATATAAAGTCCGCTTGAAAAATCAGATGCGGCTTTGATCCCGGGCAAAAGCTGAAGCGAACGAAAGACATCCGCCTGGAAAACAGAGGGGAGATCCTTTATGAGTTCCGTCTCTATTTGTGCCGCTCCGATATTGCGTTGCTCTTCCTCTTCACGCTCAGACTCCACAACTACCTCTTCCAGCTGATACCCCTCCGGATTGAGCTCCACATCAAGCCGCAGGCTTTCGCCTTCTTCAAGGGTAATGGTCCGTTCGTATCGCTGATAACCAATATAAGTAACAATAACGGTATATTCGCCCGGCTCTATATCGGTTAGATTGTAATAGCCCGAAGTATTAGAAGAGGTACCCCGCGCTCCATTATCCAGTGCAATATTGGCTGAAATAAGCGTTTCGCCTGTTTGGGCATCGCTAATATATCCATTGAGCGATGCCGTTTGCTGAGCGAAACAAAGGGTCGGAATGGCAATCGTAAAGAATAGTATCAGGGAAAATCTCATGCTCTCTGTCGCAGTACGTTTTGATATTTATAACGGCCTTAAAACTAATGGATTTTTTTAAAAAAACGAATGAATAGATTGTTATCTTTGGCGTTCAATAATTAGTAATGAGAATGCGTTTGAATTAATTAGATTTCTTATGGGTAGCGGAGATTCTAAGTGGATTGTGTTAAAATTTGGCGGAACCAGTGTTGCGTCCGCTGAAAACTGGAAAAATATTGCACGGGTAGTGGAACAGCGGAAATCCGAGGGATTTTCTGTCTGTCTCGTTCATTCGGCACTAAGTGGCATTTCTGATTGCCTGGAAGAAATTATTGCTCATGCACCGAAGAATAACACCGGTGATCTGGTTCAAAGAGTTAAAGAACGCCATCTTGAACTGGGTGAGGCACTGGATGTACCAACAGAGGAACTTCTGGCTGATGACTTTAGTGAGCTTGAGCATATTGTTAAGGGGATGGAACTTATAGGAGAAGCCAGCTACAGGGTACAGGCCCGCCTGTTGGCCATGGGTGAGCTGATGGCAACGAAGCTGGGTGCCGCTTACCTGAATCGTGAGCTTGGCGGTGCAGAGTGGATTGACGCACGAAGCTGTATTAAAACAATCGCTCCCAAAGATGCGAATGAACGCTCGCTGATACTCTCAGCTATCAGTAACACCGATTTTGATGAGCCGTTGGAACAAAAGCTTCACAAAGCAGGAGATTTGGTTGTTACGCAGGGATTCATCGGAAGTGATGCAGAAGATAAGACCGTAGTACTGGGACGGGGTGGATCAGATGTATCAGCAGCTTATTTTGCGGCGAAGATAGGTGCAGAGCGGTTGGAGATATGGACCGATGTGCCGGGACTTTTTTCGGCGAATCCCCAGAATGTGCCCTCGGCCCGGTTATTGAATCATCTGAGTTACGAAGAAGCGCAGGAAATTGCGACCAACGGGGCTGAGGTATTGCATCCGCGCAGCATTATGCCGGCCCGCAAGCATAAAATTCCCATCCATGTACGCTGTACGCAACGCCCGGAATTGTCTGGTACGGTTATCTCTGAAGAGGGCGCAGATGATGAAGCCCTGGTAAAAACCATTGCGGTCCGGAATAACGTCATCCTGATCAGTATGGATTCACTGGGCATGTGGCAGCAGGTTGGTTTTTTAGCCGAGGCTTTTGAGGTGTTCAGGCAGTACGGGCTTTCAATTGACTTGGTTTCTACCTCGGAGTCGAATGTGACCGTTTCCCTGGATCCGGGACTTAATACGCACTTTCACGATATCCGCTCTTCTTTTGTAGAAGACCTTGGCGCGTATTGCAGGGTTAAGGTTATAGAATCCGTTTCTGCGGTGAGCCTGTTAGGACGCCGGATACGAACGATTTTGCATCAGCTGGGTGGAGCTTTTGAAGTATTTGAAGAACACAAAGTCTACCTGGTAAGTCAGGCTGCCAACGATTTGAACTTTACTTTTGTGGTTGAGAGTGAACAGGCTGATCGGCTGGTCCGCCAGCTACACGACCATGTGATTACACAATCGGGAAACCAGGCCTCCTTCGGACTCACATGGCCGGAATTGATGGAGGATAAGAAAAAAGAAGGCCGTGACGTATCTCTCTGGTGGAGAGAAAAACAGCAGCAGCTAATTGATATCGTGGAAGAGTCGGGTCCCTGCTACGTCTATGATACCGATACGTTGCGCACATACGGAAATCTTGTTAAAGGTATTGAGCCGGTGGACCGATCCCTTTATGCGATTAAGGCCAATGCAAATCCTGATGTTCTGAAAACTTTTCGGGAGTTGGGATTCGGTTTTGAATGCGTTTCCATTGGAGAAGTAAACCACGTAATTGAACTGTTTCCTGATATTGATCGCAAAGATATTTTATTCACGCCAAACTTTGCACCCCGAACGGAATACGCCGAGGCGCTGGAGCTGGATGTGAACCTCACGCTGGATAATATTTATCCCCTGCAGCAGTGGCCTGAATTATTTAAAGGACAGGAATTGTTTCTGCGCATTGATCCGGGCCATGGCCATGGTCATCATAAGCATGTAAAAACAGGAGGAAAGCACTCCAAGTTTGGCATTCCCCGCTTCGAAATTAAAGAGGTAGCCGAACTGGTGGACGAGCTGGATCTGTCAATCAAGGGACTACACGCCCATATAGGCAGCGGAATAAAAGATCCCTTTTCCTGGAAGCGAACGGCCGTGATACTGCATGAAGTAGCCAAAGAGCTGGGCGGCGTTGAAATCCTGGATCTGGGCGGTGGATTTGGTATCCGTGAAAACGAAACGCAAGCCCATCTGGATATTCAGGAAGTAAGCAACTCTCTGCAAAAGTTTAAAGAAGCCCATCCGGAGTACGAGTTGTGGGTGGAACCGGGACGTTTCCTGGTAGCGGTAGCCGGCGTACTGCTTGCCAGCGTGACCCAGTTAAAAGGGAAAGGGAAGGTAAAGTATGTGGGCGTAGATACCGGCATGAACTCCTTTATTCGTCCGGCGCTGTATGGAGCCCGCCATACCATCGTGAACCTGACCAGGCTGAATGAGCCGAACAGCCAGTCCGTAAATATAGTGGGACCTATTTGTGAGTCGGGGGATAAGCTGGGGATTGACCGCTTATTCCCGCATTCCGAGGAGGGGGATGTGGTGCTGGTAGCCAATACCGGCGCTTATGGACAGGTAATGAGCTCGAACTACAATCTTCGTGCCCCGGCCAAGGATATCGTGATTTAGGGGTCAGATTTCGGGTAGCAGAGGGCGGAAGGCAGATTTCGGTTAGCGGATACTGGATGGCGGATAGCAGTGGCCGTTATTTTTTGCTAAGATGTCCTGATTGTACCGATTGTAGAAAATTATTAATCATCTTAGCGAGACTGATAAGTTTTGAATGAAGTTCCTCGTACAGTTTTTCATCTTTGAGTGAACCGGTCTCATACAGTGTTTCCAGATGATCAATAGTCTCATCTGTAGATGCCAGAGCATAAATTATAAACCGGATAAAATCGTTTTTATAGCGACGTCGTCCGTATCCTTCTACTATGTTAGCTTTTACTGCTTTCATAGATCTCCGAATTTGTGATCCCGTTTCATACAGCTCAAATTTTGGCAGGGTCAAACTCATTTTGTGAATATCAATAACTAATGCCCTCGATCGCTGCCAAATATCCAGATTCTTATAACTCATTATTTACGAATTAAATTAATCTTGTCCTTAGTAAGACCCTTTAATTCGTAATTCCTTACAAAAAAATTAAATTCTCCTTATCCGATATCTGGAATCTGCCTTCCGCCATCTGATATCCGCACACTGCCCTCTGCTATCCGAAAAAACAAAATAAAGTGGAATGATAAGCCGTTAATAATTTGTTATATTAGAGCGCATTAAAGAAGAGAAGAAACAGGAGCAGGAACGTTCTTTGACATTTTGGGGGTGTAGTGGATTCGACGGGATGAGTAGCATCGCAGGCTGCATGCCGAGTTCGAGCGATGAATCTCGTAAAAAATCATCATGCATTAAATGTAGTTGACAACAACTATTCTTATAGCTTGGCTGCGTAACGCAGCTTAGCCGTTCTCACGGTTTCTTGCCTGTCAGTGCCGCTGAGAGCGCCGATTATGACAGGATAGCATAGCACCCTGTCTTCCGTCAGGTGCTGTGTAAACTTCCTGCGGAATAGTCTGTGGTTGTGTGTTACCGAGCGTTGCCACAGGCGAAACTAAATTCGGTAACTAAGCATGTAGATGCTTGAACGATATACCATCTCGGACCGGGGTTCGATTCCCCGCACCTCCACTTTTATTATTTCGTATTTATTCAAATCCCTTCATACTAGCTGTATGGAGGGATTTTTTATTTTTCCCCCTTCATATGTGTTCACCTTTCTTCACATAACTGGTGACCATTTAGGTTACCAATTTCGATTTCGAAATTTGGTATCAAATAAAAACACAAAACCTAAATGGTGAATATTATGTACAAACTGAAAACCTATATTTATATCAGAAAAGATAAAATCGATAAGAATAATAAAGTCCCAGTGTATCTTAGGCTCACGCATGATGGCAATAGAGTTGAGATCTCTCTTAAGGTAAAGGTAGAGGTCGATAACTGGGATAGAGATTCGCAGAGAGCCACTGGGAGAAATAATTCTGTAAATAACCGCATAGAAGATGCCCTAAGTAAGGTTAATAGATTAGAACGTAAATATATAGATGAAGAACGCCCTCCTTTAGAAAAGATAAAACGTGAATTTCAGGGTAAAGTTCAAAAGAGACATTTCTATCTTCAAGAATGGGACAAATTACTTGATGAAATACAAAAGGATAAAAATAGAAGCGAAGGAACCTATAAAAAATATCGTACTACTCGAAATCACTTCCAAAATTTTCTTAAAAGATACACAGGAAGTAAGGATATTAAATTTGATAACCTAACCATTGATTTAATTAATGATTACTTCAAATATCTTAGAAATGAGCTGGGATTTAAACATAATACAGTAGTGCGATATGTTAAGAATACTAAGGTTGTATTAAATAAAGCTCTTAAACGAGGGTGGATAAATAAAGATCCCTTTATAGAGCTTGATTTAACATATAAGGAAACAGATAGAACCTGCTTATCTCTGGAAGAAGTGAATAAATTAAAAGAGAAAGAGATTACAATAGATAGATTAGATAGAATCCGTGATTACTTTTTATTTAGCTGTTATACTGGGCTTAGTTTTTCTGATATCTCAAAAACTAAGAAAAGAGATATTTATGATACAGAAGGAAATAAGCTGCTTATAATTAAAAGACAAAAAACAGGTAACAAGTCCTATATTCCCTTGTTACCTACCCCACTTGATATACTTAAAAAACATAACTACGAGGAAAAAACTGCTAAAGAATTATTATTCGAAGTTCCTTCAAATCAAAACTATAATGCATATTTGAAGGAATTAGCGGATATTTGTGGTATAGAAAAGCATCTAACTACTCATGTAGCCAGACATACATTTGCTACTACTATAACCCTGGAGCAAGGTGTTTCCTTAGAAACAGTTGGAAATATGCTGGGACATTCTCAGTTAAGAACAACTCAAATTTATTCTAAGGTTACCCAACAGAAAGCTTTATCAGAAATGGAAAAAGTAGAAATATAAAGTGCATATAAAAAAAGGACGAGTGCTATAAAACACTCGTCCTTTTTATTTCTATATTTAGTTTTATCTATCAAATAGAATCATCTAACACAGCTTTTCTCAATTCATCTTTACGGTATAAAACGGTGCCTGTGATACGATATTTTTTTATTATCCCTTCGGTTACGAGGTTATATAACTTTGTCTTTCCAATTTTTAAATATTCACAAGCTCCTTCTGTGGTCAAGAACTCATCTTCATCATTATCAATTTTATCTGCTATATCATCTATCTTTTGTAGTATTTCACGCTTAAAGTGTTCAAATTGGTCAGGTGTCATTATACCATCAATAGTAACCCGACCAGAATGTGAGTTTGCCATTATTAAAAATGTAACTTTGCTTCTTAAACTTAAATAAATAGCTGTCTGTTTGCCTTAGTTGGAATGGAGATTTGAAGCAGAATGCAACCATCCCATTATATCACATTTGTTTAAATCTATATTTTCAAGCGGTATATATAGCTTGTTTACCTTTTAAAATTTCTATCCAGGGTTATTCTATCTTGTCTTAGACTGTTAAATTCTACTAATAAAGGTAGTCCTCTTCAATTTATAACTAACTTTATAGGTTGGTTTTAACAGCGATTTTATATCATTGTAAAGTTATCAAATCCTCCCAACTGGTCCTCAACATCATCTCCAGTTATTTTATATCTAGTCAAAACATCCTTTTTTATATTTTGAGCTTTTTCTAATTCGAATCGATTTTTCTCGTATTGGAAAAGAATTTCATAGAGATCTTTTAAATTATCAAGTTGACCAGCGACATCCATTTGTTCTAGATCATAAATTTCATAAAGATCATCTATAATTTCGTCAAAATTTATATGGTAGTAATTCTTAAAATTATATTCGTCACCTCTTCTATTTACTGTGATATATCCTGCTTCCTTTAGTTGTTGAGTATATTTATCAACTGTATGTCTTTTTAGCTTCGTAAGCTTATAAAGTCTGGATTTTTGATAATAGAAGTCATTTCCCAAATTTCTATAGAGATGGAGATAGGCTTCAAAAAGGATAATCTTTTCTAAACACCAATCTCGATAGGCTTCTAATCGGTAAAAATTTACAGCAAAAGGACTTCTGTACTTGATGAAATCACCATCAGTATCCTGTTGTAAGTAATAATCATAATTCATAGTGATATTAATTGTATGAATATGAAAAAAAGAAAGGCAAAAAATATTGCCCCCGTGCAATTTTTGCACTTTAGTTGTTTATATATCTGGTGAGCTCAACTAAAGTATATCTGACCCTCTATATCTATGCGTGGGTGGCTATTTTATATCGATTAAAAATTACATAGTAATTTTTAAAATTGCAAAAAAACTACCCGTGAATATATGGACATGCCTGTAAGCCCCCTTATTTACCCCTCAAAATTAAAATGAGTGTTTACCTACATTACTATTATATAACACAATTGAGTATAATTAGATGCTACGATAGATGGAGATTAAAACTGTTGGTTTATAATAAAAGGATCTTAATCAGAATCAGATTCGTAAAAAAGGAGAGGCTATGGGTAATTCAAACTATTGGTGCTATAGAATAGATACTAATGAACGAGAGTTTTTTAAAAATGAGTTGGTAAATCATAATCGTCTGAGACAAGGATGGGGATGGGATGAGAAACAGGATTTAAGAAACCTGAAGATGGATGAGGGAGCCAAAAGAAATATGTCCATGCTTAAAGTGAAAAAGGGAGACATTTTATTAGTTCCACGGTTACCAGAATGGAATCAGGTAGCTATTGTAAAAGCTACTGAGGATTGGGATGAAGGATATCGATTTGAAAGAACTGAAGAGTTTGGAGGATATGGGCATATATTTCCAGCAAAATTTATTAAGGGTTTTGTCAGAAAAAATGAGAATGTAGATGCTAATATCCGATCAACACTAAAGAATCCATCTAGGTTTTGGAACATTAACCATTATCAGCAAGAGGTTGAAAAAATCCTTAAGTCTAAGGAGGAGGAGTTAAATAAAAGTATTGGATATGATGAAAGATTATCCAATTCAATTAATGACATTATTAATAATCATTTTGATAAAAATGAATTTGAGAATGACATCTATGACAAATTAAATCAGCAATTTGCAAGGGAAGAGTGGGAATATGCACTTGTTGAGGGACTTCAGGAATTATTTCCATTTTATGAGATTACAAGAGAGGGTGGAAAAAAAGAAAAAGAACATGGAACTGATATTTTAATAAAATTGCCAAGCCTAACAAAGGAAGTCCAATTGGGAATTGCCATTCAGGTAAAGGACTACAAGGGAAAAGTGAAAAGCAATGTGATCCAACAAATTAATAAGTCAGAAAAATATTGGTCAAATGAAAACATACGAATTATTCAAAAGATAGTTTTATTTACCGAATCAAATATAAAAGAAAATGATAGTTTAAATAACGATGATGCTGATATAGATTTTATTTTTGCGGAGGATTTAAAGGAGCTTTTATATAAAATTTCTATCAATTTTATCCATGATGAACTTTCGCTGAATGATTAAAATATTTTGCCTGCTTTAAAATATATATTGAAGTAGCTTATCCCTGTATTAGGCTGTTTTATTATATAACACTTTGCCATTTTGGGCTGAGGGCTTTATAGCAGAAGAAAGAAGGGGAGGGATATTGGGATTTTTAGAAAAAAGAAATAGCAGATCTTGAATTATTTATATCTACCCTTTCTGTTAGTACTGAGAATATTACCTATCCACCTTATTCAACAGTCTTGGAGTTGCATATCTCTACTCAGGTCTTATTTATAGTCCTACTAATTTTGAACTTATGAGACTGTAAAATATACTTCTATAGGCATCTTTTTTACCCTTCTCATCAGTAGGAGTATATAGGTTGGAAGAGCTTTTACAATTCTATAAAGAAAATCTGTATAACTCCGTCAAAAAAAATTTATCTGATCTGTAAGAGGAAGCATCTTCTCTATAAACACACCCCCTCTGTCTCAGGGATCAAAGGTATCCCCCCAACTTAAATGCTAAATAAAATATATAAGACAATGGTTACTGTAATTGATTTTGAACAAATGAAAAACGAAGAAGGCGAACCTTTTAATGCTTTAGTGTTGAGAGGTGACGTTGAGATGGTGAAATCCCAGGAATCAGGCAAGTACTATGCTACTGCAAGGAAAGCAAGAATACCCTCTACTTTTGAGGATGATTATTGCCAACAGTTAATTGGTAGTACAATGCCAGGTGAAATTCAGCGAGTATCTTGCGAGCCTTATGAGTATGAAATCCCAGAAACAGGTGAGAAAGTAATATTAGAGCACAGCTGGGAATACAGTCCTGAGCCCGTTACCACAGAAGAGCACGTCTTTGAAAATGGACAGGAGAAATTGCCTGCATGATGACAATGGCAAACATCGTAATTACAGCAGAAGAGGCAGGATGAATAGTCCTGCCTTTTTTTAATACATGTTCAGATTATGAAAAACATAAAAGAAATACTACTGCAACGAGATAACTTAAGCGAAAAAGAAGCTGATGATCTCATACGTGAAGCCAGGGATCAGATGGACAGGTATCTACAGCGGGGAGATATTGACTCTGCATACCATATATGCGAGGAATACTTCGGGCTTGAACCAGACTATATAACTCAGCTTATGTAAGAAGAACCTCAATTAAACAATGAATTCACAGGTAGTTCTTAACAGGGCTGCCTTTTTTATTTCTAACCCAAAAATATACAACTATGAATTTCACAGAAACACAAGAACACCACAATAATTCGAATAGTGTTATAGAAGAATCCCAACTGGAGTCTCCATTTATTGAAGCAAACACCGAAGTAAGAGATATACAAATGCTTAAAAATCAGGATATCATCCCTGTTTTTGTGAAGGATAATGAGCCGCTTATTTCCCATGCTGAATTTATAGATAGGACAGTAGGTATTGCACATCATGTATTTGAAGGGGAAACAATTACTAAGCCACAAATCCGAGTTTCGCATCCAGTAAAGGGTAGAATTCCTGAAGCTAAAGGTAAACCAGCTAATCAACTAGAAGACCATGAGAAAACCAAGTATTACGAGAGAATGGCTTTTGTCACTCAGATCCCATCAATCACCCACGAGATTAAGGGAGATATACTTTCTCTTACAGTAGGAGGAGTAAAAGCCTATAATCTGGACAATCTTAATCGCAGAAAAGGAGCACCAGAACATTTTAAAGTGTTTATCGGATTTGTCAATAAGGTGTGTACCAATTTATGTGTATGGGTAGAAGGTTTTTCAGAAAATATTGAGGTAGACGACCCACGTGATTTAGAGGGAAAGATATACGATCTGGTAACAGGTTTCAGCTACTCTAATCTGACTAATCAGTTGGAAAAATTTCAGAATATTGAACTCAGCGAAGAGCAATTTTGCCAGTTAATAGGCAGGGCTCGACTCTACCAGTATCTGCCAGCAAAGCAGAAAAAACAGTTGCCTGAGCTGAAACTTAATGACACTCAGATAGCTACTGTAGCTAAAGAGTATTATAGGAGTGAGAACTTTGGACCAGCTTCTGATGGGAGCATTAACGGGTGGGACCTGTACAATCTCTTCACAGAAGCCAACAAATCCTCCTACATCGATACCTTTCTGGACAGGAGCGTAAATGCCTACCAATTTACCTCTCAGATAGTCAACGCCTTGGAAGAGGATACTGATTTCTGGTTTCTCAACTAAGTGTGGCCATGGGAAGAAAGCTAATCGATGACATTAACAAATATACAAGCTCAAATTCAATTCTTGTCCATTCTGCTACAAAGGGACTAATACGCCTGTATTGTCCTTTTACCGTAACAGTAATTGAGTCAGTAGACAGCTTTATGGTATGGGAAGAGGTAGAGGTTGTTAACGTCAAAGTATCCAAGGAGCTGAAGCTCATCTATATCATCGGCAACAAAGGGTACTACCATTACCACTTCTCTATCCAAGTCTGAAGCCATTTTAAAATCATAATACAAATTCACCAATCATGCTTATACAACTGATAAACGCATTGCTGAAGGCAATGCTGTTTCGAAATATTGATCTTAACTCTATTTGCAGGGTAGATGGCGATGTCGGTTTTGTCTGGTTTAAAGCCAAGGGACAAACTTACTGCATCAGTATCCAGCAAGCGGATTTTGATCTTGAGGAATATGAAGATCAGCAACAATAGTAAAAAACATAATCAAATCAGTAATTAGTCATCAAAGGGGAGCCACAGTGCTCCCTTTTTTATTTCATAAAAACGAAAGAGAATAAATTATGAACACGAATGTAAAGATAGAAAAATCACCGTCACTTGCAGAAGTCAAACTAAAATATAAAAACGATCAACCCATTAAATCATTTCCAGAAATCACCTCCCCTGAAAAAGCAGAACAGGTACTGCGTGAAATATGGGATACCGACAGCATCCAGTTAAAAGAGGAATTTGTCGTACTGCTCCTAAATAATGCCAAAAGACTATTAGGCTGGAGTAAAATTAGCTCTGGTGGAGGAACAGCTACCATTGTAGATCCAGCTTCGGTATTTCAAGTAGCCCTACTGGCTAATGCAACATCTATTATTTTAGCTCATAATCATCCCAGTGGTAATCTTAAAGTTTCTAAAGCTGATAAAAACCTGACCCATAGAATTAAGAACTCGGGAAATATGCTTGGCATATCAGTAGAAGATCATATTATCCTAACGGCTGATGGTTACATTTCACTGCTTCAAAAAGGAATCCTTTAAAGTTGTTGAGTCAATCATGAATTATGTGCCTGTATTAGATTTAGTTGCAAATATATCTAAAGAAGAAATATTAGGTTTTTTCCCTTCCTTATAAGCTTTTTTTAAAGTTATCAATATTTCTCTGATTGACTCTTTTCCGAGTGATTCTAATAAAACTGTAGTTAATAGCCTGTTGAAATTTTCAATAACATTACGATATACATCCCTTTTTTCATCAATCAATGTCTCTATGATAGGTTCCAATACTTCCGGATAGTTGCTGAATTTACTTCCCATCAAAAACCATTCGTACTGATCCTGACCTGATCCCGACAATAATTTTATGGTCAAATCAAAATTCCCGGCTCTTTCAGTCAATTCTGCTGCCCACCAGAGGCGGCATAACGCGTTTCTACGCTTAGAACCCCAGTATCTGTCAATACTGACCTTACCATCAGCATTTGCCCACCGGTGTCTCACAAATTTACGGAATTCGACTATTGTTAAGTATTTCCAAAATCCGGAATCTGTTGCTTGGCTTCGTGAGATATCCAGAATACTATGTAACTTAGGAGCGATATAAGCATCCATTTGGGGATCATTTTTCTCCCATTCTCTTTCAGCGTAATAAATTTCTTTTTTCAGTTTATCAATATCAAAACTTATATCAGACTGCTCTAAATGATTTGTAATAAATTTAATTTTGCTGAAATCCCCTAAAAGGAACTTGTCATCTATATATTCTTTAGCCCCTGCTTTCAGTCTCTTCATAATTATCCGTATAGGCTTTCGATTAATTTTTCAAGCTTACCTTTTAAATCTACCTTTGCGAAATTAAAACTCTGGAGATTTGCTGTAATCTCAGGAAGAAAGTTGGCTATATTCCGTTTTTCATCAATTTCCTGAAGGATTTTTTGATAAGCATCTTCAGCACTTAATTGATTGTATAGCATTTGTGAAATACTTTTAAGTATCAGTTGTTGCCATTCAATATTTGGCTCCTCTCCGTTTTCACAATTTTCTGCAGCTTTCATAAACATGACAGTCCAAATATTTATAACAATAGAGTCTATTATTTGATCTCTCATATATGCACGTGACCCACTTTTATGTGGACTGCTTAATAGCTGTTGAAGCTGATTAGTTTCCAGATTCAGGAATAATTTCGGAGGAGAATTATATATATCAATAAAATATACTGAATCCTTATGCTTATAGAGCTTTTCATGTTCAGAAAAAGCACGCCATTCTATATCGAGATATTGACCAGAAGGTGCTTTAGGTTCAGTAAGCTGTAGATGCCATAAGTTTGATTCTGCTAACCTTGTATACGCATATTTTGCCTCACCATTTGATGAATTTGAGGGATGGGTTCTCACTAAGTATAGCTTTACTTTTGCTTTATTAGCAAGGTTATCAGTATGAAATGTAATTTCTCCGTGCCAGTTAAATTCATCAGAACCTCTGTCAAGATGAAATCCGTCTCTGTATTTTGTACTTACGCAATCAAGCTTTGCCACTACCTCCCAATTGGGATGATCCCGTTCGTCACCTGGTACCAACTTCGCAAAACTATCTGGAATTACAGTACTGGCTTTGATTTTTACTTCTCCTTCTAAGTCTTCATCAAAAAGTCCAATCACATTTTTTTCATAGTCAACTATTTCAGGTATTGGAGAACCATTTAATAAAATATCATTGATACTCAGATCAAGACTTTTTGAGTATTTATAAGGTAAAAACTGTTTTTTTGCCATTACTTTTCACCTTCAACTCTTAATTCAAAAGAACTTAAATCCATATCAATCGGATAGTTTTTAGGATTAGTAATTCCCTTGATATAAACTTTTTCAATTTTTTTTGGAACGGTAATCAGTACATAACCGTCTTTATAAACAATATCGTTAAGTTGAGTCCCTTCAGCATGAGCTTCAATGTTTTTTATTAAAGAAAGGTCCCCTTTCATAAAGGATGAATCTTCTTCAGACATCCGGGGATAAATTTTAATTTTCCAATCCTTCTGAATATCAAATTTTGTTTCAACAACTGAATTAAACTCCCATCTTGAATTGTGAATATCGGCACCAATATCGACTGAGAAATCTGACTCTCCAACGAAACCACCATTATTTGTACCTAACCTGAATCTCTTTTGTAACTCGGGCGTTACACCAGCTCCAGGTTCACTTTCTTTTGTTACTAACTTCCGGATTTTATCCTTTATTTCTTCTTTCAGATCCTCTAAAGGTTTGAGGTAGGGTGTGTTATAATTATTTCTCAACTTTTCAGTTGATGTCCATTCTGTATGTTCAGGAGGCTCTGATAGTCTGAGAAACATGTCTAAATACTCATCTTCAGTAGTGTTTCCCGCAGCTGTTCCAGTTGCAAGTACTGCATGATAATTTTGGGCATCCAGGGCTAAATCGCCTGCATTGAAATAGTCAATAATCATGCCTTGTCCCCTGAAACGAGCAACTTTTTTTGTTTTAGAAGTTGATTCTTCTGCAAGTCTGACAAGTAGTTTTACTTGTCCTGTGAATGGATCATGTTTGTTGTCCTTTCTGCCTGGAATATTCATCTTAATATTCCGAAGTACAGTTTCATCTCCGGTTTCAAAATCATCAGATATATTACCATTTCGAAAATCTTTATATGCTTTTATGAAAGGTCTTAATTCATTGTATCGATTAGGGTCAACTGATTCAGATTCAATTATCTCACCATTTTTGATCAATTGTGTGTTTACTATAAGACCAGGTTCATTTTTAACCATGGTAGCCCAAAACCACTCCGCAGCTGATTGCTTTAGATCAGTAAGAATCTCGTCTGATGACCGGCTTTCTTCTCGGATAGGTTCTCTGAATCCAAATACTAATATAGAAGTCCCGCTGTTAAGACCCTCTCTTTCCATAAATAAATTTTGAGACATTTCTTCAGCACTTTCAGCAAACAGAGAGGCTGCATATGTATCTTCACCATCCGGTCTTTGGGTTTCTTTCCCAATCCAGCCGCTTCCTGAATAACCTCGATGCTTTTTCTTAAACTTATGAGAAGGAATAGCAGTTCTTCCTATAAATCGTTTTCTGTCTTTATCATCTTTTAGCTCTTCATGAATTTCACTGTAAAAAAATACAGTCGAAAAAGCAGAAAAACCCCAAAGTACAGTCTTACCCAGACCATGACTACCACCGGCGGAGTCATCATCCTTTGAGCTTTTTAATTTATCCTTAATCAAAGCTTTAAAGGGTGAGTCTTCATGTAGTTCATCTCCATACAACCCCGTTGTATTGTTATCTTCTATAAGCAATAATCTTAATTTATTCTCTCTTTCTACCTGTTCTATTTCTTCTTCCATAAAGGTATAGTCACCAGTAGCTCCGGCAAGAAGATGTTTTGATAGTTTATCCCATTTTATTGCTTCGAGGAAGTCTGAGACATTACTACCTGTTAGCTCAATCAATTTAAATGTAACTTCGGCAGTCTTTTCTTTTACATGTTTATTATTATTTGCATCCTTAGCATTCTGTAATACTTCTCTGACAAATGTATTTAAGTTTAAGCTGAAAGCTTTTTTTGCTAAGTCGCCACCTTGTGACTCGCCAGACGGGGGACCTGGATCAAATACCCACTTTAAATTAGCCATAGTTACATTCCATTGATGAAAATAAGTTTACGTGTTGATAAGGATTTTATGTTAAAAAGACAAGGAGTAGGTAAAGGGGATATGGTAGTTTTTAGTAATTTGTTTAGATTAAGGCACTTTTCTACATTCTTTACTCTATTTTATTTGAGTTCGTATAGAAAAAAAATCAAAGCATTTTATGCAAAGAAAATTGTGGATGGTTCCGAAGAATAAACGATCTATACCACCTTGGTGGTTAATCAAGGTGCTAAATCTTTTTAATAGCTCTTCTGAGGACAGAGAATGGGATAATAGAGTTAAGGAGATGTTGGAAGCTAAACATCTGAAAAGAGATTTCGGATCTTATCACAAAAATCCCGGAGGAGATCGTACCTATAAATCTCAGCTTGAATGCCTGGGCCTGATGTATACAGATCAAGATAAAAACCTGCAGCTGACGAAAGCAGGAAGAGACTTAGTAGGAGGTCATCCGGAGCCGCTTTTGATTCTCCAGAAAATGTTAATCCGCCTGCAGTATCCAAGTGCATATAGCGTAGGTCACAATGTTGCAATCTCTGAAGAAGTAACAGTAAGACCTTTTCTTTTCCTTCTTACTTTGATCAAAGAGCTTGGTCACCTAACTACAGAAGAAATTGGTGTCGCAGTTATTTATGGTCACAACCATGAAATGGCTTTTCAGCGTTGTATTAATAAAATCGAGGAACTCAGAAATGGTAGCTCATTTTCAGAAATATTAGACAGTGAAGAAGATATCTGGACTACGAGAATCAAAAATAATCCAATTGAAGATAAAATAAGTTATGCAACGGATGATATACCGAACATATTCGAAAATTACTTAGAGTCTGCACGTCTAATAGAGAGAACAACAGAAGACAAAGGACTGATTTCAAGGCTCACAACTCCTGGTGAAGATTTACTAAGCCAAGCTAGCACTGAACTGATAGAATATTCAAAAAAAGAGGTAAAGAATAATAAAATAGCTTTTCAGAGGAGATTTGGTGCCTGGGATGGGGGTAAGGACACCGCAAGAGCTGACAGTCCGGAACCAATAAAAGACCCAGAGGAATTACTAATCAGAAATGAATTTATTGAGTTTCTTTCCGAAGGTATTCGTGAGGAGGAAGAACTCGATGAGTTCAGAGGAAAAATGCATAAGCTGGGATTGGAGCAAGACAAGGTAAATGAGATTATGGCAAAGCTAAATGGTTTAAACACCTCTCTGTTTGAAGACAGATTCCATAAGATAGCTACAGAGGGTGCAAAGCATGCCAGAGAATTTGAGCAGACGGTGGTCAGACTACTTAGAAGGATTGGTTTTGATGCCCGTCATACTGGTGATCTAAAAAGACCTAATGGTAGCGGAGGATATGCTGATGCCTATTTTTCATACAATGACGAAGCTTTTTTGTTCGATGCCAAGGCATCAGAATACTATTCAATTTCTCATGGCGAACTAACTAAAGCTGTACATACTTATATACCTAACTGGTATGAGCTGTGCAGTGAACATGATTTACCTGAAGCTGAAATGTTAAAGCTGTTTGGTTATATCGCAGGGGGGTATAAAAAGAGCGGTGAAGTTGAAAAGAAATTATCTGAAATAAGAGATCATTCTGCTGTTCAGACTGCAGGACTTACTGCTTGGGACTTTTTTAAGTATGTACAAAAAAATGAGAATTGCTCTAAAAAAGATTTTCTTGACAAGGTTATGGCAGGTGGTCGTCTAAAGCTTAACTGAAATTTAAATAAACTTTAAACGCGTACCACTTCTAAATCCGGATCAGTAGTATTAATCAACTCTTCGTGATCAAAAGAAGCTTCTACATAATTATATGACTCTTGGTTTAATGTTTTCAGCAAAGCACTGAAAATTATCTCAGCACCATCTACTGGAACAGCCATGCCTATCTGTCTCCGAATACTACCTTTGGTGCCTTGAAAGATAAATTCATCAGGAAAGGTCTGGAGCCTTGCTCTTTCCCTGTTAGTTAATGCTCTTGGCTCTTTCCAGTGGTAACCGTGTGTACCTCCGCCTCCGCTGCCGGTGACAGTATATGCAGGTTCTTCTGGATGTAAGCGACGATAAATTTGACTCATCCTGGCACCCTTTACATTGAGCCTGTATTCTTCAGGAATCCCTTCATACCAGGCATTTTCTCCGGGTGGAATATGTTTAAGACGTTCTACAACAGTTTTTGACTGATTAGTAAAGATATGATTAGGGTGTCCGTCTGGTATCGGAGGATTTTCTATTGCTTGCTTGGCAGTTTTTTGCTGTTCAGGTTCTGGAGTAGTAGGGGCAGGCACTCGAAACTTTAGGTCAAGATCTTTTCGAATTCCGACAATAACTATCCGGTGTCTTTTTTGTGGCACTCCATATTCTTCAAACTTATACAGATTTACCGTTAGATTATATCCTCTGTTTGCATTTTCCAGATCAGTTAATATTTTGCCAAATGCTTTTCCCTCATTTGCACTTGAAAGTCCTCCGACATTTTCAGCAACGAACCATACTGGTCCATGAGTTTCGAGAGCTTTAACTCCGTATGTATACAGCGGACCATATTCTCCGTCAGTTCCTTTTTGTTCCCCTACAATACTAAAATCATTACAAGGGAAACCAAAAGAGAGCCCCTCAAATGATGGAGTTTTCCTAAAGTCTAATTCTTCAACAGGACCACAAATTACAGTGCCATGGTTTTCATTGTCTTGGAAGTCTGATCCTTCAACTGGCGCATAAAGTATTTTTCCTTGCCCTTCGTGAATATTATGAGCATAAGTTTCACATGTTTCTTCATGAATATCATTTGCCCACAATGGGAGTATCTTTTGATCAGAGAACTTTTCTGAGGCGTTCATTGCTCCCAATCCCAAGCCGCCAGGACCACAAAACAATTCCGCCATCCGATAAACTTTCATATTCGTCTGTAACTTTCGGTATTCCTTTTTTAGTTAGTCTATTAATAATATAATGTAAGCTATAATAAAAGCTAAAAGTTCGGTTTAATTCAATTGATTTCCAATGGCTGATACACACTCAACAGAAGTAAGGTCAAAAAATATGGCGGCAATTCAGAGCAAGGATACCAAGCCAGAGATAATGATAAGAAGAGCCTTGCATAGTGAGGGTATTAGATATGGGCTACACAACAAAAAACTACCAGGAACTCCAGATTTACACTTTAGAAAATATAATGCAGTTTTGTTTGTAAATGGTTGTTTCTGGCACAAACATGACTGTCCCTTGTTTAATATGCCTCAATCTAATATTGATTACTGGAAAAATAAGTTTAAGAGAAATCAAAACCGTGACAGACAAAAGATTAATGAGCTGAAAGATGCTGGTAAACGCATTTCGATTATTTGGGAGTGTGCACTTAAAGGCAAACACAGTTTACCTCTAGAGAATGTGACTGAGAAAATGATTATCTGGCTTAATTCAGGTAAGAGATTTGTTGAAATTGAAGGAAACTATTAATGGATTAAAGCATATGGAAAAAGATCTTTTACTATTAGAGCTGGAAGAGCTCGGATTTACGATACTTGCTGACTGGATAAATGACAAAGAAATTTGCACCCTCAATGAAGCTTTGAATCATCTTAAAGAGAATGAGTATATGCTAGACGATGAAGAGGATGAAAGAGCATTCAGGAGAGCAGAAGAGATTGTAGAAAGTATATTTACAGAGAATGCTAATTAAGCTAATATTTATACATAGGTCTTTTCACATCCACTAATAACTAAAAATATGGTACTTGAGAAAGATTTATTTAAAAAGATACTGATAGATCCAGCTAATAATAGTGATGAGCTTTGCATACTTACTGGTTATGGATCTGCTGCAATGGCTGAATATCACTTAACTAAATTGGTTGAACTGGACTTGTTTCCTAGCGTTAACCTTACTGTCGGTATGACACCGTTAAGTGGAATTGATTCAGTTAACCATGAGTGTTTTCAAGAATACACTCAAAGAGAATCTGACAATTTTGGTTGCAGATACATCATCAAAGGAGATCCTGTACATTCTAAACTCTATATATGGTTATCTGGGGGTGAGCCCAGAGAGGCATATATAGGTTCAGCAAATTATTCACAGGTTGCTTTTGTAGAGAACGAAAGCAATTTTTACAACCAGCATGAATTACTGGTTTCTAGCCCACCAGAAGAAGCATTGACTTATTATAACAGGATTAATCAAGGCTCAGCTCTTTGTACAAGTCCTGAAATTGAAAGTAAGGTTTCCATAGCTCCCATCGGTAAAAAGCCTGGTAATGAGAACTTTTTAGAAGGCTTGCCCAGCATTTCAGTTCCTTTACCTAAAAAAAGTGACGGAAAAATGAGAAATAAGTCAGGATTGAACTGGGGATTCAGAGGAAAACGAAATAAAAATGAAGCCTATATTCAACTAAGACCTGAAGTATATAAAAGTGACTTTTTTCCTCCGAAACCTAATAGGTTTACTGTTTACACTGATGACGGAAAGAAAATGATATTTACCAGAGCTCAGAAAGGTCGTGAAGGAGATGCGATAGAAACTCCTAAAGGTAATAGTATCTTGGGAAGATACTTAAGAAAGAGACTAGGATTATCTTCTGGTCAACGCGTAAAAATACACCACTTGGAGAAATATGGGAGAAATTATATTGATTTTTATAAAATTGATGCTGAAACCTATTATATGGATTTTGCGAGTAGCGATAATTCTAAAACAAAAAAGAGGTAAGCGATGAATAAGCATAATAAATTATTGGAAAATAAATTCTCTCATGCTAAAGAAGATTTGCTGTATAACTCTGGGGGAGATGTTATGTGGAGTCTTTTTAGAACTCAGAGTGATGGAGTGACCATTTATTATCATGGAACAGATAATTTTCACATAATCAGCGGTAAAAAGGCTAAATTCTTTTCTTTAGAAGAAATTGCTGAAAAGTGGGATGCGGGAATTCAAGAACTAGTTGAGATAAGCTAACTCAGTTAATTTTTTATACTTTTATGCTGTTATATCTAACTTACCATTTAAATTTCGGCACGATATTCAGTTGGAATAAGGTTAAGCTGTTCAGCTAGATTCCCTTTTAAAATATATACCTTAGGATTATTAGAAAAGTTATAAACACGATACAGTTGAAAGGAATCACTTAGTTCTTCTGAAGTATTTAATTCATTCGCAGTAACGAAGAAAGCCTGCTTAATACTAAGCTTAGTAGTTTTAACTTCGATGAATATTTCATCTCCGTATTCATTGAATGAGGTAATGTCATAACCATAGCCATCCCCTTTCTCTTTTGATGTCCATTCGACAAGATCTGCAAGATCAGACCGACCAATCTTCTGCAATCTCCTTTTTTCAATTGAAATTACATACTCTTCACCTTGCTGACCTAGTTTTCGATTCTGGGCTTCTTTTTGTGCAAAATCTATATGTGCTCCTTTCCGATTTCTATCTTGGGAGTCTTTTGAACTGTTAATAAAATCAGGAGGATCTGTAAAAACAGAGTCTAAGTCCGATTCCTTTTGAAAAAGACTAGTTTTTTGCGCAGGTTTTGCAGCTAATTGTTCAAAAAGATTTTGTAACCTTTCATCAGATTGCAATTCGTCAATGATTACTTCCTTTAGAAGGGTCTGTTTATTTGGATAAGGTTTATATCCATTTATATATGGGAGACCCATTTCCTCAAGAACCGAACTTATATTCTGATGTTTAAACTCTACAGCTCCTCTGCTTCTGTTGTTAAGTTCGGGTTTCAAAGAACGGTTATGAGCTGCTTTGTTGAAGGACTTATTCTGAAGTTCAAGCTTTAGCATTTCGAAATAATCTTTAACCGTGGCATCTACTTCTGAATAGCTCCAGTCGTCACCTGTTGTAGGTAATTTGTATTTAGCAGTCCTCTGATGCAAAACTTCCCCTCGACTTTTTTGGGACTGAAGTACATTTCTGACATTTTTTTTCCAGGCAGGTTGACTGGAGTCAGTAGCTTCGGGTTGCAAGTCCTCATCATCAAAGTCAATTTCCGTTTCTACAGTACTGTAAATTGATTGTAATTTAGTCCACCCATCATGACTCAAAGCTTTTTTGATAGGTTGCCAGAGTGATTCTTGAGTAGTAGGCATTTATTTAAGTCTTATTTTATTATGTAAAAAAATAAAGGGTTACTATAGAGGCATAAGCATATATAGTAACCCTTTATATGTTGCTTTAACATGCTTTTAAGCCTTTTTGCAAAACAGCATGCATAACTAACTTAAAGTTTATTTTTAATTTAAAAAACAATTATACCAATTAAGCTTGCCCAAATATATATAACTATGAGAAGTGAAAACTGCCTGCTTGACATTTTTCCTTTTTGAAGGGGTTAGCAAGTTTAATTCATTTCGTCATTATATTGTTTAGTTAAAATAACATTTCGTATCCAACCTTCTGTCAGCTCAATTAATATTTTGAGATCTTGAAGATCTTTGTCTTCCCATTTTCTAGTATAATGAGTCTCATCATTGCCTAACCAAGCTGCCCGCTCTGCACATGATTTTATATTAGCGTCGTCTATGTAGTTATTTATACAAGTTGATAGATAAGTTTTTCTAATATTTTCTTCATCATCTGGATTTTCATTTACAGCAAAATCCTTAACTAAAAATTCGAGCGCTTTTCGATAACCAGGACCACAAATTTGTAGCAGATTTTTTTGTTCCGCTATATGAGCTTGAGAATATATCTCCACAAAATCTTCCGACAGGTCTTCAATTTCTTTGTGAAAACTGAGCCTTTTAGTTCTCTGTGGAGCTGTAGAATTTAAACGAAATGGACCTCTAACACGAGCACCTACTGTGCTTTTCCTATAACTACCAATAAACGAGTTTTGGCAATCTCTCCTTGGGCATCTGTAAAATATTTGAAGTATATCACTTCGCATTACATCACCTACTTCAATAACGTGAAATGAAATTTCTTCAGGTTCAATACCGTGATGACATATTGGACATTCATCTGGCCTTTGATCTATATCGAACCTTTCATTGTCAAATTGAATTCTCATTCTAATCAGTTTTCTGATTAAGGTTAAAACTGGCTAACGACATCGCACTTATGGTGCAGACAGATCAACGTTAAGTTTAAAAAAATGTACTATGGAAATTGACCAGCACAAAATAGGCAGGCAAGGGTGAGGCACGTCCCACTTAACGCGGTTAGGTACTTTCTTCTCTTCCAATAATGTCAAGGATATCATCCAAATCAACACTGAACCTATCTTTATTCACCCTCAAATTTGATAACAAAAATCTATGTCTAAATTTATTATATGATTCCTTACGGGGTTTAATTAGGTCAACCAATAGCTCTCTAACCTCAGAATAGTTTTCAACATGTGGATTCATTTTCTTGAATTTATCAATTAACTCTTCAAGTCTTTCTTCTTTTCCTTCTCCACGACATTTTTCCCTTATATATTTACTATAAGCATTGGCAAAAACCATTTCGCAATGATATAGGTGATATTCTGGTTTTAGCAATTTAATTGCATCTGTAAGAATATTAGTCTTGAAGAGTTTAAGATAAAATTTCGGGAATAATCTCTCGATATCTTTTTCGTAGACAATTTTTTCTGGTCCTATCAAAGCATAATATGGTGTCAAAGTTTTTGGCGTAATATTGACAATTGATTTATAACCTTTACATACAGCTAAAACAATTATCAAATTGTTTTTAGTGCTGTTATTAATATTTCTACATACTGATGCAAAATCATCCCACTCTATCAGATCACCATTTGATAGATGTAGCCCCCTTTCAGAACCATGGATATCAAGGTGGAGAATTGGATATTTCGCACCACCAGATAAAATCTGATTAGTTCCATTTAGTATATCATCATTTATTTGATTAAGTGTCGCAATAAATTGGTTTCTATTAGAAACACTTAGATATGAGACTACTATATTATTGTTGTCACAGTAGGTCTTCAATTTTTGACCTAATTGTAGTCCAGTTTTATTATCATTTATACCAAGACTCTCAATTAGGACAAGGCTATCATATGTACTTATTGTTTGGAAATTTTTTGACAAAACAATTCCGATTTAATTATTGAAAGTACCTAACCTATAATTATGTCAATAAGCTAATGTTATAATGATATTATGCTGCAAAGACGTAGTTTGCTAAATATTGCGTTTAAACACAAATAACGTATTATTATTAAATATTATCATGCAAAGTGACCTTTCCTTATCCATATATCAGGTTGATAAAACATTCATCCCTGTCGCCTGTATACTTCTGATTTAGAATTAATCATTCCATTAATAGCTATTTCCACTTTCAGGTAGAAGATCCATTCAGGGTATTGCAGTAATCGGAGCCAGAGATCAATAGCCTCATCTTCTGAAAATTGTCCCCGTAAATACTTCGTAATGTCTTGTGTAAGCTTATTTTTTTGATCCAACAGTACAGTAATTAATTGTTGTTTTTATAGTAAGTACCTTTAGAGAGGCATTCCTTACAAAAATTCTTAACAAAATTGATAAAAAATGAAAAGCCCTGCACCTTTCACAATGCAGGACTTGACTCATCTCATCAAAGAGAAATACATTCTCATAAGTAAGTACGTTTCAGAGGACAATCCTTACAAATTTTTTTAAATATTTTTTATTTATTACTCCAGTAATCACCTAGATCTGCTTGCCAAAGCCAAAAATTAGCAAGAAATAAGATCATGGAGGCTAAAAGAGTGGGAAGGATAGAGTGATGTTAGTGACCAGTTTTTTGAATTGATAGGCTATGACAGATTTATTCCGTATAAAATATTGAGCCTAATTAAATTCAAAATACTCTTCCATCTTCTGTAACAACTGGCTAGGTTTAATATCTAAAGCAACAGCAATTTTAAAAACCGTAATAATCGAAGCAGTTTTATTACCATTTTCAACTTCAGATATATAAGACCTGTCAAGAGAGGCTAATTCTGCTAATTTTTCCTGAGAAAGATTGTTAGCTAACCGTAATTCCCTCACGGTTTTACCAAGTGCTTTCTGTATTTCGTTTCCCTTTACCATTGCTTGAATAAGTAAAGGGAAATCGTATATTTAGACTACGGTCTATAGACAACAAAAAAATATAATATATAATGATATAATATATTATATAGATGGGAAAATTAAGGATCTATTGGATTTCCATCTTATTTTATCATAATGCAACTAAATGTAAAAAGAAGGTATCGCTCTATATAGAAACACCAATCAAGTAGATACAGACTTTAAGTATGTTTGGATTATTTAATTCTCGAAAAAAGAAGCTTAGTAAATTTGGTCCCTGTTGGGATTACATAAAGCCAGTTGCTTACCGAATAAGGCGTGATTACCCAAAATTTAGTATTAAAAAATCTTCAGACTATAGATATGTATGTGAATACTATGGACCTTATTTCCAGTTCAACACAAGGTTTATATATAAGTCAAATAGTCTATTCGCAGAAATTGAATATGAATCTAGTTCTGAAAAAAAGAAAAAAACATATCGATTAGAATATGTCATTCCCATAATTAAAAAGAGAGTTCTTATTACGATGCATAATCTGTTATTTAACAATTCATTAGATTTCGTAGAAGGGGATACATCTCTTCCAATACGTATGGATTACAAAATTGATATTTTAGAAACATTTCCCGTTGAGGATTTTAAAGAAGAACACGGCATACCAGATTTTTGGTTTCATGAACGAGATAATAGAAGTGGGAAATATTTTGATGGGCAGGGTTCTGATACTTTTATTCGTGGACAAGTTGCAAAGAATGTCTGGGATGAAGAGGATGCAGAGTACATCTCCTTATGTGAAAGTGAACTTGATACCTTTTATTTATTACACAATGAGTTAAATATCGACACTAAGAAAAAATTATCTTTTAATAAGATAGCTGATGGGTCCCCACAATAAAACCAACACAAGTGGTAAATTTTTATAAATGCTTCGATCAAGAAGGGCTAATTGATATAGAGTAATTGAATATACTTGAAAAGTAAGTTCATAACATATTACCTGAATATACCACAAAAAAATATTATAACATGTCTAAACAAAAGGAAACAGAGGGTGATACAGCAGCAAAAGTTATACTGGCGGTAGTCATGATAGTAATTTGGGGTAGTTGTGGAGGTATAGATGCGGTATTTAATGGGGAAAGTACTTTCTGGCAAGGATTTCGTTTTGAGGCAGTACTAAGTGTAGGTTTAGTAATACTGGGGTTCTTAATCTATTCGATAATTAGTAGTACTAACTGATTTTAAATACGATGGCTAGTTGGCTTAAGAAGAAATGGTTTAATGCTGGTCCTGGGTCTCCAGGAAAAACAGCAAAGGTAATGGCAAATAATTACCAAGCTATCTGCAGAGATTATAATATAGATGGAGAGGAAGCATTCATATTTCTTGTGGGACAGCGAGTAAGAAGTTGGCATGCGAATCGTATTATGTCCGATAATTTTACTTCAGAAAGCCTGGAAACACTTATTGAAAAAAGTGAAGGTGACTTGCCTTTACTCACTTATTATCTGATGAGTATAGAGTCAAAAACATTTCGTAATAATGTTACGGCTCACCAAAAAACCTTTGAGACAGCTACGGAGGTTATCTATGAAAACATATCTGATATTGCACCTAGTGCTGTAAGTAAAACACTGGATGAATTTCAGTATGCCGCTATTCAGTTTAGCAAGAACTACGATTTCGAAAAAAATAGATTTGGTGTTAAAAATACTGTGGAAAAAAGTAGTGAAGTCGGGGAGCGTAAGACAAAAAACAAAGAGTCAATTTCCAAAAGTAAATCAAATGCCTATAGGCAAAAAGATGGACGCTATATCGATGAAAAATATTTTGAAGATCAATGTTCCGATGAGGATTTTGGAGTCTCAAATGATCCCCTAATTATTTTTGAAGAAACTATTTCGTTTAAAGAATTTGAAAAAAAATATAATATATCTGAAAAAAACTGGTGTGAAGATACCGAAACAGGAGAATACATTTTGGCTACAGATACTGGTCAACTGATATACGCTGGGGAAAGTTTAGAACTGCCTCACAAGCCTAGTAATCACAGTGTTGGATATGTACTTGAGGTTATATATGTAAAATTAGTAGTCACTAACATTATAACTAACAATGATCAGCGAGCATTTCTGGAAAATCCTGATGACGATCACCAATGTTGGGTAAAGTCCCATTACTTTTAAAAGAATATTCATTAAGGATAATTGGCAAATTTAGGTTTCCAGTTTACAGAAATGGTAGAAAATATAAGTTGGCTTTTAATGACATTATGAAACCACATTATTACAAGTTTTTAAAGGAGACAGATTTAGATGTTATCGAAGCTAACAATAGCCTATTGAGTATAGATCGTGAATCAAGCCATTGCATTACTTTTTTAAAATCTGATAATTATCACCCCTTATTCGAAAAATATTCTACTACCATAGCTTCAAAATTAGATCTAGCTATTGGGGACAAATTATACATTGTCCAGTTATGGATACCTGCTCAAACCTCAGTGAAAAAGAGTGATAGGTTAAGTTGGGAAGAGGCTTATATGATTAGCGAAGATCTGGATATGTTCTCTGTAATGATTCTTGGGTATTGGAAGCTCATTAAAAAAGACAAATTTTCAATATTTCAATCAATTTAAGTTTATAAAATCATGAAATTGAATTATGATCTCACTAAGCACAAAGACAAAAAGCTTTATAAGAAATATTCTACGTTAACTGACAAACTAGCTGAGCTTAAACCTGAAGATGCCTACGGAAGAATTGATATATCTGATCTATTAATAACTGTAGGATTTGTTAAATGGGGCGGACTTAATCAATTTTCGATCACTCAGTACTTAATTCGTGAAAAGAAAGTCCTTTTTTTCAAACGCAAAATTATAGGCTTGAAAGTTAAGTGGAGCCATAAAGTAGATGAAAGAGATTTGGAAATTGAAAGGAAATGGCATTTTAATGTAAATGAAACAGCTCAAGAAACAATGTATGAAGTAATTATGATAGGTATCAAAGAAGAGCTTGACTTATAAAAACCATCATGGTGCTGTAATGAAGTTATTATTAATTATTGGCTCTGCTCTATCCTTCTTTGCCATAGCTGACTTGCCAATGGGGTACTATACCTTTCTGCGGATATACTTAACTCTGGTAGCAGGGTATATGGCATTTATATTGTATTCAGAAGCAGGCAAGGTAAATGGGTGGATCATTATGTTTGGAATAACTGCAATAATCTTTAATCCTATAATTCCAGTTTATCTACATGATGAATCTATTTGGGCTGTGATTGATATAGCAGTAGGGTTGTTATTTGCAGTTACTGCTTTCCGAATACAATCAATACAAGGTTAGAAATTCGTATTTGGAAAGGGTGAATAAGGCTTTGTGTTTGTAACGTAAAAACTAAACTGGTAAGAAGAGACTTCTGATAAAGAGCAGAAGTATAGTATCAGTAGGCTTATCCCACAAAGGTTTATCATTTTGATTTCTTAAGAAAAGTAAGAATATTATCTACTAAATTTTAAATGAAAAAAATATTAACATCATGGGTGAAAGAGAAAATAATTTTAAAGATGCATTAGTAAATGAGTCAATGAAAGTTTGGGCAAGTGATAGAAATGGACGTAAAACAAGAGAAGTGTATGTAGATATTTACGACAAAGTACAAGTTGTAAGCGATAATTCCGATGGAACAAAAAATGTAGTACTACTAGATAATATTGATGAGGATTATGACTTAATCGCTGAGAATGTTCCAGCTGAGAATTTAGAGTTTTTTAAAATGGCTGATGATAATACTTTTAAAGAGGCTAAAAAGAGAGTGGAAAAGAAACTAAATGAACGAGATCAATAATGTCCTCTACAAAGTACCATCTGAGCAATACATAAATGTATTATTTGTGCTAATCAAGTTTACTCAAATTTCAACAGATATATTAATTTAATGATACCTATATGGTTACCATTATTATGAAGTAAAGGAAAAAGTAACTCTTAGAAGCTATATGGAGTGATTTTTGAGGTGTTCGTTGGTCCCCGCACCTCCACTTTTATTAATTGTTACTGTTTTGCAGGAAGCCTTTCACCATAGCGGTGAAGGGCTTTTTTGTTTTTGGGCAGATGGCAGATAAAAAAAGCTATTCATCATACAATTATTGAATAAGCAAAAAAATCCCGACTTTTTTATTCAAGGAATCCTTTGTACCCTTGAAAAAATGATATTCAACAAAATTGTTATATGACGTACAGACTGTTAGAACTGATGGGTTCTCCGGAAACCATTAAGGAGGCGCATGATATAGCGGAAGAAGAAAATGTGTTAGGGGTTTGGACCGATAATCTGGATAAAGATGAGGCGGTTATGCGTGCGCTTGTTGATGCTGAGCGCACAGAATCTCTTTCTGATGCTCTTACCAATCGGTTTGGTAATGAGGAGGGGTTTCGGATTATGCTCTTTTCGGTGGAAGCCACCTTGCCGAAGCCCGAAGAGAACGAAGATGAGGCAAGCGAGGATTCAGAAGAGGAGCAGTACATCGGCCGTATTAGCCGGGAGGAACTCTATTCCAATATCAGTAATAGCGGCGAGCCGGATGCGGTATACATCGCAATGGTTGTATTGTCAACACTGGTAGCAGGGGTGGGACTTATCCTGAATGATGTGGCTACCATTATAGGAGCGATGGTGATAGCACCCCTGTTAGCGCCCAATGTTTCAATGGCACTGGCAGCTACGCTGGGTGATCTTGAATTAGGGTGGGAAGCCCTAAAAGCGAATGCAGTTGGATTATTAACTTCCCTTGTCATATCCGTATTGATGGGGATGATGTTTGCTGTTAATCCGGAAACGGAACAGATTATGACCCGAACTATGGTGGATCTCAAACATATTATCATTGCCCTTGCAGCGGGGAGTGCCGGAGTATTAGCCTTCACGCGCGGGGTTTCGGCCGCTATTGTGGGTGTCATGGTGGCTGTGGCCCTGCTGCCCCCGCTGGTTAATGTGGGACTTATGCTTGGGGCCGGCTATACCACGCTTGCGCTGGGGTCCGGTATCCTGACTTTGACCAATCTAATATGCATTAACTTGGCCGCTATTCTTACTTTCCTGGTGCAGGGAGTACGTCCCCGGAGCTGGTGGGAAGCTAAAAACGCAAAAAAGGCCCAACGCATAGCGATTGGCATATGGTTTGGGCTGCTATTAATATTGGCTGCCATTATATGGTACTGGGGAGAATTTATCGGTCCCGATCTGTTTTCATAGCAGGTTTGTTGCCTTATCTGTGAGTATTCGTGTAGAATTGTCGATTTGAGAGGGGGAGGATTTTATTGGATATGTTCTCTGGCAAAGAAGGGTGGGAGTCAATTCATCATGAGTACCGGACAGTTGAGATATTCCAGGTTGGTTTCCAGCGAATCAAGCTGCAAGAACGACTGTTTTTTGGGAATAACCAATAATCCCGCATGCTGATAGTTAATCGCATTTAATAGCTGCCACCTGCTGGGTTTATCAAGCATAGTGACCGAAACAGGTATCTCAGCCTTTTCTATTAATTTTTCAAGTTCCTTATTTCGCCGCGTTTCGCTCTCCTGATCTTTATTAAGCACCAGAATAGATAATTTACCATAATTCCTTTTGGCTAATGAAAGAGCCAGGCTGAGTCCCTTCTGGCTTGCTTCAGAAGCATCGAAAACAACCGTAACTGTATTACCCAGATCCAGCCCTTCTTTTAGCAGGAGAATAGGCTTGTCCGCTTTTTGAATGATGGCTTTGGCCGTGGAACCCAGCTTATTTTTTAAAGAAAATGATCGTCCCCGTCGGCCAAGAGTGATGAGGTCAGCCTTTTTTGCCGCTTCTAAGATTTCATCAGCTACCTGTCCGCGGGTGGATTCCCAGGAATGACTTATTTTGTTTTTTCTGCTGATGTCTTCTAACTGGTGGCGGAGCCGCTTTTTTAAGAGGTTTACCTGCTTTTCTAATCCTTTTTCTTCCAGCGTATCTGTTTTTCCCGTAAGTTCATTTATTGAGGCTATAGCAGGAAGCCTGCTTATTCGGCTCCAGTGTTCTTCATGAACAAAAAGTCCCCGAATGTTCGCTTCCATAAGCCGGGCAAGTGTAGCCGCGGCTCGTAGCGCTGCCTGGCTATGGGGGGAAGAATCAATAGCAACCAGGATCTCCCGAAGCAGGATGGTATGGTTTTTATCTTCAGCCATGACTATTCTTGACTGTTTTCTGACTTCGAAAATGCTTTGCGTTTTTCAGCAAGCTGATTAAGCTTTTGGGTAATTTTATAATTAATGGTTCCCTCGGGGTACGAGCCATCTTCCTGGAGTTCCCCCATGTCCAGGCCGGTAAGCAATTCCATACCTTCATCGACGGTTTCTATTGAATAAATATGAAATTGATCTTTTTGAACCGCTTCAACCACATCGTTGCGCAGCATCAGGTTCTTTTCATTGGCACTGGGGATAAGTACGCCCTGTTCGCCGGTAAGTCCGCGTTGATTGCAAATATCAAAAAATCCTTCAATTTTTTCATTGACTCCGCCAATAGGCTGTATCTTCCCATGCTGGTTGACCGATCCGGTGACGCTGAATGACTGTTTTAACGGGATACTTCCAATTGCTGATAGCAAGGCATACAGTTCAGCAGAAGAAGCACTGTCTCCATCGATATGAGAATACGATTGTTCAAATACGAGGCTGGCGGAAAGGGAGAGCGGCCGTTCCCGGGCATAGCGTCCCCCCAGGAACCCTTTTAAAATCAACACGCCTTTGGAGTGGATGGATCCGCTCATGTCCACTTCACGTTCAATATCTATAATCTCACCTTTGCCAAGCTGTACGCGGGCGGTAATGCGGTTAGGCCGACCGAACATTAAATTTCCCACCTTGGCGACGGAAAGGCCATTTATTTGTCCGACTTCTTCCCCGGAGGTGTCGATAAAGATAGAGTCGCGATTAATACTTTCCTGAATTCTATCGCGGAGGCGTGAGGAACGATAAATTTTTTGCTCGATCGCTTTTTCAACGTCTTCGTAGGTTACAATATCCTGTCCATTTTCACTTTTATCCGCCCAATGATCAGCTTCTTTTAGCAAATCAGTAATTTCATTGGTTTGGGCAGACAGTTTTTCATTGTCACTGACCATACGCGATCCTTGTTCTATTACCCGGGCAACCGCTTTTTTATCAAAGGCACGAAGCTCATGTTTATCAATTAATCCTGCTATAAGCTGGGCGTACCGGTTGTTGTTTCCCTCCGTACGGTCAATTTCATCCTCAAAGTCTGCTTCCACCTTGAACAGCTTGTTAAATTCAGGATCGTATTCGCAAAGCAGATAGTATAACAGTCTTTCGCCCGTTAATATTACTTTTACGTCTAACTGGATGGGCTCGGGCTCCAGCGATACCGTGCTGACCATGCTGTATGACTCTCCCAGCGATTCAATCTTAAGTTCCCCTGATTTTAACGCCCTTTTTAAACCTTCCCAGGCAAAGGGTTCGAGCAGTACCTGGCGGGCGTCCAGGATCAGGTACCCGCCATTAGCACGGTGGAGGGCACCGGGTTTAATCAGGTTAAAGTTTGTAGAAAGTGTTCCCATTTTGGATTGATATTCAACCCGGCCAATTAAATTTTTATAGTTGGGATTATCTTCATAGATAACGGGTGCACCTTCCGCTTCGCTATTGTCAACCATCACATTTACACGATAGCGGTCCAGAACGGGATTTTTGGACGTTCTCTGTTGTGATTGTTGTCCACCCATCATCTGCATCAATTGATTACCCTGACCGGATTGGTTCTGGTTGCCCATAATGGATTGTACATTTTCGACAATGTCGAGTTCTACATCGTCCAGGAATTCCTGCACATTATCCAGTTCGGAGAAATTATCACGGATTTCATCAAATAAATCTTTAATGGCATAGGTTGCGATTTCTTCGTCTAGTTCTTTTAGACGCTCCCGGGCTTTACGCCTGTTGGAAGGCATCTTTTGGATAATTTTCTGCAGCTCTTCCTGCAAATCCTGGGTTTTTTCTTCCAGTTCTTCCCGTTTTTCTTCTGATAAATTTTGTATCTCTTCTTTGCCCATTATTTCTCCCTCTTCGTTTAAAGGGGCAAAAGAGAAACCGGCAGGAGTTCGAACTAAAGCCAATCCCTTTTCTTTAGCTTTGTTTTTAAGGTCCTCAAAAGTCTGTCCCTGTTCCTGCTGAACCTGTTCTTGCAGGGATTGTCGTCGGTTTTGATATTCTTCCGTTTCAAATGCAGATGTAAGGGTAGGAACCAAATCATCGATGAACTGATCCATCTGCTTGTGTAACTCGCATCCGCGCCCAGCCGGCAGCTCAAGCACGTTTGGCTTATAATGATCGTCAAAATTATTTACGTAACAAATATCGGATGGAACAGGTTGATCCGCCGACTTTTCTTCGAAGAACTCTTTCAGATGGTCCTGCTTGTTAATTTGGTTTGGACCGAGCGCAAAAATGTTAAAGCCGTCTTTACCCATGCCGGTTCCAAACTCCAGGGATGCGGATAACCGATCCTGACCTATGACGGTCGTGGAATTTTTAATCTCATCAGTAGTTTCGAATTCCAATGACGCGGGGTTGCACTTCCTGTAAAGAGAATCTGCTTCCAGTTCTGCCAAAATATTTATGTATTAGGTTTCAACTTACTACTCATTTAAATGAGTATAATGCAATGGAAGTTCCAGCAGGAAAATAGAAATGGAACAACTTCCAAAAATGGTTAATGGATGTTTGTTATGAGTTACTGGTTTAATAGTGATGGGGAAAATTAACAAGCTATTCAGTTAGGTCTTTGCAAATAAACCATTATACCAATAACTACTAACCAGTAGCTTTTAATGTATAAAACTACAGTATGCTGAACGAAAGGGAAGTAGCAGCCATCTTTATTTTTTTAGATCACTTTCTTCCGGCACAATTGAGATTTTATCCAGGGAAAGTCCACTCATAATAGCGTCGTAATTGGTCACGTCTTTAGGAATAATGACATCATTTTTTTCGCTGGCCAACTTTGAAAGCTGATTGATATATTGCTCAGCCAAACGCATTTGCATAGCTTCTTTTCCTTTATCCTTAGAAAGTGCGTCAGCTATTTCTTCAATCGAGATAGCCGTCGCTTCTGCCAGTGATTTGATCTCTTCTGCAACTCCTTCTGCTTCATTAATTTGGCGCTGCATTTCTCCTTCTGATATATTGATAATTTCTCGCTTCTCTCCCTCCGCATCATTGATCGTCGACTGCATGATTCCCTCCGATTTAGCAATCGTAGCCCGACGGTTGCGTTCGGCCGTCATCTGACGCTCCATAGCATTTTGAATGGTTTTGGGAGTGTATATATTTTTGATTTCATATCGAAGCACCCGGATCCCCCAAGCTTTTTCCATTTCACTGAGGACTTCAACCACTTCTTTATTAATGATAGCGCGATCTTCGAAAGTGTCATCCAGGTCCATGGTTCCTATGATAGAACGAGTCGTGGTTTGTGCCAGTTGAACCGCGGCGAAACGGTAATCTGTTACCCCGTAACTGGCATTCACCGGGTCTATAACGGCCAAGTAAATGACGCCATCAACTTCTACTTTTACGTTATCCTTAGTAAAACATTCCTGTGGCTCTACCTCGATCGTTTCTTCTCGCAGATCCTGTTTGTACCTAACCTGGTCAAAGAAGGGCACTAAGGCATGAAAGCCCGGTCCCAGGGTCTTATGATAATTTCCAAGCCGTTCAACAATGTATGCTTTCTGAGTAGGTACAAGCTGAATGGATTGAATGAATTTGAATAGTACATAAATACTTAAAAGTCCGAGTACGCCTTGACTGATGAGTTCTATCATTGTTGGCCTCCCTTTGCTGTTGTGGTTGAAGACGAGGGCTGTGTGCCGTCGCTAACTTTGCCGACCCCTTCAAAAAATGTTTTCAAATTGGCAGTTTCCGTGGGTAATACCGATACATTGGAGTGCTCAATAACATGGCCTAACTGACCGATAAACTGCTCGATTAACTTTGTTTTTACTGCTAAGTCGCCCCCCGGTTTGGCAATAGCTTCAGATATACGCTTAATACCTTTGGAGGTAGCTTTGGCAATAAGTTCAATTTCTTTTGCTTTTCCTTTCGCTTCGTTAATACGCTTCTGTCGTTGCGCTTCCGAAAGTAGAATAGCTTCCTGGCGTTCCCCTTGTGACTCGTTAATCTTAAAGTCTCTTGTCCCTGTAGAAGTGGTGATTTCAGCACGCTTGTCACGTTCGGCCTCCATCTGCTTTTCCAGGGTGTGAATCAGGTTATCTGAGGGCCTAATATTTCGGATTTCATAGCGTAGTACTTTTATCCCCCAGGGATCGGAGGCTTTGTCAATTTCCCGGACAATATTTTCGTTCATTTGCTCGCGCTCAGAAAAAGTATCGTCAAGCGTAATTTTACCGATTTCGCTCCGCATGGTTGTCTGCGCCAGGTTGATGGCAGCCAGTTTGTAATTACCAATCCCATAGCTGGCTTTATAGGCATCCATCACTTTCACATAAACCAGTCCATCAACTTCAACCTCGATGTTATCCTTGGTAATACAGGTCTGGCTGGGCACATCAATAACCTGTTCGCGCATTTCCTGCCGATAGGCGGGACGATCCACAAAGGGAATCAGAAAATGAAGTCCGGGCTTTAGTGTTTTAATGTATTTCCCGAGTCGTTCCTGTATAACTTCTTCGCGCATCTCCACGATGATAAACACCTTGGTAAAGATAAAGACGCCCAAGGCGATAAAGATTAGTAAGGTCGTCCACATGTGATAAAAGTTTAGATTGAAATGAAAATGATTAAAATTTAGAGCTGGCTAATTATATTATTCTTCAATTTCGTCAAGAGGTTCGACAATCCAGGTAACATTATCCCGATACCGTATTTTTGCTTTGGACCCGGCCGGAATTTCACCTTCTAGTGTTTTGGCCTGCCAGGAAATCCCCTGAAAACGAATACGTCCCGAATTATCGTCAGGATTAACCGATTCAACCACATCTACAACCTGATCCATAGCTTCGACATCTTCGTTAGCCAGCTTATAGCTGCTTTCCCCACCCCAGTATTTCATTAAAAGTGGACGCATGGCAAGAATGAGTGCAACGGAAGTGAAAAGCCAGGTAATAATCGAAGTAGCAGGATCTTCCAGAATTCCCATCCAGCGTAAAACACCCACGAACAGTCCGCTAACACCAAGGAAAAAAGATACGCCGCCAGGAATTAATGTTTCAATAATCATTAGCACAATGCCCCCGATAAAGAAAATCATTGTGAGTGTTTCAGCATCCATCGCAAGTCTCTTTATAAATGTTTGTTTTTTGCAGTATAGCTAAAATTTGGATTTTGACAAACCTTAAAGTGGAATTTAGGAACAGGGACAGTTAAAGGTATGTGAGATATAAAATGGCTACTTGTTTTATGAAAAGTTAACCATGATTAAAAACTACTAATTTTTGGAAAGTTATATGGGGGGGCATAGGATTTAAATGGTTATTACAAGTATGGTATATTATGTAACTATACCTGATAAGATGTTGTTTTTACTAAACTTATGATAAGGGTATAGTGGGTAAAGAAATGGAAATGAAATATTAAAATTTTTTAATGGAACCGAATAGGAGGCATGATGTTAAAAAAAGTGGAATTTTTTTGTAACAAATCGCTCGCAAAACACTCTTGTTATATGAAGGCTATAATAAAATATCATGAAACCATTTACAGACGTGCATAATAAACCTCATATGAAGATAATGAAGAAAAAAGTGTTAATTGTTGAAGATGAGAGGATTATCTCGCTTCTCATAGAGCGTATGGTAGAAAATATGGGGCACGAGGTTATCCATAAGGTGTCTTCAGGTGAAGAAGCCGTTACATGTGCTTTAGAGGAGGAGCCCGATATTATTTTAATGGATATTCGCCTGGAAGGAGAACTAAATGGCATAGAAGCTATGTCAAAGATCCGGGAGAACAAAAATATACCCGTAATTTATATTTCTGGTAATACAGATGTATTACACCAGGGCAAGTTAAACAGATCAGAATACATAGACTTTTTGGCAAAACCAGTAACCCTTTCTGAATTGAGCCGGTCTTTTAGTCTGGCCTCCTGAAATGAAGATTTATGAGCTAGCGGCTTAATAAATATTAATAAGAAAGAAGGATTGCACAGACAGGCACATGCTAGCCTTAGCATGTGCCTGTTTGCTTTAGTTTAGACACAGAAAGTGAAAAAAAATGGGCTGAGAGCTTATATTACGTAATTATTCCTACCTTGGAACATAAGCAGATTGTTTGTGATACAATATGATTGAATTCGAATCACAAATTATTTGCTATGAAAAAACTAATACTATTACCATTATTTGCTTTTCTGTTTACCCCATTTGCGACCCAGGCTCAAACCAGTTCCAGTGGCTCTGCCATTGAAAATACCTTGGGTATAGGTCCTCGACTGGGATATTATAAGGCCGATGACGCCGAAGAAGGGAGCTTTTATGGCGGTGCTCAGATTCGTGCTCGATTAGGACGAGTAGTTGGTCTTGAAGGAGCAATCGATTATCGTACCGCCCAGGAGTATGATTTAGGAGAATTCTCTGCCGATGTCCGCCAAATACCGGTAACGGCCTCTGCGTTACTCTTTCTACCGGTCAGTGAATCTTTCCAGCCATACGGTGTAGCTGGTCTGGGGGCATACTACGATATGATCGATTACAATGAGGAAGCAGAGAGCATCCCGGGCCTTGAGGATGACCACAGCGTCGATTTCGGTTATCACCTGGGGTTTGGTTTGGAACTGCCTTTCAACCGAAATACAGCCCTGAATGTTGATTACCGCTATATCTTTTTGGATCCCGGTAGCGATTCTTTTGGGGATGTGGAAGATGCCGATTTTAGCGGTAATGTATTAACGGTCGGTTTAATGTTCTATATGTAACTTATAGCGTTATTTTATTTTGAAATAAGGATAAAAGCCCGCCTCTTGGCGGGCTTTCCTTTTTAGTGGGGGACTAGGTGTAATTTACACTTGTTTCTTTGGTTTAAGCTTTACAACTTCAAAGGCATTTAAAACGAATCTAAATTATTTTTTGTACACAGTAGCATAGTCATGTCTCAGATAAAACTGCCAGAAGTAGAGCTTAATATATATACGCCCAAAGATCCAGTAGAAGTCCCTATCGTTGAAAACTACATATGTACTAAAGAGAACAGTCCCAATTTTGTTCGTCATGTAACGTTTGATATTTCCGGAACAGACTTGGTAAACCATGTTCAAGTGGGGCAGTCGATTGGAATTCTACCTCCTGGAGAAAATGAGAGGGGGCGGCCTTATAAATTACGGCTATACTCGGTTTCCTCGCCAACACAGGGAGAAGGAGGGAAGTCACATCTCATTTCTACAACCGTTAAGCGTACTATCGAAGAATTTGATAACAACGAGCTTTATCTGGGTGTTTGCTCTAACTATTTGGCGGATCTGCAACCAGGAGATAAGGTTAAGATGACCGGACCCAGTGGCCGCCGGTTTTTACTTCCTGAGAATGCAACTGATTTTAATTATGTGATGTTTGCTACAGGCACGGGCATCGCTCCATATCGGGGTATGATCATGGATTTACTGGATGCCGGTATGGAAAATGATATCATTCTGATATTTGGGTGCGCATATCGTACGGATCTCCTTTATGCCGATTATTTTGAATCATTGGATGATGAGTACGATAATTTTCAGTATTTGCCCTATATATCGCGCGAAACCCGACGCTCAGACGGTAGCAAAAAATATGTCCAAACTTGCCTTTGGGACGATGCAGAATTACTGGATCCTATCCTAAAGAAAGACAATTCGCTTCTATATATATGTGGGCTCAAAGGCATGGAAGCGGGTATATACCGGGCATTGGCCAAGAAGAATATGCGTGAGTATCTGGATATCCGGGAACCCGCCGCGGAAAAAGAGCCTGAGGATTGGAACGAAAAAGATCTTAAAAGATATGTTAAACCAGCTAACCGGACGTTTGTAGAAGTCTATTAGAATTTTAGCCATTAAGAATTTGGTTAAAGGTCACATGTTACAGGTTAAAGTTTAAGTGAGGGTTGATGAAACTGTTAACGTTCAACTTCTTAACCAGCAATTACTATTAGGATTTGCTGGCTTCAATATTCGTAATACCCCCGGAAACGATATACTTCATAATGCTTGTGGAGTCAATATCCAGGGGATGAACATTATCGGAGGGTACAAAATATAGGTTCCCTGAGAAGTTGTAGGAGTGGGGACAGTAAACCGCAACCCGGTCAGTAATTCCTAACTCCGAAAGATCTTTTTGAGTCACAAAGCCCATGCGCTGGATTGTGGTATCTCCAAAGTCAACCATTACCGGCTTGTTAAATCGTTTTTTATCACCTACAAAGGCTTCCGTAAGATCCTTAAGGGCGGTGTAAATAATTTTGATAATGGGGACGCGTCTTAGCAGTCGCTCAAAGTAGGTTACCAGGGGCCGGGTGAACGTAAGTGAAAATATATAGCCAATAACTGAAATACCGAGAAAAACAGTGATGATGCCCAGGCCGGGGATATCTATATTCAACCATTCAAAAAGCAGATTATTTAGGACCCGGTTAGACCATATGATGGCTGAATAAATAATATATACTGTGGCTCCCAGTGGAAAAACAAGCAGGAGTCCCCGAAAAAAATTGTTTAGTATTGGACGCATTGGAATAAGTTTAAATTGATAATTTGGCTGCGTATCCCTTAAATACAAAGTTTGATGTAAATTTGTAAGCGATAGGGGATGAGTTCAACACTATTTTTTACTATTTTCAACGAGCTGTAATTTTATGAACAAGTAAAAGTTAGTTTCATGTCTCACAAGAGCTCTGCTCAGATACGTCAGGATTTCTTAGATTTCTTTAAGGAAAAGGAGCACCTGCCTGTACCAAGCGCACCGGTAGCGCCGAAGGACGACCCTACGCTGTTATTTACGAATGCGGGAATGAATCAGTTCAAACCCATTTTTTTGGGAGAACAGTCAGGCTATAAAAAAGAAGGGGAAACCTGGAAGCGGGTTGTCGACAGTCAGCGCTGCATACGGGTTAGCGGAAAACATAATGATCTCGAAGAGGTGGGGCACGATACCTATCATCATACTCTTTTTGAGATGCTGGGAAACTGGTCGTTCGGGGACTATTTTAAGCGCGAAGCCATTCGGTGGGCCTGGGAGCTGTTAGTGGATGTTTGGGGACTCGAAGCGGACCGCCTCTATGCAACCGTTTTTGAAGGCGATGAAGAAGACGGACTTCCGGTGGATGAGGAGTCTATTGAACTCTGGAAGGAGGAAACGGATATTAATCCGGATCATATCCTAAAATTCGATAAAACGGATAACTTCTGGGAGATGGGAGAAACAGGTCCCTGCGGTCCATGCTCCGAGGTACATATCGATCTGCGTCCTGAAAAAGAGCGAGCTAAGAAGCCTGGCGCAGAACTGGTGAACATGGATGATCCCAAGGTGATGGAAATTTGGAACTTGGTTTTCATCCAGTTCAACCGTCAGCCCGATGGTACACTGGAAAAACTGCCCGCGCAGCACGTGGATACGGGCATGGGATTTGAACGCATTTGTGCCGTATTGCAGGGCAAGCGCTCCAATTATGATACGGATCTTTTTGAACCCTTGCTCACAAAAATAGGAGAGCTTGCTAATGTACAGTATGGCGATGATGGGCAGGCCGATATTGCTATGCGGGTGATCGCTGATCATATCCGGGCGGTGAGCTTCTCCATCGCGGATGGGGTTTCACCCGGCAATGAAGGTCGCGGCTTTGTAGTTCGACGTATATTGCGTCGGGCTATTCGTTATGGCTGGGATCGCTTAAACTTGAAGGAACCATTCTTTCATAAACTTGTGCCGGTTCTTTCCAAACAGTTTGCTGATGTATTTCCGGTACTGGATCAGCAGAAGGCCTATGTTAAGAATGTGGTTAGATCCGAAGAGCAAAGCTTCTTGAATACATTGGGGCAGGGGATCGAGCTCTTCGAAGATATTACTGAGGAAAAGGATTTTGTTACCGGAGAGGAGGCATTCAAACTGCATGACACCTATGGTTTCCCTATTGACTTGACTAAGCTGATGGCCCGTGAGCGTGGTGTTGAGGTCGATGAAGAAGGATTTGAAGAACGCATGCAGGAACAGAAGAAGCGAGCCCGGGCTTCCGGCAAGTTTAATGTGGACCAATCCTCGCAAAAAGACTGGATAACCGTTACGGATACGGATGAATTTATATTTACAGGCTATGACGAGTTGACTTCGGAGGCGCGGATAAAGGCACTGCGTCAGGATGAAGATCAACAGGCTATTATTTTGGATCGAACTCCTTTTTATGCTGAAAGTGGGGGGCAGGTAGCTGATACGGGGGTTATCAGTAACGGAGAGGAGCACCTGCGAGTTAAGGATGTGCAGAAATCGCCCGACGGTTATATTCACTTTGTGGATAAGCTGCCGGAAAATCCAGCTGGCCAGTGGCAAGCAATAGTTGATGAAAGCCGCCGGCGCGAGATCCGTAAACACCACACCGCAACTCATTTGGTACATGCCGCTCTGAAAAAAATATTAGGTGATCATGTAGCTCAAAAAGGATCACTGGTGGATGACAAACATCTGAGATTTGATTTCTCCCATTTTGAACAGCTTACTTCCGGGGAGTTGAAAGAAATAGAAGAAATGGTCAATGATAAGATCCAGCAGAATATTCCTAAGACCGAAGAACGTGAGGTTCCTATCGATGAGGCAAAGGAACGGGGAGCTACGATGCTGTTCGGAGAAAAATACGGAGATCGCGTTCGGGTTATAAGCTTCGATCCGGATTATTCGATGGAGCTCTGCGGGGGAATGCATGTGGAGGCCACCGGAGAGATCGGCTACTTCCGCTTTATGGGTGAGTCGTCAGCTGCTGCAGGAGTGCGACGAATTGAAGCCCGGGTGGGTAAAAGTGCTGATGAATATCTGCGTACTGAACAGCAAATCTTGGATAGTATACGAACCGAGATCGGTCAGAGCGAGGATCTTGTAGAAGATATCCACACACTTGTTGAAGAGCGGAAATCGCTTGAAAAAGAGGTGGAAAGGCTGCAGCACCAACAAAGCTTATCTCGCTTGAATACCTTTATTAATGATGCTCAGGAGTTGGGGGAAGGTATTAAATTAGTTAAAGGGGAAATATCCAATGCGGATATGGATCTGCTAAAGCAACTGGGGTATGAGTCCCTCGACAAAAATCCGAAAGGAACGATTACGGTTCTTGGAAGCCGCGATGAGGACGAAGGCAAGGTTTATGTGATGGCTGCTATAAGCGATGACTTGATATCCGAAAAAGATCTTCAGGCAGGTTCTTTAGTTGGTACGCTTGGAAAAATGCTTGGTGGTGGTGGAGGTGGACAGCCAAATCTGGCTACCGCCGGGGGGCGCCAACCGGAGAAGCTCAATGAAGTGTTTGATCAATTGCCAGCTATTATTAAAGAAAAAGTCGACTCCTAATATTAAGGGAAATACTTTTTTAAAATAAAATTTAAAGACATAAACAGGGTTGTTCAATGCTGTTCAGCCTCCATAAACAGGATTATGTCACGGTCAGGCAGCAAAAATTTTGTTACATATACAGATGCAAAATGATGGTAAAACGTTTTTTAACGCTTGAGGTCTGTAATTTTCCAAAAAATTAGGTATATTTTCAGACTGTAAAATTCGAGAAATTTCAATATTGACGGATGTTGTCATAGAAATATATTATGGCTAAAAATAAGAAAGAAACACAAGAACAAATACAGTTTACGCCTTCGGGGACGGGAATTCGTACCAATGGACAGATTGTTCGTAGTACAGAACTTCCTTCACCGACCAAAAAGAAACATAAATCGCTGGGACTTTCCGAGGAAGATGTGGTGGATATGTTCCATCAGATGTATCTGCAGCGACGTTTTGAAGAACGTGCAATGCAGATGTACCAGAAGGGGAAGTTTGGAGGTTTTCTGCATCTTTATATGGGGCAGGAAGCGATCTCAACCGGAACGGTTTATGCTTTAAATGATGATGACGATATTATTACAGCCTATCGCGATCACGGCTGGGGACTAGTCCGGGGCGTTTCACCCAAGGAAGGAATGGCTGAGCTCTATGGTAAAGTTACCGGTTGCTCTCGTGGCAAAGGCGGGTCGATGCACTTTGCCAATGTAGAAGAGCATTTTTGGGGAGGCCATGGTATTGTTGGTGGACATATTCCACTGGGAAGTGGTATCGCTTTTGCTAATAAATACAAACAGAACGACCGGGTAACGGCTTGTTTCCTGGGCGATGGTGCTGTTGATCAGGGAGTGCTTCACGAAGTCTTGAATATGAGCCAAAATTGGGGTTTACCTTGTATTTATGCCGTCGAAAACAATGGTTATGCGATGGGGACGGCCGTCCACAGACATTCTGTTGGAGAAATTTATGAGCGGGCCCATGGGTATGGTATGAAGAATGCTGTCATTAACGGGATGGACGTTTTTACCGTTTATGAAAAGATGAAAGAGATTGCTGAGGATGTACGGGAAAATTCAATGCCTTGGTTTATCGAAATTCGTACTTACCGTTACAGGGGGCATTCAATGTCAGATCCAATGAAATATCGAACTAAGGAAGAGCTTAAGGAATATGAAAAGCTTGATCCCATAGAGCGTATTAAGAATTACCTATTGGATAATGACATCCTTGAACAGGACGAAATTGATGAGATACAGGATACCGTAGAGGATACGGTGATGGAAGCAATCGATTTTGCAGAAGAAAGTGATTTCCCCGAAAAAGACGATTTATATAAAGACGTCTTTGTAGAGGATGATTATCCCTTCCATACCTAAACACTGGACTAAGGATAGGGTTGAAGCCGGATACTATGTATTCAGCATTATGTTTCTAACTTCTTTTATAATTGAAAAATAATTTAATTTCGAAATAATTCATTAAAAATGGCTGAACTACAATTCAGAGAAGCAATCCGGGCTGCCATAGATGAAGAGATGGCACAGGATGAAGGAATTTTTGTAATGGGTGAGGAAGTAGCCGAATATGATGGGGCCTATAAGGTGACCGAAGGGCTGCTTGACAAATACGGTCCAAAACGGATGATCGATACACCCATTTCTGAGCTCGGATTTGCCGGAATAGGTATAGGAGCGGCAATGAATGGACTGCGTCCTATAGTTGAGTTTATGACCTTTAACTTTGCTGTATTGGCAGCAGATCAGATTATCAACCATGCCTCGAAAGTACGGTATATGACCGGGGGACAGGTAGAAGTTCCTATCGTATTCAGAGGGCCTAATGCTTCAGCGGGACAGTTAAGTGCTACGCACTCAGTAGCCTATGATGCTATGTATGCTCATTTCCCCGGATTGAAAGTGATTTATACATCTGAACCGGAGGATGCCAAGGGACTGCTAAAATCGGCCATTCGCGATGATAATCCCGTCCTTTTTATGGAGTCGGAACAAATGTACGGCCTGAAAGGGGAGGTATCAGAGGAGGAAGATTTTACCATTCCTATTGGTAAAGGGAAAGTAAAACGGGAGGGAAGTGATGTCACGGTCGTTGCCCATGGTAAGATGTATCACGTGGCCAAACAGGCTGCCCAGCAGCTTGCCAAGGAAGATGTGGAAGTAGAGATTATCGATCCCCGCACTGTCAAGCCACTTGACATTGAAATGATCGTTAAATCGATTAAAAAGACCAATCGATGTGTTATTGTTGATGAATCCCATCCATTTGGTGGATTGGCAGGTGAGGTGGGTTATCTCATACAGCGTGAAGCTTTCGATTATCTGGATGCCCCGGTACAGCGAGTCACCCTGCCGGATACCAGTGCACCCTTTGCTAAAAATTTATTTGATGAGTGGCTACCCAGTGCTAATGAAGTCATTGATGCCGTTAATACAGTGACCTATCGTAAATAATAAGGAGACTGCTTCCCAGAAGGGATAGATGAAGCATAGTTTATTAGGAAATAAATATTGATAACGTTTTTTAATCTAAATTAAGAGTCAAACAAATGGCTGTAAAAGTTGAAATGCCCAAGCTTAGTGATACGATGGAAGAAGGCGTTATTGCTAAGTGGAATGTTGAGGAAGGTGATGAGGTAGAATCCGGTGACATTATAGCTGAGGTTGAGACCGATAAGGCTACAATGGAAGTGGAAGTATTTGATGACGGTACGATCCTAAAAATATTAGTCGACGAAGGAGATGCCGTACCACTGGGACAGCTTATGGCTGTTATCGGTGAAGAAGGAGAAGATATCAGTGATATATTGGAAGAAGCCGCTTCGGGTGGTGAAAAGGAGACATCTGAAACTGATGGCGAAGAAGATACTTCAGAAAAAACAGACAAAAAAGAGAGTACTGATACCTCAGCAGAGAAAGCAGAAGAGAAAAGTACTGTTACTTCGGATGATGGTCGTTTAAAAGCATCACCCTTGGCACGTAAGATGGCTGAGGAAAAAGGGATAACCCTTTCGAATGTAGAGGGCAGTGGGCCCCAGGGACGCATCATCAAACGCGATATTGAAAGTTATGAACCTTCAGCTGTTCCTGCAGCTGCTACAGTTTCACGGGAAGACAAAGAGCACCGTGTTTCACAAATGCGTAAAACAATTGCGCGGCGTCTTTCTGAAAGCAAGTTCAATAATCCGCATTTCTACGAAACCATATCCATTGATATGCAACCGGTATGGGACGCCCGCAAACAAATTAATGAGAAAAGTGACACGAAGATTAGCTTTAATGACATTGTTGTTAAAGCCTGCGCTGCAGCGTTGCGCAAACATCCCGAGATAAACAGTTCCTGGCATGGAGATAAAATAGTAGAGCATGGGGATGTTAATGTGGCTGTGGCAGTCGCCATTGAAGAAGGACTGGTTACCCCGGTTATCAATAACACTGATCAGAAAGGATTGCAGCAGATCGGCCAGGAAACCAGAGATCTTGCTGAGAAAGCGCGAGAGCGTAAGTTACAGCCGGAACAAATGGAGGGAAGTACCTTCACGGTGAGTAACCTTGGGATGTTTGGTATTGAAGAGTTTACAGCTATTATCAATCCACCGAATGCCTGTATCTTAGCAGTGGGTGCTATTAAAGAGGTTCCGGTCGTTGAAGATGGCGAAGTTGTACCGGGCAAGCGAATGAAGGTGACTTTATCCAGCGATCATCGTATTGTAGATGGCGCGATGGCCGCACAATTTTTAAGCACGCTTAAGCAGATGCTTGAAAGTCCGCTGGCTATGCTGCTATAATATAGTACCATAGATTAAATTTTAGTTTTTTTTAAAAGCTTCAGGCTTAACGGCTTGGAGCTTTTATAGTTTATATCCCTCCTGGTTTTTATCCGCATAACTCTTAACAACTCTTGGTAAAGGCGCAATTTGTATTACAATATTTTACAAACATTAGTATAAACTAATATTAAAATTTTTTAATATTGTATTCATCGAGTTGGGGTAACCAAAGTCATTATGTTCAAATACGTACCAATATTAATTCTATTTCTTTTTCTGTTTGGTATACGTGAGGGTCATGCCCAAAAATCGGCCAGGGCCGTAATGGATATAACTGTTCAGGTTGTAAAGGGAGCAGACGTTGAAGCTAATCACCAAAGTTCTGTAATTCTGGAAGAATCCGGAAAGACCTCCATCGGCAGCATCATCTTTGGTGGGAATGCAGAAGGAAAGACTACTACTTCCTATAGTAATAAAATAGCATTAAAAGATACGGCAGGGGGGACCATCTATTTTTCAGTAAATAGAAATAAAATTTCAGGGTCAAAAGAGTCTAGTAGTTTTTTTCTCCACAATTCTACCAATAAGCCTTTACGGAAGGGCCTCTATAAAGGTGATCTTACAACTACTATAGCATACAATTAATTAAGTTCATCAATTGTTTTGGTTGGGGGCTAGGATGTTTTATATAGAAGGTTACTCTTCTATCAATATCGGGATAGCAAGATCATGATGAAACTGATCAAGTTCCATCTGAATTTTTTTCAGATATGACCATTTTTGAAAACCTTCCAGTATATAAGTTGAGGCATCTTCACCTTTATCAATTGATAGCTGCGGCTTATCTTGGATAAAGGTCTGCAAATTGGTTTTTTGGGAGGCAGTTTTTATTCCTCTAACCTGTATCTGGAAAGTGAAATTCATGGCTTTCTTCTGCTCTATCAGCGTAACCTCACTTTCGTGTAAATTGATTATTCTAGCTTCCTCGTACTTTTTTTGATATTCTGTTGTTTGAAATGCCGATGTGTCTTTCCTACTTATTGCCCTCTTTTTTTGGTAAATGACAAAATCCTGTTTTCCCCTAAATTGTCCAATTGATACTTCTTTGTTAGTATTACGGGCTATCTGGTTGGCTGATTTCCGTGCATTTTGCAATGTTTTGAAATTATGGAAAATAAGAACTGAATCCGCTTCTTCTTGTAAAAGCTTGGTTCTATTTTGGACTACAAGAGCATTACTTTCGAAATCATTATCGACGAGCGTACGAAATAGTTCTATAGCCTCTTGCTCTGTATCCATGAAGGAACTTCTAATGGCGTAGAGATTATTGAGAACATTTAGTACCGGTTTAAAGGGACGGTTAATGATTTTAGATGCATCTTTGGAAACTTTTTTGGCCTTTTCTGCCGTTTTGAAACTCGCTATTTGTATCTGGTAACGGCTGTTTTTGTCTTTTTCTATTGTTGTATCCTGTGCCGCCTCTTCTGGATAGGTTCTTGTTTCTTCAGGCTGATTTGATTTATCAGAACCAGATTTTGGTATTACCTTAAAATTAAGATTTTCAACGAAGTCTCCTTCAGCAATAGCTTCTACTTCTACCGTCATTGTATCGGGTTCTGAAAAAGCATTCAGAAATTGAAGCTGGTTGGGATCAATATACAAACGGTAACTGTCGGGTGGTATTTGATGGGCATAGAAACTGCCGTCATTGAAAGTCTGCATCTCCTTGGAATAATCATTTTGCTTGCTTTCCAAATATAATCGAACACCAGAGAGAGGGGCAGAGCTTTCTCCTTCTAATTGTACCACTTTCCCTGAGACTACTCCTGATGTATAGAAAGGAATATTAATGGGTTTATACTGGTTGGGATCAGTAACAATTGAAAATTCCTTAAATTCAGGAACCAACAAAGGATTTTGGATCGCCGATTCATTGATCTCCATATTAATTCTATGATACGATTGGAGCTGACTAAAGCGGAAGATACCGTCTTTGGATGTTGACTGGACTCCGGCTCTGCCAATACGTATAGCATCATCCTGGATAGTATTATCTTCTTCATCATAGGAACCGGAGTTGTTAGAGTCTACATACAATCGGAGCGAGGTTGCGGAGCGGCCCACTTGGTTTCTGTTTGAAAAGGTAAGATCATTATTATAATCGTCATACCCCACAGAGCCCCGAAAATTCTGGGTAAAAGAAGTCTGGTTTCTATTATTCCTGATCGTAGAAGTTGAGCGTATAGAGTTAAAGTCTATTATAAGTCCGACATTCATGAAATTAAAGTTTCCGGCAAAATTTCTTGCAAAGGAAGCCTGAATGCGTCCCTTGTCAAAAACACTCCTTGAGGCCTGTATCTGGGCTTCCTGAAAGGTACCAGAACCAGGATTAAATCTTGCACTGGTACTAACAAAGGTGTTTTGCAAATATCGCGGCAAGTTAGTTTGAGGGGAAATTAAGTAAGTTGCTGATGCTCTTAACTCAGAACTACTGCTTGGTGATAAGGTGAACGATTCGAATTGCCGGTCTCTAAAACTTAATCTTAGGTTCAGGCGATTAATTCTGGAGTTGAGATCCAGGTTATAATAGATGTTATCGCGATTCTGCGCAGAATTTTGAGTATAATCACCGGTAAACCGGATGTTTAAGGGCAATTCAGCGATTTGAAAAGGAATAAATAAATTAGCAGAAAGTTCGTGATTATTACCTATGGGGTTATATATTCTTTCATCAGAAAAATAGGTATAATTTAGTCCCCAGCTGGCAGACGAAGGATAAATGACATTTCCTGATAATCGATAAAATGCATTGGGGGCAATGTCAGCATTGAACAAGTAGTCATCAAATAATCGTGCAGATGTAGAACTGTAAAAGAGAGGGACCTGATCTGAAAATTGGTCAAAATATTCTATTCCAATTTTTTGTGTAAGCCAGTCTGACAGCCCATAAGCCACACTTCCCTGCGCCAGGTAACTTTCTTCGGTACTCCCAAGAATGGGATTGTTTAGACGTCCTGCATTAAGATGATAGGTAACCTCATCTTTGGGCAGGAAATTAAAAGGGACTTGTATCCGTTGCTCCCTTTCTCTAACGCGTCCATCGGGGCCATATATTCGTAATCTGAGCCGGGAAGTTCCATAGGTTAAAGGAGCGATAAATCTGAACTGTTCATCTTCTGTAATTCTTCTGAAGTCGTAAAGGGAGTTGTTATAATAGAGTTCAACTTCAGAACCTATGGGGGCTGTCCCTTCAATTTCATAGGAATCATAAAGATATCGTGGTTCTATAGGCTCATTGGTAAGTCGAACACCCGTAAAATTACGATCAATAAGTCCGTTTGAGGTTGTTTGGCCTGCATAGAATTGTGTAAGATAGTCGTTGTTTCTTAATACATATCGCCATCGGAGGTTGTTTGTAGTAAAATTTGAGTAGTTGCTTGTATAATTTCCGTAAGCTGATCCCTCGAGATCTCCGCCCAGTAATTCAGAACCGATATCAAAATTATAGGCATAGGCATTTTCGGTATTATTTATAAAGGATGAGAGGGAATAATCGAAGAAAGCTCCTCCTACGAGTTTGCGGTCCCGTTCATATAGAAGAGGATGTAACTCCTGCCCGATTGTTGCTCTTTCCTGCCGTTCTCTTCTTTGTTGACGCTTATATTCACTTACAACGGGTAATTCAAGAGGAGTTTCAAGCTGTAACAGCAGATTATTCATATCCACAGAGAAGTTCAGGTCGAATACAGTAGCCAAAACTTCCATTTTGATATAATAGTCGAGCTCTTTGACCCGCATCTGGGAAGCATCAAGTGAAAAAAAACCTTTGTTCGCTAACTCAACCTGATAATTACTAAAATCCAAATAGAAGGTGTTTTCGGGCTCTAGGTAAAATCCCTCAATAGTCAGATTTTCATTGTTAACCTCATGAGATATTTTAAGGCTACTGAAAATTTCAGAAACCGGCAGATAGTAATTTCCATCTTCATAATAGGCGGTAATTACCTTATTAAAGAAATTACGATAATTGAAAGATAAAAAGACTTCCTGCTCTTCATTGCTATTGCCCTCTTGCCGTAACTTTATAGGCTCTGAGGAGCTGTCGGAAAAGGAGGGCTGGGGAAACAAGAAAAAAAGTAAGCACGTAAATAAGAGTAGCGTTATTACTTTCCTGTTGCTCACTCCCTGCTAAAGCTTATGGAATTTGAAACCGGTTCCATTTGGATAATATTTTCACGGGCCACATCGGGCCGTTGTGATTCAAAGGAAATCTCTGCCGTATATTCTTCTTCGTCCAGACTGTCTTTAGGAATATCAAAGGTTTGCCGGTAGTCAAAGTAGATCGAAGTTGCTGCACTTCTTGTTAGTAAGGTATTTCCCTCAGAGTCCAGAATATTTAAGTTAATAGATCCCAGGAACGGTGAGTTTCCGGAACGGCTTACATCTGCAAGAAATGTAATAGAATTATCCGACTTGCGATGAGTGAAATCGTTTATTTTAATACCAGTATTGGTTTCGCCATGCTTGTAGAAGAGTGTGGTAATTTGCTCAAATTTATAGGTGATTTGAGCCGTTATTTCATCATCGGTTTCCTCTCCAATCGGAGGATTCTGTGCGTTTGACGTTACCTTTATGCGGGTCCAATAGGTCCCGTCCGAGAAGTCCTTGGGGCGTACGGTCAATCGTACGACTTGCCGCTGACCGGGTTGTAGTACAAAACTTTGCGGAAATCCTTTTACTAAATTACTGATTCCGAATTGCTCAGCTTTTGTACTGTCATCGTAAATCATTTGGACCTCTCCCTCTGCATTAGTAGCAGGATAGCCAAAAGGGAATTCGATAGAAACTTCCTGGGCCTGATCAGATCCATTTAAAACCAGGAAATTACCGAACCGGTTTTGTTGATCAATAAACACCATTGTCGGTGCAATGGTTATTTGTGCCTGAACTTCGCAGGCCAGCACAGATAGAAACAGGATTATAGAGGTAACGGCCGTTTTTTTCATTCCAGATAGACTGATTATCATTCTTAATGTCAAAGGAAGCTAAGAAATTTGCGGAAGATTATGCAAAATCAATTTTAAAATTCCTCTTGGGACATTTACTAATAGGGGTAATGAAGTAAGATCCTGGAAGTTATTTCCGGAAATATGTTAAGTTCTTTTAAATACAATTTGAATTAAACAAAAAAAGCCAAGACAAAAGATATCTTGGCTTTTTGCAAGGGTAATTTTTATACTTAATTATAAGTCGCTGTCAATGTAATCGTACCGTTGTAACTGCCGGCGGCCTGGTTTGTCGCAGGATCCACTGTTCCTCCGATAAATACGGTGATGTCTCTATCAGTTTGTTCAAGCAGGTTAACAGAAGCTCCATCATTGGGATCGAAGTCATTATTTGAATCGTAGGCGTTGTCTCCCCACGAAGCAGAAGTACCTCCGAAACTAATAGGAAGGTTATCTTCACTGCCAGTCAGCTCACTTGGTAGCGAAAAGCTTAAATCAACATTCCCGACATTTCCGCTAACGCTAAAAGTTCCTGCGGTTCCATCCCCGGGATTAACAGTAGAAGGAGATCCTGCAGCAATATTACCAAAATTCAGATCGTCACCGCTGGATAGGTCGACATTTGCGTCGACAGTTGCGTTTGCTGCAATGTCAGCTTGTTGGGCCGAGACCGTCGTTGTTATCCCGGTTACTAATAGTAATACAAAGATATATTTTATGATTGATTTCATGATAGCCGTTGATTAGATGTTTGTCTGTAAATGAGGTTTTATGTCTTTTTTCAGTTGTAAAATAATGGTAAAAAAGAAATCATCGTAGTTAGAATCCTTTAATCTTGTTGGTATCACACGATTTAGGGGTATGTCGTTTCAATCTGAGTAAAGTCAGCTAGCTGTTAATAACAGGGGGCTACCGACATTTTACACTAGTGAAGGAAATCGAGATAATATTATAACAGGAGGGAATAGTTGACAGGGATAATAATATAAATGTCTTTATTGATATACGACATTTAATACCAATGTAGCGGAATAAGAATCGGGGATTACATCACCGACATTGATGTCTCCGAAAATATAAACATAACCGGTTTCCCAGGCAGAACTATTTTTCGAATCACTAATTGATTCCAGAACTGTTCGAAGATTATTATTGGTAAAGGGTATTATATTATCATAGTTATTTGCCTGGGAAGAATATGCGGCTTGGAGCGAAAGAGGGATTTGATCTGTATTTCCATTCTGTTCAGCTTCAAGGTGCTCCGGTTTATCAAGGCTTATTAATACGCTCTGGGTCGCTAACGCACGAATTTCAAAGACTCCCATCCGATTATCGCCGAGATTTATTTGCTGTGTTCCGCTGTTTGTTATAACGGTTCCAAAATTTAAGTTTCGTAGCACTTCAACACTCAGCTCAGGTTGGACCTCCATGTTATAATTAACGGTTTGGGCTTGAGTATAGATAGGCAGCAACCCTGAAAAAAGGAGTAATAGAAATAAAATTTTATTAGAGCAAGTTTTAGTCATTATCTTATTCTACAGAAATATTTATTATTCCGTTATATGTTCCAGCTTGCACGGGCCCGACTTCGATATCTCCATATATATAAACATAGGCTGTTTGTTGGAATAGGTCGCCTATACCATTTCCACGGCCATTACCACCACCGGCCCATGGAGGAGGTCCACCGGAAAAGTTGTATATCCGAAATGAAGCCGTATTATCATTAAAAAGTTCGGCCTGAGATTTATTTTCTTCTCCGTTATTGGCATAAGCTGCTCTTAGTGTATAAGGAAGCGAATTAGAAGCATTTAACTGCAGTGCGGGTGGTGGAGTAATGGTTACGTGGACCCTGCGAAAAAGAAATCCAGTAATGCTAATGATTTCCGTATTTGCATCTTCAAGCGGGATCTGAACGGTTCCCTGATTCTGCATTAAATTACCAAAATCAAGTATTCCGTCACTATATACCGATACCTCTAAATCTGGTGGAGCATCGATATTAAATGCAAGGGACTGGCCAAAGGCAACCGGGCATGAGGTAAAAAGGAAAACTAAAACTAGAAGAAGCTTCTCCATAAGCATGTATTTAATACCACAAAACAATTAAATGTACTCGACTTCTATGGTAAAATCGCCATTATAATTACCCGGTTCCGCGTTTTCTACTGTTACATTTCCGCCAATCCAAAAGTAATACCTTCCGTCGCTGTTTAAGGATAAATTTCTATTATCGGCCTGAAGAATTTCTGCAGAGCTCTGGTCATCCCGATCATTTCCGGCAATGGAATAGGTAAAAACAAGAGTAGATCCGTTGCCATTGGTTAGAATCCTTTCCGGGACAAAGCTGACCCGTATGGGAGCATTGGGATCGCCAATGGCAACCATTTTACCAGTGTTACTATCGGTTTGGGGGGCTATATTGATCTGTTGCTGGCTAGGCTGTACCGGACTAAAATTAATATCACGGACGGTATTCATTTCAAGGCTTCTAATAACTTCGGCATTCACAGAAATATCAATTTCTGCATTCTGCTGAGCTTTAGCCTGAATTGAACAGCTTGAGAGTAAAAAAACTATACATAAGAAACTCCACCATTTTTTGTCCATAGCCGTAACTTTTTTGTCGCAAATTGTAACAAAGGAGAGGTCTTCGCTACAAATGAGGGTTAATAGCTATCATAAACATAAAAAATAGTGAGTAAAGCTTCTGCACTAGTTTGATTAGAATTATCTTATAATTAGAATGGGAGAGATATTAATACGTTGAAGCCGATGAAAAGCTAAATTTTTCCTTTATATACTCTTCTCCTACAATAGAGGATTGTGTATAACGCGCACTCAGGATAAGAAAAGCCATTTTAAATGGTATCTCACCGAAAGTTTATTATTCATACGTAACAACGCGGGTGTATTTATTTTGTTTAACTGCATCGGCCGCAGCCATTTTTGCGTATTTTTCAGCAATGCAATTGTATTGGATACTGATATTTCCACTAATATCTATATCAATGCTATTTTCATAGGTGCTGCTTTCTTCCTGGGGGCGTTTACCAACTAAAACTGAGCCATTAATAGTTGGAGTTCCTTTACCATCAAATAGTTCAGCGTTCTCGAAAACAACTAGTCCATTAAATTCGAAATTTCCTTTCAAGTCTAACTCACCTTCATATCCCATTCCTCCGTCGCCTCGTATTACCAGTATCCCGTATCCTGCATCTTGTTTACCAGTAAGCTTTACGTAGTCTTCCACAAAAAAGACACCTGGATTCTCTTGGGTTCCTAATGATCCTGAATATTGGCCACTAATTGTCTTAGAATTGCCCGACTTTTTAAGGCGTGCAATCATCTCATCTACAGGAGAATATTTTAGGTCGCTGTCATATTTCAATTGAGGATCTCCGGTAACACCTTTATTTTCGGACCAGTCGGGAACAGTACCCGAAGCTTCCAATTCATCAGCATAGCTTTCATCCATGGCAGCTATACCAGGCATATTGCTACATCCACTGCCACTTGGAGGATTACCATTGATAATCGAACTACCACCAATACTTAATGACTTAATCTCTTCCTTCATAAGAGCAAGCGAAAGTGCTCCCTTAAACTTTGGTACCAAGTTACTGAAAGGTTCTTTTAGATAGACGCTGACGACTTCAGATTCATATCCATCCGCATAAGTGGCCTTGGAAGTAATACGAAGTGAATCTTCTTCCCAATAGCCATTGGTAGAATAGTCACTATTGGTTTCTACATAAAGTTCTACTGTAGCCTCATCAATTGTCTGGGTCCAAGTATTGCTCTTATCATAGGTGGTAGCCCAGCTGTCGTCTTCATTTACTTTCTGCATAGCGATTTGGATAGCGGTATGCGCTGCATTCTGCGCCGTCGTTTCATTCGCATACTTTACTGCTTTTTGTGTCAGTGATTTCCCCTGATCAGCTGTACTAATACCAATGATGCCCAGTATAACCAACATACCAGTACATATTATTAACATTGCTCGTCCCATAATGACTCCCTATTTATATTTAATTGCCTTAATTAATTTATTCTATATTTGGAGGGGAAAACCGTTTTTCCCACACCGTTTTAACATACCGTCCATTGTCATTAGTCCCTTGATATACTCTTTGAGGACTTTCCAGTACTAATTTAATATACAATTGTTTGATATCTTCCGGATTGGATACCGGTGTCAGCATATTGTTACTTGTATCTTCCCCGTATTGATCAAAATATTTGATTTCAAATTCGGTTACTCCTAAAGTGATAGGAGTTACTGAATTAATCCCACCACTGACCGTACGCTTTAGTTCAAGGTCATTGGGATTTTCTGTTGCAGATACGGGGTCGCTGGTTAATTCCCAGGTAATCGTTTCCACTGTTTTATCATTGCTGTCATCAATATTACTGCGGAAACGAATTCTTTGACTATCCGCCAGTTCTATAATCGGACTGGTTTTGCTGGTTTTATTATATCCCATCTTCAGAATATCATGTTCCAGCATATCCGTTAATGCAGCGGCTTTTTCACGCGTTATTTGCGTCATAGTCAATTCCGTTGAGCTGCTGGAAACAGACATGTTCATCATCAGGATGGCCATCAGCAGCATCCCTGCAATAATATAGCTTACTACGACTCCTAAATCCATAAGTCTAAAATTTCTTAGTCGGCATAATAGTTACGGGTAAATTCAAGTCTGTATTCCGTCATTTCGCCGGAACTACCTTGCTTTAAAAACTTACTTGTGATAAAAACCTGCATTTTCTTAAAATAGGTCGGGGAAGCCGTCTTGTTAAATGAGTCGTTAACATAAAAGACTTCCGTGCGGATATTAAATTCTCCGTGTTCAGTCTCAATCACTTCTTCCCAATCGTGGTAATCGTCAAAGTCGTCAAAATCTTGTCGAGTGTTTTCCCCGCTATCGGGTCCCAAGTTAGAAGGAGCTGCAAAGTCATTCGCATCGGCGGGGGGAAGTGCACTACTCACACTGTATTCATCAAATTCTTTTGTTCGCCCCTCTTCGATAATATCCTGAGCCAGGGCGACAACTTCTTGTTCCAATTCTCCCTCTACCTGCATAAGTGTGTTCCGTTGAATCATGCGTGTAGCACTGAGCAGGATCAGTGAAAAGATCACCATGGCTCCAATTGTCTGGAGTACTTCCGTATAGCCAACCATAGCAGTAGATATATTTATTGTATTATATTATTAACATACATAAAAAAGAGTTACAATGCATGTCCAATTCCTTTGATATTATTTCTTTAAATATTTTAATTTCGAGAAACCAAAATTTACCACGCAAAGCTGTTAAAATGTAAAGCGTCTAATTCCTGATCTCTTGATCGTATCAATATAAAGCGGGTTTCATCTGGAATGGATCTATTAGTTGACATTATTTACATTCTTCCAGTTATACTTATTTATTTAATACTACGGGCTTTTCCTTCCAATACTTTTTGGAAAAAGTACTGGCACGCGGATAATATGGAGGAGACATGCTAAGAAGACGGTCATCATAGGAATAATCTTTATGAAAACCTGATATTCCTCCCCATTTTATCTGACCAACAGCCCCTCGTTCTTGTTGTTGCAAGCCGCCTGTTAGTTTCAATGTTCCCCGATCAGAACCGCTATTATAGTTTTCAACCTCAAATGATTCATCAAGGGCCATAATAGAGGCATTTATTTCTAAGTCTTTGGAACCCGAGTTCTTATGGGCATCTTTGTCCACAATTACGTTTCCTTCACTTATAATACCTAAAAGGTCGGTAGACTCAGGATTTTTTTTCGGATCCTGAGAGTATTTAAGATCCCCCATTATTTCCACCTCTTCAGCAGAATGCAGGGTTACCTGACCTTTGATGGTTCCTTTGGTGTAGATTTTTTTCGAAGAAGAAATAACCCCGTTATAATCCTGGAGGTTATAAGTAACCGGCGGACTCCAGCTCCATCCATTACTTTCATAAATATCTACGGTTCCATTTTGTTTGAATTCAACGTAGATATCATTCGAATATGTAATTCCCCCATCTATACCGTTATTCCGTAGGTTATTTAGCTCTTGAGAGCCTGGCATATCAATCGTTGGAGACGCAAAGTCTGTGATATCTTCATATACCGGATCACCTCCATTTGGAGTATTTGGACTGGTCACAGGTCCCTTGAACACCGGGGAGCCTATTATATTAAATCGGTCATTGGTATGAACCGGCCCATCCAGCACATCACCGTCATAAAAATAAATATGTGAAGGTTCGTTATCGGTAAAATATACGTACTTTGAAAAGGAATCTTTGGTTATGGCAACTTCGGTATAAGCCTCAGCATTGTTTGTTTGAGCGTTACTTACTAACAGAATCGTATACTGATTCCAGTCATCGATGCTATGATCGGAGGGAATATCTGGGTTTCCATCCGTGTAATCGTCATAATCGAAAACCTGAAGCGTAACTTCTGATTCTACGAAGTCCTCCTCTGAAAGGCCCTCATCCCATGACTGATCTTTTTCAATTTCGCGAATACCATATTCCATAACACTATTGGAAACATTTTGGGCATGCATTTCCTGATGATAGTCATAGGTTCTTTCAGGAATGAGATTAAGACGATCACTCATTGACTTTTGAATGATCGCTACTACTATAATTAAACCGGATGCCAATAATAAAAGACCACGTCCCATAATAAAGTTGGATTATTTTGGAGATCTTAGAGTTGTAAATTGTTTGGAACTATTAATTTTTGCCAAACTGTTTTGGAATAGTCACCAGAAGAAGATATGCTTTCGGGTGATTCATAAACAATATTGATACGCAAGCTTTTAATCTTTTCTTTATCTGTTGTTTCGTTTTCTCCCTCTGTATCGCTAAAGCCAGTAATGGAAAAGTCTACCACTCTGAACTTGGTGGGCTTGCTTCCTCCCGTTTTATCTACGGGTCCATTACGTTGTAAAACCCGGTCATCAGGATTTGAGGTTTCTTTTACCTGAACACTTTTCTTGAAATGCCAAATAACTTCTGAGGTCCCATCGCCATAGACATCTGCACTAAAGTTGATGAAATGAGGAGGATTAAACGATTTTATTTTGCTGTTTTTACCAAATCCGATCCTGTTAAAATCTTGTTTAATAATTTTCCGTATGGTTTCGATCTGGGTTTTATTATGCAGATCAAGCGTTACGTCCGTTGAGTTTTGCAATGCCTGGTTATTTAAATGAATCATACTCAGCAGAAGCAGTCCCCCGATTATAAAGCTTGTTAAAATACCTGTATTCATAATTTACTCTCCATTAATTAAAGCTTTTGATAAATTGTAATCTGATATACCGCTCGCCGGGATCATCATCACTGTTGGTTTTTAGAAATTCATTAGAGACGGTTACCGAAACCTTTTTATTATTTAGAGAAGAGCCCGGGATCGTCATACTTGTAGAGTTTATATCCACATCATATTGCAGCGTATCGTCATCTATTATAAGCGGTACTTGTTTGGGATAGGAGCTCAGGTGGTTATTAAATGCAGATTCGGATTTAATCCAACGTATTTGATCTATTTCATCCTGAGCAATGGAAATAGCATTATATTCAAGCTCTCCGTTGAGTTGGATACGATTATTTAATTGGAATAACCGGTTTGTTTGCAATGATAACAGCGAAAATATTATCATGCCTCCCATCAAAAAAATTAGGTCAGAGTAGTCGTTCATGCTGTAGCCAAACTATTGTGCACCTAATATCCCGATACTAGTGCGATGAACATACTGCGATAGGTGCTTGGTAGATGATTGTTTTTATCTTATATGATATATACGCAAATCAATTCCAAAAGTTAATTATATTTTTTTAATAAAGACTTTTGTTTGCTTTCTGATAAGTATTTCTCTTGTTTTATCATTCGGAAAGAACGCCAATAACTTTTTACAGACCTCTTAAAAAGAATATATATTGTTGTAACGGTAGTCAAAAACTACACTGAATTTGCAATTACATTCCATATAAAAGTATAATGAAAGGAATTATTTTAGCCGGAGGAACCGGCTCGCGACTTTATCCGTTAACTAAAGTAACAAATAAGCACCTGCTTCCGGTAGGGGATCAACCGATGATTTATTATCCTATCCGAAAGTTAACGGAGGCAGGTATTGAAGAAATATTGGTGGTAACGGGAACTGAGCATATGGGAGATGTCGTCACGCTACTTGGTTCAGGTAAGGATTTTGGTTGTCGTTTCACCTATAAGGTTCAGGATGAAGCTGGTGGTATAGCTCAGGCTTTGGGACTGGCAGAAAATTTTGTTGGCAATGACACCATGACGGTCATTTTAGGAGATAATATTTTTGAGAGTTCCCTGAAGCCGGCTCTTGACTCTTATCCCGGAGTCGGGGCCCAGATTCTACTAAAGGAGGTAGAAGATCCCGAACGATTTGGAGTAGCTGAGGTAGAAGGAGAAAAAGTTGTCAATATTGAAGAAAAGCCTGATAAACCGAAGAGTAGTTTAGCGGTAACAGGTGTATATATGTATGACTCTAAAGTATTTGAGTATATACGAAACTTGGAGCCTTCAGACCGGGGTGAACTTGAAATCACCGATGTAAATAATCATTACATTGATGCCGAAAGAATGCGATTCTCAATAATGGAAGGATGGTGGACCGATGCCGGAACCCCGGAATCGTATAAGCGGGCAAATAAGTTGGTGGGAGTAGGAAAATGAAGGATCTTATATTACTGGGAGCCTCTGGCCAGCTGGGGCAGGAGTGGCAGCAGATCCTGGATAAGGAAGATTTTAGCCAATTCAACATAGCAGCATACGATTCTGATCAGCTGGATCTGACGGATAAACATAAATTAGCTGAAGTATTACAGGAAAGAAATCCTGATGTAGTTGTAAACTGTGCCGCTTATACAAAAGTGGATGAATCCGAAAAGCATATCAAGCAGGCCGAAACTGTAAATGTAAAGGCAGTTGCTGAACTGGCAAGGCTAAGTGAGGAGTTGAACTTTAAACTTCTTCATTATTCAACGGATTATATATTTCCCGGGGGCGAAGAAGACAAGCAGCGATTTCCAAAAGGATATACTGAGGACCATCCGGCTGATCCAATAAATAAATACGGAGAAACAAAGTGGAAGGGGGAACAGGCCATCCGCGATAATACTGACAATTATTTGATTATCCGTGTCTCTTGGTTGTGTGGACAGTTCGGCTCTAACTTTGTAAAGACGATGTTAAAGCTGGGGAAAGAGCGTTCAACTTTGCAGGTTGTCGATGATCAATGGGGCAGCCCGACGTTTACTACGAATGTAGTCGAAAATTGTATTAATCTGTTGTACCGAGAAGTCAAAGGTACCTATCACCTGACCTCGGAAGGCCTCATTACTTGGTACGAATTTGCTAGAGCCATTTTTGATAAAGCAGGAGTAGAGGTAAAGGTTGAGCCTGTTTCGTCTGATCAATTTGAAACTATGGCCGATCGGCCTCATTATTCCAAGCTATGTACTGATAAAATAGAAGCTGTTCCGGGAAGCAATGTTATAAATTGGAATCAGGGTCTGGATAATCTACTTAGCCAACTGGATTCATTGAGTCGCTTATAACGCTTTGAAACTTGTACAAACCCTAAGATTATATCGTTAAAATGGTATATTTGATATCTTAATATTATAAATGAATTGAATGGAAGAGTAGATGCAAATTACCGAGACCGAAATTTCTGAAGTATTATTGTTTGAGCCAAAGGTATATAGAGATGATCGTGGTTTTTTTCTGGAAACATATAGAGAAAAGCACTTGAAAAAAGTGGGTATAGATATTCATTTTGTACAGGATAATCTTTCTAAATCACAGCAGGGAACGGTCCGAGGGCTACATTACCAGATTGAACAGCCTCAGGATAAGCTTATTATGGTTATGGAAGGGCGTATTTTGGATGTGGCAGTAGACTTGAGAAGGAGTTCTTCTACATTTGGCAAGTATGTAGCCCGTGAGTTGTCTTCCGATAATAAGCACCAAATGTTTATACCCAAAGGATTTGCACACGGCTTTTCTGTGCTCTCTAATAACGCACTGGTCTATTATAAGTGCAGCGATTATTACTGCCCGGAGGGAGAATACGGACTTTTCTGGAACGATCCCTCGCTTAATATTGACTGGCAGGTGACTGATCCTGTTATTTCAGAAAAAGATCAAAATCAGCCCAAAATCAGTGAAATTTCAAAGGAATTTTTATTTTAATGAATAAGCGAATAATTGTGACGGGCGGAGCGGGATTTATCCCGTGAAATGATTGCAGATATTTATGAGTAGTTTTTACTATACCTATATCTTAGAGAGTCAAAAGGACGGAAACTGGTATACAGGATTTACCCAAGATCTGCAATCACGATTTGAGCGACACCAAGCAGGTAAAGTATCATCGACTAAGCATCGTAGACCTTTTAAACTTATTTACTTCGAAGGTTGTAGAAATCGGCAAGATGCGATAAATCGTGAGAAGTATCTCAAAACTCATTATGGAAAAATGTTTGTAAAAAGGAGACTCAAATCGTATTTCACAGGACAAGAAGATAACGACCATTAACTATACTTAAAGTCACAATATTACAATGAATATTCTAGTAACCGGCGGAGCGGGATTTATCGGTTCTAACCTGCTTTGCTATCTTCATGATCGATATTCTGAGGCGGAGTTTTTGAATATTGACAAACTTAGTTACGCTTCGGATTTATCCTATCTGAATTCCATAAAAACTTCCAATCGCTATCGGTTTAAAAAACTTGATATCGTGGATCGGGATGCTCTCCGTGATATCATTCGAGGTTTTGAGCCGGATGGTGTATTTCACCTTGCTGCTGAATCACATGTAGATAACTCAATTAGCGGCCCTGAGCCGTTTATCCAATCGAATGTGGTGGGGACGTTTAATTTGTTGGAAGAATGTCGTCGATTTTGGCAGCAGGAGGATGGAAACTGGAATCCCCATCGTTTTTTACATGTCTCTACTGATGAAGTATATGGGGAACTAGGGGATGAAGGAGCTTTTTCGGAGAAAACCCCCTATGCCCCGAATTCTCCGTATTCAGCTTCTAAAGCGGGCAGTGACTTTATTGTTCGTTCATATCATCATACTTACGGAATGAATGTGGTTACAACCAACTGCTCTAATAATTTCGGTCCACATCAACATGATGAAAAATTAATTCCAACGGTTATTCGCACAGCTTTAAATGGGAAGGAAATTCCGGTTTATGGGAAGGGAGAGAATGTGCGTGACTGGCTCTATGTAAAGGATCATTGTGAGGCCCTTGATTTGGTTTTTCAACAAGGTAAAAAGGGGGATACGTACGTAATTGGGGGTAATAACGAGTGGAAAAATATTGATTTGGTAAAGAAAATATGCGATATCCTTAATGAAGAAGTTGGTGAAGGCCCGGAAGGTGACTATAAAAACTTAATTACTTTTGTAATGGATCGGCCTGGCCACGATTTTCGATATGCCATTGATGCCTCTAAAATTAAAGAAGAGTTGGGCTGGTCGGCCACTCGTTCATTTGAAGACCATCTGCGCGAAACCGTTCGGTGGTATATGGAGCAATACCAATAGGTTAAAGACGTACTTTTGAAATTCTGAAACAAGCTTTCAAGTGTCAATTCTTCGGAGAATAAGTGCTGAACGATATGGAAATTAATCCTCAGGCATATCATTACCACGGGGCACAAAGGCCTGAATGTCGGTAATTTCTCTTCCCAGAATAAGTCCATGGATATCGTAAGTACCTTCGTAAGTATTTACGGATTCAAGATTCATGACATGGTGGATAACTCGATATTCACCGGTAATGCCATTAGCTCCGTGCATATCACGAGCGATGCGGGCAATTTCGAGTGCCTTTCCACAATTATTGCGTTTGGCCATCGATACCATACTATGGTGATCACGTCCCTCATCTTTAAGTTTTCCCAGTCGCCAGGCTAATAGCTGCATCTGCGTAATATCGGTAAGCATATTTGCAAGCTTGGTTTGGGGAAGCTGATTGGCCCCTATCGGATATCCGAACTGACTGCGATCCAATACATACTCACGCGCCTTTTGATAGCAGAATTCTGCTGCTCCAACCGTTCCCCAGGCAATACCATACCGGGCGCTGTTAAGGCAGGTAAACGGCCCTTTAAGTCCGGTAATATCTGGAAATACATTTTCTTCGGGGATAAACACATCCTCAAAAATCATTTCACCGGTTTCTGAAGCTCGCAGCGACATTTTGTGTTTAGTAGATGGAGCACTGTATCCCTCCATATTTTTTTCTACCAGGAAACCGCGAATCACTCCGTCATCCTCTTTGTGTTCTTTTGCCTTGGCCCATACTACCCCAATATCCGCAATGGGGGAGTTGGTAATCCACATTTTAGCCCCGTTAAGAATCCAACCTTCATCCGTTTTAACAGCAGTGGTACTCATTGAACCGGGGTCAGAACCATGATCGGGTTCGGTTAGTCCAAAGCAGCCGATCAGTTCACCGGTCGCCAGTTTAGGAAGGAACCGTTCCTTTTGTTGTTCGGTTCCAAATTTAAAAATCGGATACATTACCAGCGAAGATTGTACTGACATAAAAGACCGATAACCGGAATCCACACGCTCTACTTCACGGGCAATAAGTCCATAAGCCGTTTGGCTGGCATCCACACCACCATATTCAGGGGGCAGATATGATCCCAGCAGGCCCAAATCACCCATTTCAGTAGCAATATCCTGATCAAAATATTCTTCCTGGTTTCCTTTAAGGGCCCGGGGTTCCAGTTTACTCTGCGCATAATCCCTGGCTGTTTCCATGACCATGCGATCATCTTCATTCAACTCGGGTTCAAACTGGAAAGGGTCGTTGATATTAAAACTATTGCTGGACATAGAATAATTTTTCGCTGTGGATATTTATTTGTTTAATAAGGTAAATGATATGAGTGAAAGTTGCAGGTTAAAGGTTTGGAGGTTCAACTTTTAACCTATTAACGTTCAACATCAGTTATTCTCAGGAGAACTAATAGTAACCGCATATTTTCGGATTTGAGGAAAAGGATCATCTATTTTTGTATAGATATTTCCTTGCGTATCTACATAGGCAAGAGATCCGATGTTTGGTGTTCTACCTTCCTCTTCTAAAGAATAGAGAAGAGTGCCATCCGAGCGATACAGGTCAAGACTATTTTTGAAGGTAATCGGTGGTACCCTACTGTCTTCACGTTGCGACCTTTCCAGGTAGCGGTCGGGATCGTCTACATTTGTTGGCCAGTTTAAGGTGGTCAGGTAAAAGCCGCTGGTAAGAGGAATGGGAGCATTAAGGCTGCCGTAACCGCGGATAGAGCGACTGGAGCCAGATTGAACGAAACCGGGCCGCATCAGTTTATCAAAATCGCGGGTAATGCTTTTAACATTTTCCCCCTGACTGTTAAAAAAATGGATCTTATAGTCTTGAATATTTCCGGCTGCTATTAAAGAGTCAATGACCTGGATACTGAAACTATAGCCGAGGCCTTCCGGTAGATCCGTATTAGAAGAAGATTCAATTGTAAACTGATTAACTATATTTAAGTTGTCTCTGGTATTTAAGAGGGTCACTTGTCTCGCTAACTGGCCCATTACAGTAGAGGAGGTAACCAATAAGCTATCGTCTAAAAACCCTTCAACCGCATTAAAGGAAAGGTCAAGGGATTCAAGGGAAGTGCTGGTTATAAAATTTCCATCCATATCAAATTGATCGATTCGGGAACCACTTACATTGGCGGTATAAAGATATTCGCCGTCGGTAACTAATCCACGCGGCTGCTCAAAATCACCGGGACCTCTTCCTTCTCTGCCCGTTTGCCACCGTAAATTTCCGTCCGGGTCGAAAGAGTACAGAATTCCATTTTGTCCGTCAATTACGTAAAGGTTGTTGTTTTGATCTGTGACCGGACCTTGTAACTGATAAGTTTGGGGAAGCATAAGCGCTTCATTATCACCGAAGGTTTGTACTAGCTCGAATGTTATCGGAGGTTCCGATAAATCCTGCCAAATTCCGAACGTTGGATTTTCGGAAACAAAGCCTTGTTCATTTGACTGCTCCGAACAGGAGGTCAAGGTGACCAAACAAAATAGAATGACAATCCTGATGAAGTCATTAGGCATAGAAGGGGTTATTTGTTCATAGAAAAAGGAATGCTATTGATTTTCTCTAAAAAAGTAAAGAATTCCCGTCATTTGCTAATAGTCCGTTGGATTGAGTATTCAACGGATGCTTTGCCACTATCCCCAATGTTCTTTCTTTAATTCACGTGCGATGATCATACGTTGTACTTCAGAAGTACCTTCGCCAATAGTCATTAACTTCGCATCGCGCAGAAATCGTTCAACGTGGTATTCTTTGATATATCCATAACCACCGTGAATTTGTACGGCCTCATTAGCCGCGCGTACTGCTAATTCAGAAGCAAAAAGCTTGGCCATTGAAACTTCTTTGGTGTAGGGTTTTCCCTGATCTTTTAATTGAGCGGCGCGGTGGACCATCATGCGGGCGGCATCTATTTCCGTGGCCATGTCTGCAAGTTTTGTTTCTATGGCCTGGAAGTCGCCGATGGGTGATCCAAATTGTTTGCGCTCTCCGGCATACCTCATCGATTCTTCCAGCGCACCACGGGCAATTCCAACTGAAAGGGCCCCAATGCCTATACGCCCGCCATCAAGCACTTTCATAGTATCAACAAATCCCTTTCCGGCTTCGCCGAGCAAATTTTCTTCCGGCACTTTAACCTCTTCAAAATGGACTTCGGTAGTATCGCTGGAATTCATGCCCAGCTTTTCCATCTTTTTGCCCGGCTGTATGCCATCCCATCTACTCTCTACGATAAAAGTACTAATACCTTTTGTTCCTTTATCCGGATCGGTTTTAGCCAGTACCACATAGATGTCACCAACGGAACCCTGGGTAATAAATATTTTTGAACCATTGAGTATATAATGATCTCCTTTCTTTATGGCGGTTGTTTTCAAGCCTGAGGCATCGCTGCCGGAACCGGGTTCCGTAAGACACCATGCCCCTAACTTTTCTCCTTTAGCCAGAGGAGTAAGATATTGTTCTTTCTGTGACTTGCTCCCAGCCAGCGCGATATGGCCAGAGGCCAGGGAAGTGTGAGAGGCAACCGTCAATGCGAGGGAAGCATCCCATCGTGCAATCTCTTCAATAGCCAGACAAAAACTAATAGTGTCCACGCCTCCACCACCAAACTCTTCAGGATGGATCATGCCCATAAATCCCTGTTCTGCTAGCTGTTTTACAATTTCTGCAGGGAATTTTTTTTTGCTATCGCGTTCTTTAACACCCGGAGCAACATACCGTTCAGTAAAATCTTTAATCGCATTGCGTATTAGCTGCTGTTCTTCGGAAAATTCAAAGTCCATAAGATAATGCTCTGATATTTTACTAGAATTTAATGGCTGATATTTTAAGTCTAAAGATACAAAAAAATGTGTCTAATTATTATCGCCTCATTTTTAGTATCGCGTTTTGAGGCTGTGATTAGCAACCGTTTCTTCGGGTACCTGGAACCAATAAATGAGAAATCAATAAAATTTGGAACAAAAAAAATGGTTGCCGGGTATATAGAAGTGCAATAATTGATTGCCCTATGACAATCATAAATATCATTAAAGATTAATTAAAAAATAGAGATATAATATTATGAAGTTTCTCAAAAAAGAATACGTTCTCTCAGCATTCATGTTGATATTCGGACTTGCAATGGTTTCCAATACCGCTGTGGCTCAAACCACAGAAGCGGAAACCGAAGCAACAGCCGCTGCTACAATTTCTGGTAAAGTCATCGATAATGCTTCCCAAGAGGCAGTTGCCGGTGTAGAAGTTAAGGTTTCTGCCGATCAGTCTGCTACTACCGACGAAGAAGGTAAGTTTAACATCGACGGACTTGAGCCAGGAACATACACAGTAACGATTGAAGCTGATGGTTATGAAAGCTTTAGTCAGGAAGTGATGCTGGAAGGAAATAAAGAGCTTGAAATCGCTCTGACACCTTCTGGAAGTTAACTCCTAAAAGGAGAGCTGTTTACAATAAAAGGCCGCTTTTGTTAATACGAGAGCGGCCTTTTTTATATTTATAAAAATTGAGATTTTAAAGATTAGATTTTGCCAAATGGTCAAGGTCTTTAAAAAGAGGCCCAGGTAATTTATCCGAAATTCCAGGTGACGCCTCTGCCAATTTCCGGGTCTGGATAGTTCCAGTCTACGGCTCCCTGATCGCAGGCATACATGCAGGTACCACATTCAATACAGTCTTCTACCTGAAAGTGTACTTGTCCCTCCTCATCCATAGTATAACAATTAGCCGGGCATACATAGGTAGTACACTTGTGCGGGCATACAGAATTACAAATATCGGTATCAACAACGATATGTGGCTTGATATCCGATTTTGCCTGATTGCGATAGCTAACAAGTCCCAGCCGTTCCGTAAGATCAAGTAATTTCATAACGATTTTGCCCCTTTAAATCCTAATTTCATTAAATCCCAGTATGAAGAGTGCTTTTTAATTGATTCAGACATCAGCTTGCGTGACTTTTTGGTAGGTTCATCATCAATAGTGAAAAACTTTCGTCCGAAATCACAAATTAAATTAGGCACATCCTGGTACATTTGTGGACTATGCAGCATATGTACGGCATCCTGAAAGTTGTTGATATCTTTCAGGACGTAACTATCTTCCAAAGCTTTTTTATATTCTTTAAGAGTATTGCTGGAATAATCTCCTTTTTCTTTCGCTTTTATAATAGTTTCCGCACCCAGAATGCCCGACCGCATGGCATAATCCATTCCCTGAATGGCCTTTCCGGCGTTCATTAACAGGTTAGCAGCTTCGCCACAAAGAAGAATCCCGTCTTTATACAGCTCTTTTGGCATTACCCGTTTATCACCTGAGGAAACAACATGAGCAGAATATTCTACTACTTCCCCCCCTTTAATAGTGTCCTGTATGACCGGGTGGTTTTTAAAATGATTTAGAATATCATGAGGACTTTTTTCCTTCTCTCTCATGTCTTTGATGCCGGCCACCAAGCCCAGTGAGATAGTATCGCGGTTTGTGTAGAGGAATCCACCGCCTTCTACCCCGTCGGTTGCAAAACCCACAAATTCATTCGACATTCCGCTTAGTCCGTCGAGCTGAAACCGGTCTTCCAGTACCTTTTGATCGTAACGGATGACTTCTTTAATGCCGGTCAGCATATGATCGGCAGGTACATAGTCGTCCTGCAAACCCACATGACGGGTAAGCAGATTATTTACTCCCTCCGCAATGATTACGCTATCCGCGTGGAACTCTTCATCTCCAGTACGGATGCCCACTGCTTTGTCCTCTTCCATGAGTACTTCATCGACCTTTATATTAGTGGCAATAAAGGACTCCATGGCATAATCACTATTGTCGATGGCATCCTGTACTTTCCCGGCCAGCCACCGGTCAAATTTCGAACGCAAAACAACGACGCCGCTATAGGGCGTTTCATTAAAATGGGAGGATTTAAAATCAATGGAAAAGGTTGACTGATCGTCCATAAAGGTAAGGCGCCGATGGTTGATGAAGCGTTCCCAGCCCCCGTCTTCTTCTTTCCAGTATTCAGGAACAAGCTTTGCCAGATCGCTGCCCCAGAGAACTCCCCCGGAAACATTCTTTGATCCTGCAAATTCTCCCTTCTCTATGAGGAGAAACTTCATATTATTTCGGGCCAGGATCATGGCTGCTGCCAGTCCTGCAATACCCGCTCCCACGATAATACAGTCAAATTTTTCGTCCATTATAATCAGTTGGAAAGTTGAAGATTTAAAGGTTGAAGGTCATAGTTTCCAAACTTGGAACATTTAACTTCAACTATATTAGTTTTTGATCTTCTTCAATTCCTCAATAAAAGGTGGCAGTACCTTATAGAGATCCCCTACGATTCCATAATCAGCAATATCGAAGATGGGCGCATCGGGATCTTTGTTGATAGCTACAATCACTTTACTGTTAGACATTCCTGCTACGTGTTGAATAGCTCCAGAAATGCCCACGGCAATATAGAGCTGTGGTGAAACTACCTTCCCGGTCTGACCAATTTGCAGGCTTGGGTCCATGATACCCGCTTCAGTAAGAGCACGTGAAGCTCCGATACCGGCATTGAGGACGGAGGCCAGTTCTTCAATGAGAGCTTGTCCCTCTTCGTCTTTGGTACCGCGACCGGCAGCAACAATTGTTTGAGCCTCTGAGAGATCAATTTTATCATCTGACGTTCCGATAATTTCGCGGAGTGAGGCTTTTATTTCATTATCATCAATACTGAAATCTATATCTATTACCTCTGCTTCGCTGTCAGCTTCATTTAGATCGTAAGAGCCTGAACGTACGGAAACCAGTATTTTATCCCCCTCTGCTTGATTATCAGATAATATTTTTGCGGCCATCACCGGACGCTTTGCCTGAATTCCATTGTCAGTAAGTTCAAACTCCGAAACATCAGAAAGTACGGCGGCATCCTGACTGGCGGCAAGAGCTCCTAAAATATCTTTGGTACTTTCCGTTGAGGCAAAAGCAATCAGATAGGGGGCGGCTTTCTCAATTACTTTATTAAGGGCTTTAATGAGAGGTCTGTTCTGATGATTCTTAAACACAGGATCCTCAATCGTATAAATGGTTGAAGGTCCATACTTCTTTACCTCGTCAACATAATCTGAAGCTTTTTCATCAATAATTACAGCTTCTGCTTGGTGACCGTGACTCTCCGCCAGTTGTCGGACATGGGATAATACTTCTAATGAGGAGCGCTTTATCTTGCCGTCACTGATAACAATGTGAGTTAGTAGGGTACTCATAGTAAAAATAGTTTTATTTTCGTTCTAAATTTCTGGTGAACCAGTGATGAGTAATGAGAATTTTTACTCTCATTACTTATGACTCATTTAAATCACATTAGCTTCTTCATCGAGGAGCGTCGCCACCTTTTGCGCCAACTCTTCCGGTTCCCCCTCAAACTTTTGTCCCGGTTCTCGCTCTGGTTTTTCCATGTAGCCGGTTACTTTGGTTTTAGGAGAAAGGTTATCCTCTTCTATACCTAAGTCAGAAAGTTCAATAGTTTCCATAGGCTTTCGCTTGGATTGCATAATCCCTTTGAGACTGGGTATGCGGGGTTCGTTCATATCGTTTGAGCAGGTGACAAGACAGGAGGGAGGGAGTTCAATGATTTCTTGTCCCGAGTCTCCCTGACGTTTCACGACCAGCTTTCCATCCTCTATCGAAAGTCCCACTGCATTAGTTGTATAAGGCAGATTCAGGTGTTCTGCCAGCATACTTCCGGCAAGACCAGCATCCGTGTCCTGGGATTGTTTCCCACAGGCTATAACATCGTATTCCTTATCTTCGAAAAATTTTGCCAATATTTTGGCATAAGTTGCCGAGTCGTAGGTATCCTCTCCTTCAAGTACAATGTGGGAAGCTTTATCAGCGCCCATAGCCAATGCCTTGCGAATAGTTTCTTTGGCTTTGCTGGGTCCGACCAAAACTACCTCTACTTCTCCGTCAGTCTCTTCAGTAAGCACCAGAGCTTCTTCTACAGCGGATGCATCGTAAGCGTTAAGAACCATGCGGTCAGTATCCTGGATTAGTTTCCCATCTTTTATCTGTATAGGGGCATCAATATCCGGAACCTGTTTGATACAAACATAAAATTTCATAGGCTAAAAATTTTTTTCTGTTAGAATGGAATTTTATTGGCCTCTTGCAAACGAATATACAAAACCTGAGATAAAATATTCAGCTGGTAGGAAAGAGTAGTTATCGGATTGGGTAGAAATAAAGGATTCATTTTATGTAAATCGCTAATTCAGTTCTTAACAGAAGATCTACTGCAGCTTTCGATACTCAGAAAGATGGCTTTGATCAACGGTTGACAGAACTTCAAAGGCATTGCGCCGAACTTGTGGTTCGGCATCTTCAAAAATAAATACTAATTCGCGGTATTTAGTATTGAAGAAGATATCAAATAGAAAATTTGAGGAAGTGCGGCTTTTTGCTTCATCAATTTTTTGGAGCGTGGCTATAATCTGTTGCCTCGCTTCTTTAGGGTGATCGACAAAACGATCCAGTCCAAGGCGGTGATACTCATAGATGGCTGACCGTAATGATTCATAATTAGAACTTAGAAGATTTGAGACAAGTTGCGCCCGGTTGCGCCTGTTATTGTTGGAATCCCAGCCGGTGGCAGAAGAATTCTGGGCCTGTGAAAGAATATTTTGAGCCTCCGAAAAATAGGGGGTGCCTGCCAGCTCTTCAAAACTGTCAAAATCGTATCCAAGAACTATATATACATAGAAATCGATAAAGCTGGTTAGGGTATCGAACTGGAGCAGATCATGCCGGAGGGATCGGTTGGGCGTATAATTGAACGTCCAATTTTCATCATTATGAAAAAAGAGCATGGTTTCGCGTGGGGTATTATAGATCGGACGTCGCGATTGAACAACAACCTGAGCATTAAAGTTGAAATTGTCATCGGTACTCATTAACGTAATCTGAAGATCGAGCCTGATTCTTTCCTGTAGTTTAAAATCGGTATCGGTCCAATTGTATTCGTTTATATACGATTCGATTTCATCAGAGAGATTGTCAAGGAAGCTGAGCGAAGTGTTGCTCAATTGACTGCGATCAACAGTTACGCGCGCATCAATTTCCTGACTAATGCCTCTCATAGGAAGCAACAGGAGTCCCATACAAATAAAAATAAAGAGAACTGGGATCCGGTTTCGTTTGGTAAAAAATAGATATATCAAAATACGTAACACCTAAATCAAAGAGAGTTATTTGTTATGGAATATATTATAAAAAAGCACAGGCATTCTCACAGAAAACTTTTAATTCTTCTCCTGGTATGTTTAAGCGGACTGAGTTCTCCTCCGGATGCAGAGGGACAGGCCGTATTAGGAGCCCGGGAATTGTCGATGGGGCAGGCCACTACGGCGCTGCCCAACAGTTCATGGTCTGTATTTGGCAATCCGGCTATGATATCTGATCAAAGACCTGATGTTTCCTTTTTTGGTGTGCGTTATTTTGGGTTAGCTGAAATTACGGATATGGCCGCTGCGGTCAATTATCCTACGGATATTGGAGTATTTTCGGCAGGTGCACATCGTTATGGATACGACCTTTTCAATGAAAGCAGGTTACGGATGGGCTATAAACATTCAGTGGCAGGCTTCCATTACGGTATTGTGTTAAACTATAATCACGTCATACAGGGTGGAGGATATGGCTCAGCCGGTGCATTTGGAGTTGATCTGGGAGTCGCTGCTTCCGTTGTACCCGGACTTTGGATCGGGGCCAAGGCCATTAATCTTAATCAACCTGCCTACGGCTCTCTTAACGATGAGGAATTACCGCGTAATCTGAGTGTGGGACTTTCATACTTTCTTTCCGATATAGCTCTTTTTTCCACAGAAATATTTAAAGACGTGCGTTTCCCAGTGGCCTTCAGAAGTGGAATTGAGGTTAATATTATTGCTGGATTAATGGGCAGAGCGGGTATTACAACGGCTCCCCAAACCTTTGCGGCAGGTTTCGGCTATGAAAGCAGATTATGGGGAGCGAGTGTGGGAGTACAGCGACACGAGAATAACGTGTTGGGATACAGTCCGGCTATTGACTTTAAAGTTCGGTGGTAGCGTATGAAGGTCTTTGTCATAATATCTCTGTTCCTGGTAATTCCATATGTAAGCAGTGCCCAGGAACGGGATTCTTTAAGTACGGAGGTGCAGCAGGATTTGGAACAGGCGCTTGAGGGCTTTGATCCCGAGGATGCCGAAGCAAATAGCGAGCAGTTGATTCAGTTCTTGCAGGAATTATCCGCAAATCCCGTGAATGTTAATACTGCGGGCTTGCACAGTCTGCGACAGGTTCCGGGTCTCAACCTGAAAACCGCCCGGGCTATTATTCGCTACCGGGAAGAGAGAAAACCGTTTGAAACGCCCGATGAGCTGGTGGAAGTATCCGGGATTGGGAGGGTAACGTATGATAAAATACGCCCCTATATTACAATTGGGAAAGGACTTCAGCTCGGTAAAATACTCTATACTGATCCGCGGTATTGGACCAGTAATGGACAATTTCAGTCTTTTAGCCGTTACCAGCGAGATTTACAGCCAGCACGCGGTTATCTGGATTCGCCGGAAGGGGGCGGATACCTGGGAAATGCTGTAAAATATTACCAGCGGATGGGATACCGGAGCAACCATTTGTCCATAAACCTGACGCAGGAAAAAGATGCCGGTGAGATACTGGAAAGTCCCGTACGATTCGATCATCAGTCGTGGCATTTGGCACTGGAAGGTAACGGAAAGTTGCGCACGCTTGCCTTAGGAGATTACAGCTTATCGTTTGGGCAGGGACTTGTTTTGTGGAACGGCGGCGTATTCGGCAAAGGCGGAGATGTTACGGGAGCTGCTAATCGCAGTGGAAGAGGAATCAAGCCTTATACCTCTGCGCAGGAATCCAATTATTTCCGGGGAGCGGCTGCTACTGTCGGAGGTCGGCTCCAGCTAACAGGATTTTATTCCGTCCGGCGACTTACCGCCAGTGAAATTTCATCCGATACAATTCGCTTTCCAACTTCAAGTGGCTATCACCGGACGGCCAGGCAGTACGAACGGAGAGGAAATGTGCGGCAAATGTTATATGGAGGACGCCTACAGATGGAATTTCCTATTGGAATTATAGGTACCACAGGATACCGAACCTTTTTTAATCGCTATATTACAGCTAGTCAACAGCCGTATGCCCGTTATGATTTTCGGGGTACCTCAATTTCCGTTTTTGGGATAGATTATACGTTATTGGTCGGGCCGGCTATTATATTCGGAGAGGCCGCAAGAAGTGAAAATGGGGGCATGGGTTTGGTTGCAGGGCTTGAAAGTCCTGTTGGAGAGCAAACTGATATGGCTTTAGCCTACCGGAATTATAAGAAAGAGTTCCAGTCAATTCAGGGCAGCGGTTTTGGAGAATCATCGGGTGCGCCCAAAAATGAAGAGGGAGTTTATTTGGGACTTCAGCATGCCATCGGGGAGAACATTACGCTTAGCGGGTATATGGATCAGTTCAGGTTTCCCGGTCCGCGTTTTGGGACTCATCAGTCGACAAAGGGATTTGAATGGCTGGGCAGGGCGGAAGTTAAGCTAACTGCGGATTGGGAAGTGTATCTGCAGTGGCGAAGTGAAACCAAAGAAGGAGAGTATGAGACCCCGGATGAACTGGGACGCACACAGCGGGCATTGGGAAATGGTCAGCGCAGTAGTATTCGTGCGAATATTGAATACCAGGTAAATAAAAATATCCGCCTTCGCACCCGGGGAGAGCTGGTTCAAAACCGTGAGCCGGGGGCCTCACTTGAAAGCGGTATTTTGCTTTACCAGGATGTGCGGCTTCAGCTGCGTAATAATTTACGTCTGGATACCCGCCTGACGGTCTTCGATACCGAAAGTTTTGCGACACGCGTATATCAGTTTGAGAATGATTTGCTGTACGTGTTTGGAAGTCAGGTTTTGTTCGACCAGGGACAGCGGATGTACCTGCTGCTTAATTACGAACCGTTTTCTTATCTGGAACTGTGGGCAAAATTTGGGATCACCAAATACGAGGACAAGCAGGTTATCGGGAGCGGATTGAATGAAATCCAAGGGGATACCCGAAGTGAAATAGGCATTCAGGCACGCATTAAATTTTAATGAAACCATTTGGAGTAAAATTTAAACCCCGGGGGAAGCCAGCTTAGCGGGTTAGATATCTCGGAAAAAATCCTGCTGATAGAAATTTGAAGCTATTTTCTTGGTTTTCTCAGAGATATGAATGATCTCATCTTCAGTCAGAATATCTTTCCATTTATAAATGAGTGCCTCGCTGTTTCGTTTGAGTTGGTGGGCCCGGTTATTTTGGGTTGATACAGGATTATCCTCATTTGTGTGCTCGGATATTTTCTTTTCCACAGAAGCAGTATAGTTTAAATTTAACTTGGAATAGAGGTTATGAAAGGTTTTAACAGGGCTTTGAGCGATATCTTCATGCCTGCAAACGATAAATGAGGGATTTTTACTAATGAAATTAGTCAATACCGTATAAATACAGTTCCAGAGCATGGCGGCTTCCTCAACAACCGTGGTTTGTTTATTTTGTAAATAGATTAGCTCTTCCCGATAGGGCTTCAGATAATCACTCATAAGTTGTTCCTGGGACAGAATATTGTCAAAATTGAATCGCCAGCCCAGTCGTTTAAGGCTTCCCGCAAAGCTCAGCGGATGGCGAACCAATATCACCACATCCATATCGTATCGCTGGTGCAGAAATGAGCTTGCCAAGCAGGCAAGAGGATCTTTGATAAGTAGTCTGTCTACACGGGGATCATACTTGGCACGGTTAAACAGAAGCTGCCCTTTTGACTTAAAAAGCAAGCGCTTGATAAAAGCAGGAGTGTTTTGGATGTTTGGCTGAGCAAAGAAATCCCTACAAAGTTCTTTTCTGTTCTCAAGCCCGTGGTGTTCCCGGTTAATAGAAGGAATATGATAGTCCGCTTTATCCAGTAAAATAAGCTGGTCGAGGGTCTTCTGTATCTGATGTGTTATTGATGTATCTGTGAGATAGGTAAAGTTGACATCAAAAATTTTAAGACCATAATCCCTGTTAAACGGCTCTTGGATATAGCCAATATTTCTATTCAGGCTCAGCATATTTCCAACAAAAGTACTGCCAGAACGGTGGATTCCCGTCACTAAAATAGGATTATTCTGCATCTATGGTTATTGTGGGATTTGAGTAATATTGCAAGAATATTAAATATAGTAAGAAGATACTATGATTATTAGAGTTCATTGCTTTGGGTTTGAGAAAGAGAAATATTTATCAATGGCTTGGCAAACCCTTTCCCTTTAAAGAGCTGTCATTGTGAATATAATGACAGTTGGTTTTGCAACCAACGAACTATCAGTGTAATTTAATAAACCTTAAGGAAATAGGATATATGGATAAAGAATTCGCCTTTTGCTGCTGAGGAAAAATCCGTATAATTTGAGCTTATTAGAACTGTGCAAAATTTCATCTAAAAGAATATTTCTCTGAGCGACGAAAACCAACATAACAATCAGGAATCCGGTGAACATTTGCCCGAAGGAAAAGGCCAGGCTCCCGTTAAAGAATATCGGTTGATTCCCGTTGAAGAAGATATCAATGAAGATAATGCCGTAAATCTGATTGATTTGATCCGGTTAATGGGGGATAACACAGCCCTAATAAAAAAAATCACGGGTTCTTTTCTTTTATTAGGCATCGTTTTGGCGCTTTTTAGTCCGGTGGAATATACTTCGGAAGCGTTGCTTTTACCTGAGATGAAAGAGAGTGAGAGCTCTGCGGGAGATATGTTGGATAGCTATGGAGGACTCTTGGGGCTGGGAGGCTTGGGATCGATGGATTTATCCCAGGAGGGTAAAATAGCTCCGGATGTATATCCCAAAATTGTTGAAAGTCTTGGGTTTCAACATACGCTGCTGCAGCAAGACTACTACTTTTCTAAAAAGGATACCACGGTTAGTGGATATACGTATTTTAAAGACATTCGCGATCTTTCTTTTTTTGAGTGGCTGGTAGAGTACACCATAAAGCTTCCGGGCAAGTTCAGTTCTTCTTCCTCACAAGAAACACTGCCTCAATGGCTGCGTGATATTTTTGATGAAGAGGCCGTATTGGAACTGACTGATAATGAGCTTGAGATAATAGAGAATATGCGGGAACGCATTGAAATTGAGCTTGACAGTCAAACAGGAGTATTGACTACTACCGCTCAAATGCCTGATGCGATGGCGTCTGCCCAGGTTAACCGGGAGGTGATTAATATGCTCAAAAAGTTTGTGGAAGAATATAGTACACAGAAAGCCAAAGAAGACTTGGCTTTTGCTCAAACACAGCATCAACAGGCGCAGGAGCGACTGAAGGAAGTGCAGGATGAGCTGGCTACATTTTTGGATCAAAATGTGAATTTATCTACAGCCAAGTCGCGAACCCAGGAGCAGCGCCTGCAGGCAGAATTTGATTTAGCCTATGAGATGTATAATAATGTATCCCAGCAGCTGATGGAGGCTAAAATGAAAGTTCAGGAACAGACCCCGGTTTTTAAGGTTATCCAGTCAGTGAATGTACCCAACAACAAGAGTGAGCCCCAGCGTATACTCATTATTGTGCTCTCCATCATAAGCGGACTGATTGTTTCTTTCCTTTATATAGCAGGCCGAAATATTTATTACAATGTTCGTTCACAACTGTAGTGGTTTTTGGCGCATTTGTTCTTTGATTGAACGCTGTTTAAGAAAACAATAAATGGAAACTTCGTCTGATTCTTCTTCCAAAAAGCAAGGAGTATTAGCCCGTAATACGGCTATCAATCTTATCGGGCGAGGCCTGCCGCTAATATTTGCTGTTATTGCCATTCCTTTTGTTATAGAAGGACTGGGGACGGAACGGTTTGGGGTGCTTACCATCGTGTGGATGGTGATTGGCTATTTTGGACTGTTTGATATGGGAATCGGCCGCGCTACCACAAAGTTTGTAGCTGATCTTGAAGCCAGGGGAGCGTCCAAACTATCACCCATTATTATTACTTCTATCCTCTTGCTTAGCGGATTAGGGGTTGCAGGTGGAGGGATGATCTGGCTAATGACCCCATACCTGGTATATGATATTTTAAACATTCCTGATGAACTGCTAATAGAAACGGAGTATGCTTTTTATGTGCTCAGCTTTTCCATCCCGTTGGTACTGGGATCTATTGGCGCGCGGGGAGCACTCGAAGCCCAGCAAAAGTTTGGTATTGTCAATGCCATAAAAGTACCGGCCGGAATAATCAATTATGTGGGTCCGCTCATGGTATTGCCCTTCAGCAATCAGCTGCAGCATGTGGTTATTGTATTGGTAGCAGCACGGGCTATAACATTTGGAATGTATCTTTACTTTTGTCTTAGGGACGATTTTACACTTGATCTTGCCGAATATCCCGTTGTTCAGTGGGCTAAGGAGATGCTGAGCTTTGGGGCCTGGGTTACTGTCAGCAATTTGATCAGTCCCATTATGGTGTATATGGACCGTTTTATCCTGGGGGCTATCCTGACAATGAGCGCCGTGGCCTATTATACCACTCCTTACGAGATGATTAGCCGTCTTTTGATTGTATCCAGCAGCTTTATGGGGGTTATGTTTCCGGCCTTTAGCGTTTATTCGAAGGAGGATCACCAAAAAATGGCGGGATTACATCAAAAATCTATCCGTTATCTTTTGCTGATATTAGCGCCTGTGGTTACTTTTTTAATCATAGCCGCAGAGCCACTGCTGTTTTACTGGATTGGCAGCGAATTTGCTCAAAACAGTACGACAGTTCTGCAATTACTGGCGATAGGAATATTGGTTAATTCGGTAGCTACGGTTCCATATACAGCCCTTCAGGCTGCGGGCCGGCCAGACATAACGGCAAAATTACATTTATTAGAGCTGCCAATTTACCTCCTGATGATTTGGTTTTTTACCTATTGGATGGGGGTGATAGGTGTGGCTTTGGCGTGGGTATTGCGCGTAAGTATAGACGGAGTACTGCTGCTCTATTTCTGTAATAACTTAATTTCTTTTATGGATTACCCCCGCCGTGGATTGTATGTTCAGGCACTTATCCATGCTGCAACTTTTGGGTGTTTGGCAGTACTATTTTTCTATATTCAGGATCGGTTATCGCTGATAGGTTTTGGAATCGTATCAGCTCTACTCATATTTTACCTGATCTGGACCTATACTTTAAAACTGGAAGAACGAAACCGGTTGCTAGATTTCTATCAGGAGGTAAAAGGAGAAGCATCCTCGGTAATAAATAGCTGGTTTAAACAGGACCGAATGTCAAAAAAATGATATGGGATCTGGGATAGAAACAATAAATGCACCAAAAGTCTTTATTATTCTGGTCAACTGGAACGGTTGGCGGGATACCATTGAATGTCTCCAATCACTGGAGGCGTTGGATTATCCCCATAAGGAGGTTGTGGTCGTTGATAATGGATCTACAGATCAGTCAGTATCAAAGATTCAGACAGAATATCCGGGTATTACCCTTCTAGAAAGTAAGGAAAACACGGGCTTCGCGGGAGGAAATAATTTAGGAATTAATTATGCGATCGAAAAGGACGCTGATTATTTCTGGCTGCTTAATAATGATACCGTGGTAGAGAAAAGGGCTTTGTCTGCCTTGGTGGAACGGATGGAAGAGAACCCAGCTATAGGTATTTGTGGTTCCAAGCTGATTTATTACCACCAACGTGATACCATTCAGGCATTAGCCGGTGGACATTATAACAAGTGGTTGGGAGTGTCCACTAATATCGGGGGACAAGCAGCGGTAGATGTTGAAATAAATCCTGAAGAAGTGGAAGATCGGCTTGATTTTGTAATTGGAGCCTCTATGCTGGTTTCCAGGGAATTTATTCGGGAAGTAGGATTACTGAATGAAGAATATTTTTTGTACTACGAAGAAATTGACTGGGCTGCCCGGGCAAAAGGAAAATTTAAGGTTGGTTTTGCGCCCGAAAGTATTGTATATCATAAAGAGGGAGCCTCAATAGGGGGTAAACAGGCTTTACCTGCAGAGAAAAGCAGAAAATCTGATTACTACCAGATCAAAAATCGATTGAAATTTACAGCTTCATTTTATCCTCTCTATTTGCCGGTGGTGTACGCTACTGTTATTTTGGCCATTTTTAATCGAGCGTTAAGAGGACAATGGAATCGTATTCCTATGATAATTAAGCTTATGTTTAGCTTTAATAAATAACACCAGAAGATTTTCTAACAGTGGATCTCCAAAAAAAGTTTGTATTAGTATTGGCACTTTTGTCCCTTTTTGGGACGGTGACGAACTTTGTTTTCTTTAGTCCGCTGTTGACGCTATTAGTACCCCTGGCTATTTATGTATTTAACAAAGACGAGCTCCCGCGTCCGGTGGCGTGGCTTTATGCCTTCACGCTGCTTTTCCTAGTAAGCGTGCTGCTGTATCACCCGTTATCCGTTATTGAATTTGATTTTTACCGGCGCGATGGGAACTTCGTAATATCATATGCTCCTCTTCTTGTCCTCCCGCTATTCAGTTTTACCTTTGATATTGAAAAATATTTCCGGCGTTTTTACCTGTTTGCCGTAGTGCTTTATGGAGTGCTGTTTTTAAACCATTTAATGACGACTAATTTTTTAGGCAGTCTTCACGGTATTGTTTTCGGCGGACTCTTTATCGCACAGAATGCAGTAGGAGGATTTTTGTCCATTTTGGGCGGACTGGGATTTGCCTACTATTATCATCGCGGCGGTAAAAAAGAATTTCTGGGCTTTCTGCTTGTGTTCATAATATTGGCAGCTACCTATTCGCGGGGATCTATACTCGGACTATTGCTGGGTATACTGGGATGGTATTTATCCCATACCGAGCGATATAAAATGCTTATTGCACTTTTGATCATACCGGTTATGTTTACGATCGGGAGTGTCATGATCGGTTATCCCTATTATAAAAGCAGTCTGGCGACGGGTAATGTAGTTGAGCTGGAGATTGACGAGGAGGTGGACCAGAAAAACGCAAATATCCTTATTCGCTTATTCTATACCTTTCCCCGTGCCTGGCATGTTTTTAAACAGTCTCCTTTTTTAGGAACCGGCGTGGGATCTTATGATGACCGTCCGTTTGACTTCCAGGAGGTGGTACCTTACATAGAATACAATGCGCAATCCAGCAAGACCCACAGCGATGCCCATGCCCACCATTCTTATCTTCACATGTTAGCAGAGCAGGGAATTATAGGACTGACACTCTTTTTGATATTCTGGACCTCTATTTTCCTGTATTTGAGGAGGCTTAAGGTTCACCCGGTGCTAAGAGATTATTTGATAATCGCTTTTTTTACTATCACTTTTGCGGCTTTTACCGAGCATCGTATAACAACGCCCTCAATGATGCTGCCGTTTACCATTTCACTAGGCATGCTGCTCATGCATCGCGATAACTATAAGCGGGTAAAAATGGTGGAGGTGAAGGATGAGTAATATTGTCATAAACGGACATTTTAAAGCACAGCAGGCTACCGGTGTGCAGCGCTATGCCCGGGAAATAATAAAGGAATTTGACAAGAAAGGGTGGGGATATCGGTACGCAGAACCACCCCAAAAGTTAATATCCGATAAGCTGCGTCAACTGTGGATGCAGGGAGGAATGCCTTTTCAACTTTCCGGGGACGAGTTGCTCTGGTCGCCTACGAATATCGGACCGGTTTTCTGCCGTAACCAGGTTTTGACCCTGCACGATATTTCTGATCAGCTGCATGCCGAATGGTTTGATGCCCAATATGCAGGCTGGCGGTCTGTGGTATTGCCGCCTCTGCTCAAGCGTGTAAAGGGAATCATCACCGTATCCGAATATTCGAAACAGACCATTATTGAACAATTTCCCTCTACCTGGGATAAGATTGAGGTCATCTATAACGGGGTACGGACCGACCATTTTTATCTCCGGCCAGAGAAAGAAATCAATGCGGTGAAAAGGAAGTATAATCTGCAGAAACCTTATGTCATAACAGTGGGTTCGCGTGATCCGCGAAAAAATATCAATGGTCTTATTGCAGCATGGAACCAGCTCCCGGAGAGAATCCGGAATGAAATGGAGCTGGTTATAGCCGGAGGAGAAGCCTCAAAGTTCGCTTTCCAAATGGAAGAAGAGGTGGACGATTCGGTGCGTTTTTTGGGCTACGTGCCCTATGAAGAACTCCCTGCGCTCTACTCGGGAGCAATCGTTTTTGCCTTTCCTTCGCACTTTGAGGGATTTGGCCTGCCGGTGTTAGAAGCGATGGCCTGCCGCACGCCGGTAGTTACCTCCAATACAACCTCCCTGAAAGAACTGGCCGAAGGCTATGCCCTGACCGTGAACCCCAGGGAACCCTCAGAGATCGCCTCGGCAATACACAAGCTTTTGGATTCCGCAGCAGAGCGAAAACAGCTGACTGAAAAGGCCTATCATTATGCACAGGAGTTCCAGTGGAGCCGAACAGCAGAAAAAACCCGCCAATATTTAATACAGAGAGGACTGGAATAGTAAGTAATCACACTGAAATTGTGACCCATACATTTTTAAACGACTCCTATGGAATGTAAAATTTGTGGAAATACGGAAAACAATATCACTTATGAAACCCGGGAAATGATGATGGGACTAAGAGAAGTTTTTACCTATTTCCAGTGTGATGATTGTAAATGTCTTCAAATAGCAGAAATACCAGACAACTTATCAAAATATTATTCAGGTGAATATTATTCATTTCAAGATGCAAAAAAAGAAAACTTTATTACGAAATTTGTAAAGCGAAAGAGAGATCAATACGCAGTTTTTGACAGATCCCTCATAGGCAAGTTTATATATTCAAAATATCCCAAGCCTGATCTGCAGGCCTTGTCCCATATTCCGCTAAAGAAAGACACTGCTATATTAGATGTCGGATGTGGTACCGGAGAGCTCTTGCGGTCTCTGGTTCAGTTGGGGTTTGAAAATCTAACAGGTATTGATCCCTACAATAAAGAAGCGGTCATTGAAATTGGGGATGATGCAAGAATATTTAAGAAAAGTATTTTTGAAATAGAGGGACAGTGGGATCTGATTATGATGCACCATGTATTTGAGCATGTTTCTGATCCTCTGGAGGTATTACAAAAAGCTTCCCAGTTGCTTTCGGAGGGAGGACATTGCCTTATTCGTATTCCGGTTACTGAATCAGTAGCCTGGGAGAAGTTCCGTGAGAACTGGGTTCAACTAGACCCACCCCGGCATATATTTGTTCATTCACCCAAAAGTATTCGATATCTTGTAAGAGAAACGGACTTTAAACTCAAAGAAGTAAGTTACGATTCAACTGCTTTCCAGTTTTGGGGAAGTATTCAGTATGAGAATGACATACCATTGCGCCACGAAAGTTCTTATGCAGTTAATCCGGAGAAGTCGATGTTTACAGCAGGTGATATCCGCTCTTTTACCCAGAAAGCCAGAGAATTAAATAAAGAGCAAAAAGGAGACCAGGCTGTTTTTATCTTGCAGAAAGAAAGCAGGGTATTATAATACCTGTATATTTATTAAGTTGTACTATACAATTAGTTAAGTTGCATAAAGGTATCCATTTCGCTTTTTAATACCTGAATATTCGAGGAGAGACCATCATGAATATCAATATCGCACGCTATTCTTTATTCTTTGTATTAGTGCTTCTGCTCATTTCCTGCGACAACAGTGGTCCTGATACCACGCTCTATGACGTTTCGGTATCAGTCGTTCCCGAAGGGGCAGGAACTATTTCCCCGGCAGCGGACAGCACCTATGAAGCCGAAAGCATGGTTGTCTTACTGGCAAAAGCCAGCGAGGATTATCATTTTACCGGTTGGTCCGGGGATTTGGAGCGTACCGTCAATCCGCTGCCAGTCACCATTGACCAGGACTATGCTCTTACAGCTAACTTTATCAGGAGCGAAGATCTATTTTCCCTCCATGAAAACGGGGTGACCATCCAATGCCCGTATGCAAAACCGGGCCAGAAAGGGACGGTAGATGGAACGGAATATGAGGCGGTTGACCGAACGCTTTTAGATCATAAAATAAATAATGGGGGGGATTTGTCTACCGTATGTACTTCCCTCATAACTGATATGAGCTATGTGTTTTCCGGAGCTAAAAATTTTAATGGGGATATTAGCAACTGGGATGTCAGCAATGTAACGGATATGGAAAGGATGTTTAGAGGAGCAACAAGTTTTAATGGCGATTTAAACAACTGGGATGTGGGGAATGTAACGGATATGCACCAGATGTTTGTAGGAGCCTCAAACTTCGACGGTGATATCAGTAGCTGGGACGTCAGCGAGGTAACCAGAATGAATGGCATGTTTTTTGGTGCCTCAAGCTTTAATGGTAATATCGGCAGCTGGGATGTGCGCAGCGCAACCAATTTGGATCAAATGTTCCAGGAAGCATCGAGCTTTAATGGCGATATCAGCAGCTGGGACGTGAGTAACGTAACTATTATGCGAAGAATGTTTAGTCAAGCAACAAGCTTCGATAGGGATCTAAACAGCTGGGACGTAAGTAATGTTTCGGATATGCGAAGTATGTTTTGGAGGGCTACAGACTTTAATGGCGATTTAGGCAATTGGGACGTAAGCAACGTAACCACTATGCGAAGTATGTTTGCCGGGGCTGAAAGCTTTAATGGCGATATAAACAGTTGGGATGTAAGCAACGTAACTGATATGTATAGTATGTTTGGGATTGCAGGGTTTATAGGGGTAGAAGCTCCCGAAGATATCGGGGCTACAAGCTTTAACAGGGATTTAAGTAACTGGGATGTCAGCAATGTAACGACTATGCAACGAATGTTTTATGGGGCCACATCTTTTAATGGCGACATCAGCAGTTGGGATGTCAGCAATGTAACTCACATGAGAGATATGTTTTTGGGGGCTACCAGCTTTAATGGGGATATTGGCGGATGGGATGTAAGTAAGGTTACAAGCATGTTTGGTATGTTCAGTGTAGCCATAAGCTTTAATCGTGATATCAGCAGTTGGGACGTGAGCAGTGTTACAGATATGAGTTATATGTTTGAGGGAGCCGAAAACTTCAACCAGGATTTAAACAGTTGGGACGTCAGCAATGTAACTTATATGGGCGGGATGTTTGCTGAAGCGACAAGCTTTAACGGGGATATCAGCAATTGGGATGTGGAAAATGCAACTGAGATGAGTGGGATGTTTCGTGAAGCTATAAATTTCAACCAGGATCTTAGCGGCTGGTGTGTCAGTAATTTCAATGAAGAACCATCCAATTTTTCAGAAGGAAGTGCCCTTTCCGAGGAACACCACCCGGTGTGGGGCACCTGCCCGGAATAATTATTAGAACAACGTTTGCACGACAAGTTTGGAATTTATGATATATATGGGAAGATGTTTCCCATTACTATGGGAGGGAGTCTCCCATATATATGACAGGTTGTTTGCCATATATATAGGAAAGTGTTTGTAATACTTTAGCGGAGAGATTGCCTCATCGAATTGCAGGTAAATGAGCCAAAGTTTACTGTCTCAGCACGCGATACGATAGTTTTTTTGCTCTTCGGTGGTTTTCATTTGTTGTTTCTAAATGGGAAATATGGTTTAGCCTTAGTTTTCTTTCGCCTCGGCATTTAACATAGCACTTTTGGTCGCCAAAAGTGCTGTAAAAACGACCGGCGAACCGGCTTCGGCGTTCGGGATCGCTCGGTACGGAAATAAATGAAGATCTCGTTTATTAGGTGGCCCCAAGAAGGAATAGCCCGGGAGCGCCTACTGCTTTTCTCACAGCGTTCCCCATTTATTTCTTTTTCGTACCTCCCGCTCCCTTTCCACGCCTCACCTGCTAAGGCCGGCGGTTTGGGGAAAGGGGCTTAAATTGTTTCCTTTCCAGCCTTGCGAATAGGATGAGTCCGTTGAAGTACAAAGAAATAAATCGGGGTCTGGGGAATAGCGGGAACGACTTCGGTAAAAACAACTGCCGTGGTCGGGCTCTCCCCGTATTGAGATTTACAACAAAACAATATCTGGCTATTGCCCAGCACTTTTTTCGTCTATTTTTTGGTGACAAAAAATGGACATCTCCTACAAGATATTTTAGAATATTTACTGATTACCACTAGATTTTCTTCGGAACATATTTGTCAGGTTTTCAACGGCCGTGTCGAAAGAGGGACTTAGCTTCCGGACTTGCAAGTTCAAGATCATATTCCCTCCGGCCTTGGGTTGTGAGCGGACGCGCTCAGGCGAAGAACCCTCAGCCGACGGCTTTTGGGTTTTCCAGCTCTGCTGGTCCGCCTACTGGCGGAGCGTTGTTACAAAAATGGAACAAGGGAAAAGGTATAAGAATATCTCCTTACTAAAAGGAAAACCTTAACAATATTAATAGTGTCCCTTTTGGCTTGATCCAAAAGAGACGGAAAAATCAAGGGCCATTTAACTCCTTAAGGTGGACGACCCCAGAGCCGCTGATTACCGCTCCGGCCCACCCTTCGTCACACAGAAATGGTACGGGTGGGTTCGGTCGCTTTCAATAGAGTTAGAAATACAACTATCCACGGAAAAAGTTTAGGCGGCCGGGCAGTTGGAGCCGAGAATGGCCTTTATTTCGATAATCGACCTCATCACTGGTCCAAGTTACAAACTTGAACCAGTTGGGGGGGGCTGGACCTGCTATCCGAAATCTGCTATCCGTTAGTCACCATCTGCCCACCGCCATCCGCCAACCGACATTTTACAATCCTTCGGCCTTATGGAATGCCCCTTTGGAGAGCGCTTTGATAGATCCTGCGGCGCAGGCTTTCTCTTGTGTAATGATAACGACAGCCGCTCCTGGTATCGGCATTATTAACTCCAGGAGTCAGTGCCACTAACTCTTGGTGTTAGCAATACTAACTCCTGGTGCCATTGATATTAAGTCTTGGTCATAGTGACTCTGACTCCCAATGATAGCGTTACTAAGTAGTAATGGTAGTACCACTGACTCCTAATGTTAACGGCGCTATCATTATATGGCAAGGTGCGGTCGGTATCGGGGATGCACCTGTTTCTTCAAATGACCATTGCAATATGTCACGTGATATAGGCGTCTCTCCCTTCCTTGATGTTCAGGGAAGGGAGAACAGTGGGATGGGGCAAGAAAGGGCTTTAGCGTTGTGCCGCGGTGGGTTATCAAATCCGTTTATTGGGTATTTAACTTATTATTTCATCCAAATACTGAAGTAGTTTGGCCGGGAAGGCTTCCGGGCCTTACATATCCCATAAAAATAGTAGTGGCAGATATGTAGGACGGGCTGCTAGCCCGTCTTAATGATAAGTATTTAGTAGCTTTAAAATGGATACTGGATCTTTTCTATTAATCTATCCTTTGCCACTAAGCAATATACAACATGGTTTCGGGTAACAGGATTATTTTTACCTGCTTAAATCAGCACAGAAAATATCCAAACAAAACGTTGAAAGATTCTTTTATTTGATTCATCTTCAGGCTTTCCGGTTGGAACTTTTTTGGATTACGCTATTTATGAATATCGATTTATTACATCACTGGCTGGTGAGTATGCGCGGGGGAGAGAAGGTGCTCGAACAGTTTTCAACGATGTTTCCCTCAGCAGATATCCATACGCTGGTGGCAGTAGAGAAAAATATTAGCAGAGAGCTACAACAGCATCTGATTAGGACTACTAGTTTAGGTAAACTGCCCGGCGTCAAACGGTATTATAAATCACTGCTGCCGCTCTATCCTATGGCGATACGGAATCACAGGGTAGAGAGTGATTTTATATTATCGTCGGATGCGAGCCTGATCAAGGGGGTAGGTCAGCCGGATGATGTGCCGCATGTATGCTACTGTCACTCGCCGCCCCGCTATCTGTGGGATATGCAGGAGGAATACCTGCAGCGGATGAATCCATTTTCAGCCCAAGTACTTAAAAGGCTTACACCCTACCTGCGGAAGTTTGACCTCGAAGGGGCTGCAAAGGTGGATCACTTTCTGGCAAATTCGAAGTTTGTGCAGAAGCGTATCAAACGGATATACAACCGGGAATCTACCGTTATCTATCCGCCGGTGGACCTGTCCGAATTTAGCTATAAACATCCCCAGGAAGAGTATTACCTGATGGTTTCGGCACTGGTGCCTTATAAACGGGTAGGGTTGGCCGTACAGGCTTTTAACGAGCTTGAAAAACCGCTGGTGATCATCGGATCCGGTTCAGAGAAAGAACGACTGGAGCAGATGGCCGGAGACAACATCAGTTTCTTGGGAAGCCAGCCGTTTGAAGTACTCAAAGAGCATTATGAGCTCTGTCGGGCATTTATCTTTCCGGGGGTCGAAGATTTTGGAATAACGCCCCTTGAAGCACAGGCTTCCGGCAAGGCAGTGATAGCTTATAAAGAGGGCGGAGCGCTGGAAACGGTTCAGGAAGATGAAACGGGACTCTTTTTTGAAGAACAGACCCCCGAAGCCCTTATAGAGGCAGTAAAGCGATTTGAAAAGATTGAAAAGCAGTTTGATCGGGAGCGCTGTAGAGAGAATGCCTCCCGGTTTAGTCCCGAACGTTTTCGAAGCGCAATAAAAGATTTTTTAATAGGCACCTATCCTTCGTATTTTTCCGACTTTCAGTGGGGACGTTAACTCTAAAGGACAGATTTACATTGTATGCCGCACGCTATAGTTACCGGGGGATCGGGATTTGTGGGAAGCCATCTGGTCAACCAGCTGTTGGAATCCGATCGATATGATAAAATTATCAATGTAGATCTGGAGCCGTCGGAAATATCAGCCCACGAAACCTCCGACCGGTATGTTCATTTGAAGAAAGATATACGTGAGGAGCTGTCCCCCGACCTTTTTAGAGAACAGGGATGTGGATCTGATAGTGTTATTTTTAATCTCGCCGCTATTTGTAAAATTCCCGGCTATCCCGATGCTGATTACTTCCACACAAATATAGAAGGGGCTAAAAATGTATGTCGGCTGGCTGAAGCTCTCGGCTGTAATCGGATTATATTTACCAGTTCTATCTCTCCATACGGCGCTTCGGAGGAACTTAAGACTGAAAGTTCAGTCCCGGAGCCAAAGGACCCTTACGGCTCGTCAAAGCTGGCGGCTGAGTATATCCACCGCGGATGGCAAGAAAAAGATCCCCAAAATAATCGGCTTACCATTCTCAGGCCGGGCATTATTTTCGGTCCCAGGGAGCGGGCCAACTTTACCCGGCTTTATACGTCTCTGAAGAAACATTTTTTTGCCTATCCCGGTAGGCGCGATACCAGGAAAGCCTGCATTTATGTAAAGGATGTAGCGCGCGCATGTCGCTATTTTGCTGATGGATCAGCGGGACTCGAGCTTTATAACCTGGTTTATGAAGAGCCGCCTACGATTGAGCAGATTTGTGAAGTGATACATGAACAGACCGATGCAGGCAAGGCCCGGCTGTTGATTCCTTCAACGCTGTTGCTGGGAGCGGCCCACATGATCAGGCTGCTGGGCAAGCTGATCGGTAAAGAATTTGTCGGTATTCATCCCGATCGGGTAAAAAAAGTGATGATCTCAACCAATGTTTCGGGCGCAAAGCTGGCCCAATCGCCTTTTAATCTAAAATATTCGCTCAGTGAAGGAGTCGCGGACTGGTATAAAGAGTGCGACGGGACGCTGGGATAAGATGTTAGAATTTCTCTTGACGGATGAATAGAAGTCAGCCGTAAATTGTATTAGTTATCTACCGGAATATCACTGAGGCTAAGTTTTTCTTTTACCTTATATCTGCCTTCCTCTTTTTTTACGGTAATAACTTCCTGTTCGGCATCGTGCTCAAGAAACAGGTACCAATTTTGATCAACAGCCTTATCCAGAAATCTCTCTTTTTCTTTCAGCGTTTGAACGGGATACATATCGTAGCCCATCACCCAGGGCAGGGGCAGGTGCACATGAGTGGGCAGGAGGTCTGCCATAAAAACGATCGTCTGATCACCGACCGTAATTTTTGGTAACTGCTGACCGATGGTATGTCCGCTAACCGGCAGGGCGTCCATTCCTTCCTCATATTGATAATACTCGTCAACTACATTGAGTTTTTCCCATTCTGCTATGGGACGAATATTCTCGGGTAAAAAACTGGCTTTTTCGCGCGCATTGGGATCGGTAGCCGTTGCTAAATGCTTCTCTGTAACATGGTACTGCGCATTGGGGAAGGTATGGCGGAGGGAATCTTCTTCATCATAATAGGTTGTTCCCCCACAGTGATCGAAGTGTAAATGGCTGAAAATAAGGTCCGTAATATCCCCGGGTGCAAATCCGTGATGCTCTAGTGAACTGAGCAGATTGCTGTGGTTGTGATCCAGCTGATAGATATTCTCGTACTTCTCATTAAACTTGGTGCCGCAGCCGTTATCAACCAGGTACGTACGCCCGGTGCTTTCAGAAGTAATCAACAGGCAGCGCATGGCCATCAGGATGCGGTTCTTTTCATCCACATCAATATAGCGCGACCACAAAGTCTTGGGTACGACTCCAAACATGGCTCCGCCGTCGAGGCGGAAGCGGCCGGTTTCGATAGCATAAAGATGAAACGGTCCAAATGATAGCTCCGATAGATTCATTGGCTGAGAATTTCAGTAATTGCGAGTTTACATTACAGAAAAGAAGAAAGCTGGTAATATAATGTTTCACTGTAATATCACAGCTTTTCTAAAAGATTCTTCAGAAATACACGCATCTCCTTTAAATCTTTTTTCAAATTAACAGGAATTTCTTTTTCTGTTTCACCTGATTCCGCCTCTCGCTTAAGTGCTTGCTGAGCACCTTCCGTACTGTATTTTTTTTCCTGAATGAGCTCTTTAAGTTTTAAGATGGTTTCTATATCATCTTCTTTGTAGGTGCGATTTCCGGCTTTATTTTTTTTGGGACTGAGTTCATCGAAAACCGTTTCCCAGTAGCGCAGAACATGCGCATCTACATCTGTAATTTCACTAACTTCGCCTATGGAGTAATAAAGTTTTTTCATAGCAAATCTAAAAGCGTATCTTTATTGCTTATTATACATGATCTTAGGGATTTTGTCTAACTCTTTGCCATAAAATAAGTAAGAAAACATTGTCTGAACAGCAGCCGAACAAATCCGATATCGAATTAAGTGTCGTAGTTCCCCTGTATAACGAGGAACAGTCCGTCGAAGAGCTGGCCCGGAAAGTAGATGAAGCGCTGGCGGATGCTTCTAATTATGAGCTTATTTTTGTGGATGATGGTTCCACAGATGGTTCATGGAAGGAGATCAGGAAAGCGTGTCGCGACTCAGCATTAGTACGTGGAATTCGGCTCCAGCGCAATTACGGCAAAAGTTCAGCCCTTCAGGCTGGGTTCGAAGAGGCCTTGGGACAATATATCGCCACGATGGATGCAGACTTGCAAGACGATCCATTTGAGATTCCCGCTATGTTGCAGCAGTTGAAAGAACACCAATTGGATCTGGTGAGCGGATGGAAAAAGAAGCGTCACGATCCCATTACCAAAACCATACCGTCGCGTTTCTTTAACAGGGTAACGTCTTTTTTTACGGACATTGATCTCAATGATTTTAACTGTGGACTTAAGGTTTACCGGAGTGAGGTGATTGATCATATCTATCTTTATGGTGAATTGCATCGCTATATTCCCTTTTTGGCCAAGCTGGAAGGCTACGACCGCATTGAAGAGAAGGTCGTCAAGCATCATGCCCGGAAGTACGGGGAAACAAAATTCGGTATCTCTCGATTTATGCATGGCTTTCTGGATTTGCTTACACTGTTATTTGTTAATCGCTATTTGCAGCGCCCCATGCACTTTTTCGGAACCCTCGGTTTTTTATTGCTTTTCCTGGGAGGGATCATTAACGGCTATCTGACGATTGAAAAATTATTCTTCGGAGCTAACCTGGGTGATCGTCCGCTGTTGTTGTTTGGCGTCATGCTGATGGTTCTGGGCGCTCAGATTTTTTCCATCGGCTTTTTGGGAGAGCTTATCCAAAAACGCAATGAAAAACAGCATACCCCGAATATTAAAGAAATTTTATAAAGCTTATTCTAGCCAATGAGTCGCATTGCCTACGATCCGGTTAAAGACCGTTTTGCCAATATCATTCGAAACAGCCGTTTGTTGCGGACACTGTTTTATAAATTGCTCGATCTCTTTTTTCTGCGCAGCTGGTATGTAAGGCGTTTGCTTAAAAAATATGCCTCGGATATTGACCGGCAGGGAAAATGGCAGATGCTCGATGCCGGATCAGGATTCGGCCAGTACGATCGTTTTATCCTCCGCCAATTTTCCAATGTTTCAATCCGGGCTATCGATGTGAAAGCGGATTATCTACAGGATTGCCGGCATTATTTCCAACAAGCAATTAATGAGGGGCGTATATCCTTTGAGCAGAAAGACCTCCTGGAACTGGAATCTGATGCTGTCTTCGATTTTTCGACCTGTATTGATGTGCTGGAGCATATTGAACAAGATGTGAAGGTAATGCGCAATATCTGTAAGGCACTAAAGTCCGGCGGTTTTTTCTTAATGCATTCGCCCTCTATTTATTCAGAAGAAGATGCCGGTGATGAGGAATCGTTTGTTGACGAACATGCCCGTACGGGTTATTCAAAAGAAGATATTCAGGAAAAATTGGAGTCCGCTGGACTTACGCCGATAGAGGTGGCGTACACCTATGGCAGTAAAGGGCATTTGGCCTGGGAGCTGCTCATCAAATATCCGATGCTGTGGCTAACAAAAATAGGACTTTGGGCCCTGCCATTGATGGCCATTTATTATATAGTTACGCTTCCGGTGGGATTACTCCTGATGTGGCTGGATCTATTCGATGATAATGAAAAGGGGGGCGGCATTTATGCCCTTGCAAAAAAAGATTAAAAGGAGTACTTATTAATATTCTGTCAATGTGTTTAGGGTTAAATAAAAACAGGACCTGACAGCGTATCAATTGTTGATTCCTGTCAGCGTCTAGCGTCTTTTAGACAACGCTTTCAGGTCCTGTGGACGCTGACAGGTTGTTTAGAAGCTAACTCCTAACCCATTATCCTGTTAATTAAATTTTATTGCTATGAAAGGTTTACTTAAATCGATTTTAATCTGCACTGTGCTGATATCCGGAGTATCAATAGAATATGTTCTGGGTCAGCAAACGGAAGAAAAACCTGACTATTCAGCTTATTATTACCACAAAAAGAACCTGTTTGAGCAGCTGCCGAATGGGGAGGATGAAATTATCTTTCTTGGCGACAGCATCACCGATGGCAATGAGTGGGCCGAGATGTTTGGAAGCACCCGGCTTAAAAATCGGGGCATATCCGGAGATGTAACCGATGGAGTGCTCTACCGACTGAATGAAGTGACCGAATCAAATCCGGATAAAGTCTTTGTGATGATCGGCGTTAACGACCTGGCACGGGATCGTTCGGTGAATTATGTATTGGAAAATTATGAGAAGATCGTGAATAAAATAGAACAGGATTCACCGGATACTAAGATTTATATCCAAAGTGTGCTGCCGGTAAATGAGGATTTTGAGCAGTTTTCCTCCCATGTGGACAAGACGCCCGAGATTAAAGAAGTAAATAAGGGCTTAAAAAAACTGGCTGACCGGAAAGGACTTACCTATATCAATTTGTTTGACGATATGAGTACTGATAGAGATCAGCTAAATCCGGATTATACCGAGGATGGCCTGCATTTGAACGGCAACGGATATCTGGTATGGAAGTCAGAGATTGAGCAGTATCTGAATTGACTCAATAAAATAGATCAATCTTCCTGCCCTCGTGGAATAGAGCTCAATTCCACAGGGCATGTCCTCCTTCGCCAGAGGAATTCGTTGTTTGATATATTTGCTACGAATTATTTTATGAACCAATGTTATAAATCCCTCTTGGAGAAGAGGGATTTAGGGAGATTGAATCCATTTATAAGACATTATCCTCGATTTTAACCACTTAACGTATATTCAATAACCGCTAAATGCATAAATATAAATACAATTCAGTCACATGAATTCACCCCGACCGTATATTCTTGCTGAAACGAACTGGAAAACCGTGAAGGAACAATCCTACCAGGTGGCGGTCCTTCCCTGGGGCGCTACCGAGGCCCATAATTACCATATGCCCTATGCTACCGATGTCATCCAATGCGACCATGTAGCTGCCGAATCCGCTCGCAAAGCCTGGGAGAAGGACGCAAAGATAATTGTGCTTCCTACCGTACCTTTTGGGGTAAATACCGGTCAGCTGGATGTGGATTTGTGCCTGAATATGAATCCGTCTACCCAACTGGCAGTACTAAACGATATTGCCGATGTGCTGCATCGTCAGGGCATACCCAAATTGGTTATCCTGAACGGCCATGGCGGAAACCACTTCAAGCAGATGCTCCGTACCCTTTCCGTAGATTTTCCCGGGTTGTTTTCTTGTGCATTAAACTGGTATCAGGCAGCTGATGCCGAGGAGTATTTTGATGAACCGGGAGATCATGCCGGGGAGATGGAAACAAGTGCGATCATGCATATTGCTCCAGAGCTGGTACTCCCTCTTTCGGAAGCGGGGGAGGGAGCAGCCCGCAAATTTAAAGTGGATGGCTTAAACGAGGGGTGGACCTTTGTGCAGCGCGAGTGGACCCAGGTAACGGAAGACACGGGGGTTGGCAATCCTGTTGCGGCATCAGCCGAAAAGGGGGAGCAGTTTTTAGAAGCTGTAACCGATCGCATTAGTCAGTTTCTTGCTGATCTTGCCGTTACTGATAATGACTCACTCTATGAGTAAATGATCTTAAATACCCTTGTTTTATAGACTTGAAGGAGGGACAAAGCAACAGAGCATATCTAGAAAATTCAAATTTTAGTTTTAAAAAATAAAAGAAGTACTTAATTTTGGATAAATAACTCTTAAATATTGATTTCCGTCAATGCTACTGTCAAAATCTTGCGAATATGGCTTAAGGGCCACATTGTATCTGGCTTCGAGTTCCAATGAAAAATACATTTCCATAAAGAAGTTAAGCGAAAAGCTTGATATCTCATTCCATTTTCTTACGAAAATTCTTCAAGAGCTGACGGCCGCGGGCCTTTTGGAGTCTATGAAGGGACCCAAGGGAGGAGTAAGGTTATCTAAAGCAAGTGATGATATATCATTACAAGAAATCGTTGTGGCAATTGACGGGATTGAAATATTTACGGAATGTGTATTGGGGCTCCCTGGATGTGGGAGTGAAAAACCCTGTCCCATGCATAGCATGTGGGCGGAAACCCGGGATGATATAGAGAAAGTATTTAGAACAACCAGTCTGGCAGATATGTCCAAGAAGGGAAAACAAAATGATTTGCGCATTACACCGGATGGGAAATTTGTTTGGCAGTAATTGAAACTATTGCAATTATGCAGTTCCCTTCGATATTAGTAATGCAGGATTGCAATACTATTTAAATATCTGGCCAATTTATTCTTATCTGAAAAATTAAATTCACCTATAAAGCAGAAAAAAGAGGACTATTGAAAAACTGGCATGTTTATTGAGGTAATATATGTATAAAAGATAAAATACTCTTAAAAATTAAATTAATTATAAAAATTAATTGTACCTATGAAGATATCTAAAATAGTGGGATTAATGACTGTAACAATACTACTGCTTATTGGTTGTGAGGGAGGCTCGGATACAAATACGGAGGCCACAGCAAATAAGGAGGTGGAGCAGGAACTTACAGAGTTTGAAATGACAAATGGAATTGGTCCGGTTAACGAAGAAATTACAATTGATGAAATCGATCCTGAGTTAGCAAAAGAGGGAATGCAGGTTTTTGATATGAAGTGCGGGGCCTGTCATAAGATGGATAGTCGTTATGTGGGTCCGCCATTAGGAGGAATTATGAATACGCGTACACCCGCCTATGTAATGAATATGATCTTAAACCCTGAAGAAATGCTCGAAAAGCATCCTATTGCAAAATCAGTTGGATCAGAATATCCGACACGGATGACAAATCAGCAATTAACCAGAGAAAAGGCACGAGCTGTTGTAGAGTATTTGGCACAAGAATCACAATAAATAACCTCGAATAAATAACAATAAAAAGGTATAATACTATGAGTAAAATGTTAAAAAAATCTTTGCTGTGGCCGTTTGCGGTAGTAGCAGCAATAGGTTTTCTATCTATGGGATGTAGCTCAAACGGGGAATTTGGTTCCTCTTCTGATGCTGCAGAGAAGGTATATGTAGCCCCAGGAGAACACGATGAGTTTTACGGCTTCTTCTCCGGAGGATATAATGGACAGCTTGGGGTATACGGTTTACCCTCTGGGCGACATATTTTTACCATACCGGTCTTTTCGCAGGCTGCGGTAAACGGGTGGGGATATAATGAGGAGACCAAACCAATGTTTCAAACAAGCGATGGTTTTGTACCTTGGGGAGATGCACATCACCCTGAGCTTTCGCAAACGAATGGTGAAACAGATGGACGCTGGGTCTTCATCAATGAAAACAATACTCCCCGAATTGCACGAATCGGACTGGATGAATTTCGAACACAAGAGATTATTGAGATACCCAACTCAGCCGGTAACCACGCTTCGTCGTTTGTAACACCGAATACCGAGTATGTTACTGCCGCAACGCGCTTTAGTGTACCGATGGATGAAGATAATCTCCAGAACATGGATGTGAGTATTGATAGTTATAAAGATAACTTTCAGGGGACAATTTCATTTATCAAGGTTTCTGATGAAGGACATATGAATATTGATTTCCAGATCAGGATGCCCGGTTTCAATTATGATTTAAGTCATTCGGGCAAAGGTCCTTCTGATGGTTGGGCATTCTTTACCTCATACAACAGTGAAGAAGCACACACGATGTTAGAGATCAATGCCTCGAAAAATGACAAAGATTATATCGCGGCTATTAACTGGGAAAAAGCGGCTGAATATGCTGCTAACGGTGAAGGAAAGATGATTCCTGGTGAACATTATCGCAATTATATTGATCATGAAGAGGGAGGAGTTGCCAAAAGCGAACTGATTGAGGAAGTTCGGGTGCTTGATCCCCGTGAGCTTGATGGGCTCGTTTACTTTCTGCCCACCCCCAAGTCTCCCCATGGAGTAGATGTCGATCCATCTGGCAGGTATATCGCTGCCGGCGGTAAGCTTTCTACCGTCATTCCGGTACATTCCTTCGATAAAATGATGACGGCTATCGAGAATGAAGACTTCGAAGGCGAAGAACAGGGCATTCCCGTATTGAATTACGAATCTATCCTGCATGGAGAAGTAGAAAATCCAGGTTTAGGTCCATTGCATACAGAGTTTGATGATAAGGGCAATGCCTATACTACCGCTTTTATTTCTTCAGAAATTGTAAAGTGGGACGTTGAGACACTCGAAGTTGTTGACCGTATCGATGTGTACTATTCTCCCGGTCACTTAATGATTCCTGGGGGAGATAGCCAAAATCCTGACGGTAAATACTTGGTTGCATTGAACAAGATTACTAAGGATCGTTACCTGCCAACAGGACCTGAAATGTTCCACTCGGCGCAATTAATTGATATCTCTGGCGAAAAAATGCAGTTGTTGCTTGACTTCCCCACCGAGGGTGAGCCACACTACGCACAGGGCATCGCGGCCGAAAAGGTCAAAGAGAATCAAAAACGATTCTATGAAATCGAAGGTAATAATCATCCTCATGCTGCTAAAAGCGAAAAAGAAACACGTGTGGAACGTGATGGCAACGAAGTACATGTTTACATGACCACCATTCGAAGTCACTTTGCACCCGATAATATCGAGGGTATTAAAGTGGGCGATGAAGTGTATTTCCACGTTACAAACCTCGAGCAGGACTGGGATGTACCGCACGGTTTTGCAATGAAAGGTGCCAATAATGCTGAACTGCTTATTATGCCGGGCGAAACTATGACGTTGAAGTGGGAGCCCAAAAAAGTAGGGGTCTTCCCATTCTACTGTACCGACTTCTGCTCGGCGCTGCACCAAGAGATGCAGGGTTATGTACGAGTATCTTCTGAAGATTCTGATGTAGAAGTATCCTATAGCACAGGTCAATCTTAAATGACCTCAATCCCTGTGGAAGAGAGGATGAAACCTCTCTTCTTCTTATTTCATAATAGTAGTAATTTTCCTTCATTCTTGGCTTAATATAATGGACACAAAAAAAAGAATTTCGATGGGAGTAGCGGCGCTAATACTGATTGGCGTTTACTTTGTACCCATTTGGAGCATTAGCATGGATGCGCCACAGTATCCCGAGGGAATTGGCATGAATATTACTGTGGATAATATCCAGGGAAAGGAAAAGAATGATTTGCAAAATATTAATGGATTGAACCATTATATCGGGATGAAAGAAATTAACCCTGATTCTATCCCTGAACTTAAGATCATGCCTTTTATATTCGGCTTTTTGATTATAAGTGGTGTGGTTATTGCAATAGTAGGAGATAGGAAATGGATTCTGTTCTGGCTTGGAATCTTTGTATTGCTGGCCATTGCCGGACTGGTAGATTTTTATATCTGGGGATACGATTATGGTCATAATTTAAACCCCGATGCCCCGATTAAAGTACCGGGCATGACGTACCAGCCACCGCTTTTGGGTAGCAAGCAATTACTGAATATTAATGCCACTTCGCTGCCGCATATTGGATTTTATATCTCACTACTATCAATGGGTATAGCCGGCACGGTATGGTGGAAAAGCAAAGAGGATTGATAAAAAAGAGGTCTGTTATAATGTATCTCTATAAGATTATTAAAATTATTGCTGTTGCTGGGTTGTTTCTTTTGGCAACAGCCTGCAGCCAGGAACCGGCGGTGATTCACTACGGTAGTGACGAGTGCGCGCATTGCAAGATGATGATAACGGACGAGCAGTTCGCTTCCCAAATCGTAACAGATAAGGGAAAGGCGATAAAGTTTGACGCCATCGAATGTATGGCAGTCTATCAGCGAGAAAATGCCGATGAATTGCAAGGAGCAATACGGTATGTGAGCGATTATAATCAGCCGGGTAATTGGATTAAGGCCGGAGAGGCACAGTTCGTGAAGAGTGAGGTGATAAACAGCCCGATGGGCGAATCGCTACTGGCTTTTCCATCGGAAAAAGAAGCCCGGGAGCATGTGGCTGAAAAATCCGGAGCATTGTTAAAATGGGCGGAGGTGTCCCAAATAGAAAGGTAGCATTGAAGCTGCAAGTTGGTACTGTAAATTGAGTTACAAATAAGGATTGAGGCTATGAGATTATTAAAATTAACAACCATGCTGTTTGTGGGGCTGATGCTATCGATGCCTATCTCTCGGATTTCGGCTATCCAGATAACTGTTGCCAAAGACGGTGATATCACTTCTGTACAGACAGGAATTGATCAGGCTCAACCAGGCGATACCGTGTTTGTTAAAGAAGGGCGCTATATTGAATACGATATTCGCATAAACAAAAGAATTACGTTATTGGGAGAAGAAAATGCCATCATCGACGGTGATGAACAGGGCTTTGTTGTGGTTGTGGAAGCGGATAGCGTAGTAATAAAAGATATTGAAGTTCATAACAGCAAAGCCGGTTTTATGGACGATTATGCTGGAATTGTGGTTGAATCGGCGCATAACGTCCGCATTGAAAATGTGAAGCTGGTGAATAACTTTTTTGGGATTTATCTGGCTAAATCTGAGGGAACAGTCCTGAAAAACAATCATATTACGGCATCATATCAGCGTGAAACCAACTCCGGCAATGGTATCCACCTTTGGTACACAAAAGACGTAGAAATTACGGATAACTATATCTACGGTCATCGCGACGGACTTTATTTTGAGTTTGTTGACGGGGCTACTATTTCCGGTAATATCAGTGAGGGGAATATCCGTTACGGAATCCATTTTATGTATTCGGATAATTGCCGGTACGAAAATAATACCTTCCGTGATAATGGTGGCGGGGTGGCGGTCATGTACACTTCTAATGTAGAGATCATTAATAATCGGTTTGCGGACAACTGGGGTTCATCTGCTTATGGAATGCTGCTGAAAGAGATAAACAGAAGCGTAATTAGAAATAATACTTTTGAAAATAATTCAGTGGGACTCTATATGGAAGCATCCAGCAGAAATGATATAAAAGATAATACGTTCAGCCAAAATGGATGGGCGATTCAGCTGATGGCAAATTCTACTGACAACCTATTTAGTAAGAATAATTTTATCGCCAATTCCTTTGAAGTATCAACAAACAGCAGGATGAACTATAGCAATAATTTTGATAAAAATTACTGGAGTGAGTATGAAGGATACGATTTAGATCGTGATGGAGTAGGGGATGTGCCTCATCGTCCTGTGCGATTGTTTTCCATACTGGTAGAAAAACAGCCAGAATCGTTGCTGCTACTACGAAGTCTGCTTATCGATCTTTTGGATGCTGCCGAAAAATTTATGCCGGTCCTTACTCCCGAAACGCTTATTGATTCTAAACCGAAAATGGAGCCTGTTCTATGATTACAATAAAAAACTTACGTAAAGATTTTGGATCTCGTACGGTCCTTAATGATATAGAGTTACAGATTCCGGCAGGACAGGCTACCGGTATCGTAGGACCGAATGGTTCGGGAAAGACCACCACGATTAAAACTCTGCTGGGACTGGTAAAGCCAACGGCAGGAAATATTTTAATCAATGGAGAGAACATAGAAGGGCAGTGGGATTATCGTCGAAAGATCGGTTATATGCCACAGATAGCCCGTTATCCCGAAAATATGACGATCAGAGAACTGTTTGATTTCATCAAAGATATGCGTGGAAGCCCCACAAATCGGGATAAGGAGTTGCTCGAGTATTTTGAGCTCGATAATGATATTGACAAGCGCATGCGGACACTTTCCGGTGGAATGCGTCAGAAAGTAGGAGCTATTCTGTCCATGATGTTTGATCCGGAAATCCTGATTTTTGATGAGCCCACGGCGGGACTTGATCCAAAGTCGAGCGTACAGTTTAAGAAGCTGGTTCATGAAGAGAAGGACAAAGGAAAAACAGTACTGTTGACCTCCCACATTATGAGTGAGATAGAAGAATTAACCGATCATCTCATATTTATTGTAGAAGGAAACATTCGATATGATGGTCCCATGCATAAACTGATGGAACGGCAAAAAGAACAGCGACTCGAAGGTGCTGTGGCTAAAATGATGGAGGAAACAGCAGCATGAAAACACTAACAATTTTAAAATACCAATGGAAAGATCTTCTTCGAGGGAAGTGGATTGTGGGCTATGGACTCATTTACCTGCTCATTGCCGATGCTATGATTCGTTTCGGTAGCGCGGGTCCCAAGGCATTGCTTAGTGTGTCAAATATAATGCTGTTGCTTATACCGCTGGTAGGGATGATCTACGGTGCACTCTACCTTTATCAGTCTCGAGAATTTACCGAACTTTTGTTGGCCCAACCGATTGATCGCTCCTCTTTTTTCTGGGGGTTGTTTGGCGGACTTAGCGTTCCGTTGGCGTTGGCTTTTGCAGTGGGAACGGCACTGCCAATGATTTATACCGGTATGATTTTATCGGCCAACCTATCGTCAATTTTACTGGTTCTTTTACTAGGTATTGTGTTAACGATTCTGTTTACAGGACTTGGTTTTTGGTTCGGCCTATACTTTTTCGAAGATCGGGTAAAAGGGCTTGGTTTTGCTTTGGTCAGCTGGCTTTTCCTGGCGGTGCTTTATGACGGATTAGTACTGTTAGCCATTTTTACCTTTGGAGATTATCCCATTGAAAAACCGATGCTGGCACTGGCATTAGCAAACCCAATAGATCTGGCTCGAATAACTGTATTACTTGAATTCGATATTTCTGCACTCATGGGATATACCGGCGCGGTGTTCAATCGATTTTTTGGGACCATGCTTGGGATAGGGGTGGCGTCTGCCAGCCTTCTGGTCTGGATGGGCATTCCGCTTTGGAGAAGTCAGCGTCAGTTTAACAGGAAGGATTTTTAGGAATGAGCTGCATGTAAATATACAACCGAAACAGCACTTTTGAGTTGAAAACACAACTTATAAAATCAAATAACACTTAAATATTGAAAATGAAATTATGAAAACTGGTACACAATTAGTAACCGACATTATGGGAACAAAAATTAAAAATCCTACAGGAGAGGAAGTGGGAGTTATTCAGAACGTAATGATTACTCCTCAGGATGGAGCGATTACATATATCGTTTTGTGCTATGCCAACTTTATCGGAAAAATAAATCGTCATTTTGCTATTCCCCGTCGGTGTCTGGAGATCAAAAATCCCGATACATTCTCTTTCTACTTCGAGATAGATGAAGAAATACTGCTTAGCGCTGCGGGATTTATACCTACAGGTACATCTCATAGTACCGAGTGTGTTTATGAACTCTTGCAGGGAACCACAGATTTCATCCCCAAATATTTCAACTGATTATCTGCTTAAAATTCCAGCTTTAGTTCAATTTTAAAGACCTACGTAAAATGGATGCTTCAAAACTGAATATTGACCTTATCAAAAAGTATAACGTACAGGGTCCGCGCTATACCTCATATCCCACTGCGGTACAGTTCAGCGAGACGGGATATGAGGATATCTTAACGCTTTATGAGTACTTAATCGATCGTAATAGGGAACCGCGTCCGGTATCTCTGTATTTTCATATTCCGTTTTGTTTCTCGCTCTGCTGGTATTGTGGATGTACAAAAATTATTACAAAAGATCAGGATCGGGGAGATGCCTATCTCGATTATCTTGAGAAAGAAATGGACCAGATTTCAAAGTTGCTGCATCCCGATTCTGAAATCGTTCAGATCCACTTTGGCGGCGGGACCCCCACTTTTTTGAAGCCGAATCAGCTGCAGCGTTTGGGCGATGAAATAAAAAAACGGTTCAATCTTACAGAGGAAACGGAATTTGGCGTTGAAATTGATCCTCGCCGCTGCACCCGGGAGCATATCCAAACATTGGCTGATATCGGGTGTAATCGTGCCTCCCTGGGCGTTCAGGATACGAATGAAAAAGTCCAGGAGGCCATACATCGCATTCAACCTTTTGAACAAACTCAGCAGGTAACAAATTGGCTTCGCGAAGCTAATATTGATTCTATTAATTTTGATCTAATTTATGGTTTGCCACTGCAGACACTGGAAACTTTTCAGCAGACCATAGACGATGTACTCACCTTGCATCCGGATCGGCTTGCGGTGTATAGTTATGCCCATATTCCCAGCATGATGCCAGCTCAAAAGCTGTTGAATGAGGCAGATATGCCCTCAACTGACGAGAAATTAGCCATGTTGCAACTGAGTATCTCCTATTTAACAGAGAACAGGTATCGATTTATAGGTATGGATCACTTCTCGCGGGAAGATGAGGAACTCTCCCAGGCAATGGACAATGGAACACTGCAGCGTAATTTTCAGGGCTACAGCACATTGGCGGGAGCAGATTTATATGCCTTTGGCATGTCGGGTATTTCTAATGTCGGGGAATATTATTGGCAAAATACTAAAGACATTGGAGGGTATTATGAGCAATTGGATGAAGGAAATGCTCCGGTTTTTAAAATACTGCAACTGAGCAGAGATGATCGGCTTCGCAAGTCGGTTATTATGGATATCATGTGTCGCATGGGTATCGATTATCATTCCGTTGAGAATCAATGGAATATTGATTTTACTGATTACTTCTCGGATGAATTGAAACGTTTACTGGAGCTTGAAAAAGACGGACTTATTGTACGATCTTCTGATGAATTAATAATCACTGAAAAAGGACGGTTGTTTCTCCGTAATATTGCTATGTGTTTTGATTACTACCTGAATGAACAGAAGGAAGTTCATAACTTTTCAAAAACAGTATAAAATGTCGCCCGACCAACAAAAATATATTCGCTGGTGGCTATGGACCGGTGCGTGGTTAATTTTTTTCATGCTTGTGGTAGGTGGAATTACACGATTGACGGATTCCGGTCTCTCAATGTCTGATTGGAACTTGATAATGGGAGCATTACCTCCGATGAGTGAATCCGAATGGATGGCAGTTTTTGAACGCTATAAGGAGTTTCCTCAATACCAGCAGATTAATACAGGAATGTCTCTAACAGAATTTAAGGCAATTTTTTTCTGGGAGTATATCCACCGGTTATTGGGCCGTATCATCGGATTCGTTTTTCTTGTTCCATTTATCTTCTTCTGGGTGCGTGGGTATTTTAATGCTAGAATGTTACGCCGTGCCTGTATTTTGTTCGCTTTGGGAGCACTGCAGGGAATTATGGGCTGGATTATGGTTAAAAGCGGCTTGGTGGATGTGCCGTACGTAAGTCATTATCGGTTGGCCCTTCATTTGCTGCTGGCTATGATTTTATTTGGATTTTGTATCTGGTATGCACTGGATCTTTACGACTCAGATTCATCAGGGAAAAGTAACGATCTGCCTGCTCTCAAACGGTGGTCCATAACCCTACTGATTATTTTTACTTTTCAAGTAGTTTGGGGTGCGTTTACCGCTGGACTTGATGCAGGATATATGTACAATACATTTCCCACAATGAATGGGGACTGGCTTCCCGGAAGCGCGTGGGTTCTGCAACCGTTGGTATTAAACCTGGTAGAGAATCCCGGTACGGTTCAATGGATGCACCGTATTTTAGGGACTATCCTTGGAATAGCGGCTGCCATATTTTGGTGGAAAAATCGTAAAGCTGATCTCAGTCCAATTATAGAACAAAAAGCTCGAATTCTGCTCGGCATGATTTTGACACAGTATGTGCTCGGAATCTTAACGGTTATAACCAATGTGGAAATTTTGGTAGGAGTTATTCACCAGGCCGGAGCGTTTATGGTACTGTTTTTCTGGATTTGGTACTACCACGATCTGAAATCTAATGGGGTAAAAGTCTAATATTATTCTTAATTTAAGATAAGATACTCTTAAATACTAAATAAGGCCTGACAGGCTTAACCAAATAAAAATCACATTATGAATACGGTAAAAGAACGAACGATTGGACAAGTTGTAACTGATGATTATAGAGCAGCACAAGTTTTTAGAAACTATGGACTGGATTTTTGCTGTGGTGGAAATCTGACCATAGAAGAAGCATGTGAGAAAAAGAATGTTGATCCAACTAAAGTACACACTGCTTTACAAGGACTGACTGATAAAAACGGGAAAGAAGATAATTATGACCAGTGGTCGCTGGACTTCCTGGTGGATTATATTGTGAATAACCACCATCAGTTTTCTCGTAAGAAGCTTCCGGAAATAGGTGCTTATGCAAAAAAAGTAGCTAAAGTACACGGGGAGCGCCATCCTGAACTCACAGAAATCTATTATGAGTTTACCAAACTTCACAGCGAAATGATTAATCATCTTGATAAGGAAGAGGAACTCCTATTTCCCTATATCAAAGAGATGGTAGAGGCTGAGAAGAATAATGAAACCCCTGAACAGCCGGATTATATCAGTGCTGCTAATCCTGTATCAATGATGGAAGATGAGCATGACGATGCTGGAGCGGCTATTGCAAAAATCCGTGAACTGAGTAATGACTTTACTCCACCGGAAGACGCATGTACCACATACCGAATCCTATTTGAAAATTTGGAAGGATTCGAAAAAGACCTTCACAAGCATGTACACCTTGAAAACAATATTCTCTTTCCAAAAGCTTTGGAACTTGAGAAGCGTTTGAATTGACGACGCAAAACTTTTATACCTATAACCCTATTTACTATGAAACTTTCACCTCACGACTTTTCTATTCCTGTAATGGGAACCGGTCATTCAATTGATTCTCCCATCCGTGTTGGTCCCTATGGAATCGATTCGGTTATTTCTATTGTAGATGACCTGCTGGTTGAACGCATCCGCAAGTATTATTGCCAAAAATTCGACTTTGAATACACCAATATAGCCCGCAATGCGGAGGATGGTCGCGCACGCCGTATTACAGTTTACCTGGATACGGTGCAAGAGATTGTTCAGGATAAGTTTACAGCGATCCGGAATCAGCCTTTCTTCGAGGACAACGACAAGGCAAAGTACTTTGAGATGCTTCCTGGGGGGACTGTTATCAGGCAGAAATATAATAAACTGATGAGTACCGAAGAGGGAAGTCTTCGTGATCGTCTTTCCTGTGAACTCTCACAGCTCATGAGTCCGGGTTCGATAGATGTTAATATCATGGCGAAGGTGGATAAGCTAAATTATACCAAAGGCGATGTGCCTATGAGTAGTGAATTCAGTGATGCCAGTGCTGCCTTACGTGGATACGCAAAAAGCAAGCTGTCGTCGAGTCTTATTCTCTCCGCGGGATTTAATCCAAGGCTCTATAATTATATTACCGAGTTTAAAGATTTTTATCGGGATGCCGGTGGAGAGATTAAAAAGAAGATTATTCTGAAGGTCAGTGATTTTCGTTCAGCCCTTATCCAGGGGAAGTACCTGGCTAAGAAAGGTCTGGAGGTATTTGAATATCGCATAGAATCAGGTTTGAATTGTGGAGGACACGCTTTCCCCTCAGATGGACACTTAATGCCAAGTTTGCTTCGGGAATTCCGAGAGAAAAGAGAGCAGCTCACAACCGCGGTACAGCCGCTTATTAAAAAGTATTATGATGAACATGCCGGCGGCTTTTCAAAGGATTGGGAAATCACTGAGCCCCGGTTAACGGTGCAGGGGGGGATCGGCAACAGCGGAGAAGCGGAGCGCCTGCTTAAGGACTTTAAGATGGATGCCACAGGATGGGGCAGTCCCTTTTTATTAGTTCCGGAAGCCACTACCGTTGATAAACCAACACGTAAGCTCTTGGAAAAGGCGGGTGAGAGCGAGCTTTATCTGAGTGGTGTTTCCCCATTAGGAGTGCCGTTTAATAACATTAGGGATACCGGATCGGAGCATTATCACAAGGAGCGAATAGAAAAGGGGAAACCCGGTTCACCCTGTCCCAAAGGCTTCCTAAAATCCAATACCGAATTTACGGAACAGCCTATTTGTACCGCATCTACGCAGTATCAGCTGCTTAAGCTCGACCAGATTGCTCAAAGTGAAATGGCGGAAGACCAGAAGGAACAAAAGCGCGAAAAAGTATTAAATAAGGCTTGTTTATGTGACCATCTTGGCAACGGGGCGCTCATTGATTTGGGAATTTTAGCCGAGCATCGCGCCCCACAAGCTATTTGCCCAGGACCCAATATTGCCTGGTTTGACGGAGAGTATACACTGCGGGAAATGGTCGATCACATCTATGGGCGCGGAGCGTCGCTGGTACCGGCTGAACGTCCGCATATGTTTGCGAAAGAGATTACACTTTATGTGGATTATGTGGAAGAGCTTGCAAATCAGCAGGGCGATCCTGCGGATATTAAAAAACTCAAAAAAATCCGGAAGAATTTGGAAAAGGGAATGGATTATTGTCTTGAAATAGCAAAAACAGAAGCTTATGAGGAGGAAAACCTGGATTCTATTCCGTCCACTGTTGAAGAGCAGCGACAACGACTGGAAGAGATTATTAAATTCGCTGAGGCGAAGATAATGGTTCAAGCCTAGTACGGATTACCTCTGTCACAGTTGACAAGTTCTTTTATAGTTATATACATTGGGTTACTTATTCAGTGGATTAATTAATCAGCCAATAGATCCATTGTTTTTAATAGAACTCAAAAATAGAGGATAAGATGGAGAGAAATAAGGAAAGATCATGGGCAGAACCATATAAAATTAAAATGGTAGAGCCCGTGCGAATGATTAGCCGGGAAGAGCGAGAAGAAGCTATAAAAGAAGCGGGATATAATACCTTTTTGCTGAAGTCCCGGGATGTCTATATCGACTTGCTCACGGATAGTGGAACTTCTGCAATGAGTGATCGGCAGTGGGCTGGTATGATGATGGGGGATGAAGCTTATGCCGGAAGTAAAAATTTCTACCACCTGGAAGAAACCATTCAAAAATATTATGGATACGATTATGTAGTTCCTACTCATCAGGGCAGGGGAGCAGAGCATATTATTTCTCAGCTGTTGATTGATGAAGGGGACTTCATTCCGGGGAATATGTATTTTACCACGACGAAACTGCATCAGGAACTAGCCGGTGGCACATTTGTGGATGTAATTATCGATGAGGCGCATGATCCGGAGAATGAGCATCCGTTTAAAGCCGATGTAGATCTCATTAAGCTGGAGAATCTGATCAAAGAGAAGGGCGCTGAAAGGATACCCTATGTTTCTATTGCCACCTCAGTAAATATGGCAGGTGGACAGCCGATTTCACTGTCAAATCTGAAAAAGGTTCGGGAACTAACGAATAAATATGAGATTCCCATTATCCACGACATGACGCGTGTAGCGGAGAATGCTTACTTTATTAAACAGCGGGAGGAAGGTTACGAGGATACGCCTGTCAAAGATATCGTCAGGGAAATTTGTTCGCTCACCGATGGAGCAACAATGAGCGCCAAGAAAGATGCCTTGGTAAATATTGGCGGGTTTTTGGCTCTTAATGATGAGGAGCTCTTCCGGAAAGCACAGAATATGGTTGTTATTTATGAGGGCCTGCATACGTACGGCGGTATGGCCGGACGTGATATGGAGGCCTTATCCATTGGCATCACAGAATCCGTAGATGAAGATCATATTCGGGCCCGCGTAGGACAAGTTCAGTATCTTGGAGAGAAGCTGATTGACATGGGGGTTCCGGTTGTTCGACCTATAGGAAGCCACGGAGTATTTCTCAATGCTAAAAAGATACTACCCCATCTGAGTCAGGATGAATTGCCCGCCCAAACATTAGCGGCCGAACTATATGTGGATGCGGGTATCCGAAGCATGGAGCGGGGCGTTGTTTCCGCCGGCAGGGATCCGGAAACCGGTGAACACAATTACCCGGAGCTGGAATTAGTGCGCCTGACCATACCGCGGCGCGTTTACACTCAGGCTCATATGGATGTTGTCGCCGAATCGGTCGAAGCAGTCTATTACCAGCGCGAAGATATTACTGGTTTAGAATTTGATTATGAACCGGAATATTTACGCTTTTTCCAGTCGCGATTTAAGAAGCGATAAATACCGTTTGTCCCAAAACTAATGGTCGTAATAATCAACCTCGTTCGGTATCTCTTATGCGGACCAAGTATTAGAATATTAGTTTTCTGCTTTTTTCCCCATCCTCCGCAGAGCTTGGAATGTTTATTCCCCTGATTGATATAAAATAAAGTTTAATCAGATATTCTATCTTTTTATTACAGGACGGAGCACAAAAGGCTCATATTTTCGATATCAAACATTCAGTAGTTGTATTAAAATACTTATATTAATAACCTATTGATTATAGGTTAGTTACTATTAGTTACATATTACTTATATATTAATCTACAAATAGAAGAAAGACTTGTTCTGTGTAGGGTATTAGCCTTATATTATAAACACTTGATCGAAAAAAAGTTCTGCAACCGCAGGACTTTTTCTATTTATAGCCCTTCTTAAACTCATGGATTCAAAGAATAGTCCCCCATTTTATCACGGTACAATACCGCTTAAAAACAGTTTAATTATCTAAATAAAGTAATAACTTATTTTGATCGACAGGTTTAATTTTGTTATTCCTCAAGCGGATTCAGCCGGGCCGAAAAGTGCCGTAGCACGTCCGGGCCTGAAACAATCTCGTAGCCGCTGAGTTTTTTGCGTTGCTCATATGCTGAAATGATTACTTCAGCCAAATAATCAACATGGCTTTGCGTATAAACTCTGCGTGGAAAAGCCAAACGGACCAGCTCCATAGCTGCAGGCTTTTCGCTACCGTCGGGGTGTTGTCCAAACATAACGGTTCCAATTTCTACTCCGCGTACGCCTCCTAACAGGTAGAGGGCATTGTTAAAAGACCATGCAGGATATTGGGTAGGCGGAATATGAGGTAATATCTTCTTGGCATCCAAATAGACCGCATGTCCCCCGGTAGGCTGTACAATGGGAATGCCTGCATCAGTAAGTTTATCTCCCAGATAAGCAATGGAACGGATTCGATAGCGCAGATAGTCGCTGTCGAGGGCTTCATAGAGACCTTGGGCAACGGCTTCCATATCGTAGCCGGCCATCCCGCCATAGGTAGGGAAACCCTCGGTCAGGATCTCCAGGTTTCGGCATTCAGAAGCCAGTTCATCACTGTTCAGTGCCAGGAATCCCCCGATATTGGCCATGCCGTCTTTTTTGGCGCTCATAGTACAACCGTCAGCATAGCTGAACATCTCTTGTGCAATGTCAATAGGGCTTTTACCAGAAAATCCTTCTTCGCGGGTTTTGATGAACCAGGCATTTTCGGCAAACCGGCAGGCGTCAATGAAAAAAGGGATATCGTTTTTTCGGGCAATCTCAGAGACGGATCGGATATTTTCCATGCTTACCGGCTGGCCGCCCCCAGAATTATTGGTTACCGTAATCATAATTACGGGAATATTATCGATTCCAACATCATGAATGGTTTTTTCCAGTTTATCCAGATCCATATTCCCCTTAAACGGATGCCGGCTTTCGGGTTGATGTCCCTCTGCTATCACTAAGTCACGTGCTTCGGCACCAGCATGCTCTACATGAGCACGAGTGGTGTCAAAGTGAGTGTTACTAGGAATGACGTCACCCTCCTGAGCAATAGTTGTGAAGAAGATATTTTCAGCTGCCCGTCCCTGATGAGTAGGGATGAGGTGTTTGTATCCTGTTATATCCTGTACGGCAGATTCCAGTTTGTAAAAAGAAGAGGAGCCTGCATAAGATTCATCACTGGCGATTATGCCCGACCACTGTTTGGAGGACATAGCCCCTGTACCGCTATCCGTTAGCAGATCTATCAGCACGTCATCCGCTTTGAGCAAGAAGGGGTTATACCCGGCCTCCTTAAGAAGTCGCTTCCGCTCCTCCATAGAAGTGAATCGAATAGGTTCAACAGACCGAATACGAAAGGGTTCAATAATAGTATCGGATTCAAATTCATTTAGTTTCATAAAATAGTTCCTTGGGTTAAGGGGCTAGGGTAACTATAAACTTTATTTAATCAGTTCAAAAATACAGTTACTGTTCAATAATGTACAAGAATTTTATCCAAGCATGATTGAACCTGATTTTATTTGGTATAAAAGAGTATTTTATCTTATTATTACTTTTGAAATTCATAATTGGTTTTAGCGACTATCGATGACATCAAAAAGAAACAAATGGGTTCGGCCGCTTCTTTATACGGTATCTGGCTTTCTTTTATTTGAGATATTAACAGGTCTTTCTATTTATCTGTTGCCTTTCAGTGTGGGCAATCAGTTAATGGTACTTTTACATACAGTTGTGGGATTACTATTTCTGTTTCCTTACCTGTGGTATCAATATCAGCATTGGCTGGAATATAAAGACCGTCCCATCAACGAATTCGTGATTATGGGATATGTAGCAATGGCCGCTACAACAGTAGCCATAATATCGGGTTTGATTTTGACTTATGAAGCGTTATTCATGTCGGCTATCACAGCTGTTTGGAAGAAAATACATTTAACCTCAACCTTTGTACTCATCGCTTCGGTTATCCCTCACGTAGGGTTGATTATCTTCCGGGATTCAAAAGCAGAAAATAAGAGCGAAACGATTCAAAAAAGAAAGTTAGGCCAAAAGAAATTTAGTTTTAACAGTGCCTATTTGTTGCTCTATCAGTTTGCGGTAGTAGGACTACTAATGTTTGCTTACTCATCTTCTTATTCTGATACGGTTAAACTACCCAATGATTATCCATACCATGAGGGGGCTGAGAGTCCCTTTGCGCCAAGCCTTGCCCGTACAGAAAGCGGAGATCTTATTGACGCAGAACGGCTCGGAGGATCGGAATCGTGTGGTACATCAGGTTGTCATTCTGAAATAAAAGAAGAATGGGAGACTAGTGCCCATCGCTACGCTGCTTCGGATCCATTTTTTAGGAAAATTCAGGAAAATATGGGCAAACAAAAGGGAGCAGTGGCCAGCCGGTATTGCGCTGGTTGCCACGATCCCATTGGATTATTTGCTGGTTCTGCGAATCTCTATTCCGATAAACTGACTAATAATATCGGACTTGATGAGGGGATATCCTGCGTCTCTTGCCATACTATGACAGAGGCTGATGTTCAGGGAAATGCAGACTATGCCATTATCTCTCCGGAGCGATATATATTTGAGCTTAAGGATGGAAAGATAGCTAAGCTTATTAGCGATTTCCTGATAAGGGCCTATCCAGAAAAACATGTAGATAGTTACAGCCGGACATTTTATAAAACATCTGAGTATTGTGGTTCCTGTCATAAGCAATATATAGACGAAGATATTAATAATGTGGGGTGGGTTCAGTTACAGAATCAATATGACCAATGGCGGAAGAGTCACTGGAATGATGAGGAGAACGCATTTGCCACACTGGAATGCAGGGATTGCCACATGCCGCTCACAGCTTCAGAAGATCCGGCTCGTGGGGATGCGCTTGATATAAACAGGACAGCTGATGATAAAAAACACCGTAGTCATCGGTTTTTGGGTGGAAATCAATATGTGCCCAAGCTACTGGACTTGCCTAATGCAGATAAGCATGTAGAGCTGATTGAGGAATGGCTTCGGGGAGATTATGAAATTCCGGAAATACAGGATAAGTGGGTTAAAGGTGAGACCATTCCGATCTCAATTATCAGCCCAGATAGTATCCAGGTGGGCGAGGAATTAAATATGGATGTCATTATTACTAACAAAAAAGCAGGCCATGAATTTCCAACAGGTCCATTGGATATGATGCAGTCATGGATAGAAATAATAGCTAAAGACCAGGATGGCAATATATTATTTTCATCAGGAACGCTGGATGAAGATCATTTTATAGAATCCGGTAGTTTCATATTTAAAGCCGAGCCGGTCGATCAATATGGAAATTTAATTGACCGCCACAATCTTTGGGAGCTTGTAGGCGTACGGTACAGCCGGGCTCTCTACCCCGGGAAAACCGATTATGCTCGTTTTGCTGTGGATATAACGGAAGAAAATATTACAGACATTTATATAACAGCGAAGCTGCAGTATCGAAAATTCAACCAGTTTTTGATGAATGAAGTATTTACAGAAGTAGATGACGAAACGGCTCCTATAACTACCGTTTCCAGTGATACTCATCAGGTAAAAGTGTCTCGATAAGAAAAAAACATCATGTTTTCTAATTTAAGCCGCCGGAAAAAAAGAATACTCAGCGCATCCGTATTTATAGCATTAATTTCTATTCTTGCAGCTTCTTTTATTTGGCAGAAGCAGGATACCGCAAAATATATACCCGGTGACGAGGTAGAAGGACGAACAGCACGGCTGGATAGGAAAGTTCCGGAAGACGTTCCGCAAATTCGTTTTGAAAATGTCACGGCACAAAAAGGAATTGAGTTCAAGCATTTTTATAAAGAGCGTGGCTCAAGGATTACGGAAGATATGGGATCTGGTGTAGCGTGGATTGATTTTAATAATGACGGATATGAAGATCTGTTTGTGGTGAATTTTGCCGGACCGACAGATATGGGTCATGAAGCATTCAATAATTCACCCGCAACTCCTGTACTATATCAAAATAATGGTGACGGTTCTTTTACAGATGTAACAGAACAGGCAGGCTTGAAAATTCCAGTATATGGTATTGGTACCGCCTGGGCCGATTATGATAATGATGGGTATATTGATTGTCTCATTACCACTTATGGTCAAAACAGACTCTTTCATAATAATGGTAATGGTACCTTTACAGAAGTTACAGCTGAGGCGGGACTTGCAGAGAAAGAGGGATTTTGGTCGGGAGCGGCATGGGCGGATTATAATAGCGACGGCTTCGTTGATCTCTATATTGGTGGATACATAATATATTTTGAAATTCCTGATGATGAGGAAATCCGAAACCTGCAGGAGCCGCCTTCTATTAATCCATCAGTCTTTGAACCTGCTTCCAATCTGTTATATAAAAATAATGGGGATGGAACCTTTTCAGAAGTGTCCAAAGAAGCGGGTGTTGCTAATCTGGAGGGTAAAAGTCTTGCGGTAGCGTGGGTGGATTTGACCAATAATAATTTGCCGGATCTGTATATAGCAAATGATGTAACGGACAATATGCTATATCAGAATTTGGGTGATGGAACTTTTATAAATATCAGTTACCAAGCTAAGGTAGCTGATTATAGGGGTTCAATGGGGGTTGCCATTGGTGACTGGAATGGAGATCAGGATCACGATCTTTTTGTTACCCACTGGGTTGCCGAAGAAAATGCTTTTTATAGCAATATGGTCAATACCAGGGGGACACTTGAATTTCGAGATGAAGCCGATCGATTTGGGATGGGACAATTATCGACTGATTATGTAGGTTGGGCAACTTCGTTTGTGGATATAAATAATGACGGAAGAGAGGACCTTTTCGTAGTTAACGGACACACAATGCAAAAAACAGAGAACTCCCAAGATATGATTCCTATGGAAGATCGGATATTCTGGAATCGAAACAATGAAGATGGCTTCTACGATATATCTGAACTAGCGGGAGCGTACTTCAAAGAAGAGTGGGTAGGGCGTGGTGGTGCTTATGGCGATTATAATAACGATGGGCAACAGGATCTTTTTATTGTGAATCATGATGCTCCTGCTGTTTTGCTGGAAAACCAAACCCAAACCGCCAATCAATGGCTGCAATTGAAGCTGGAAGGTACGGAAAGTAATAAATCTGCAATTGGGACAAAGATAAGACTGACTGTGGATGATGAGGTGCAAATAAGACAGGTTGGAATGCAGCCTTCCTATCTCTCACAAAATACGTTAATACAGCAATTTGGACTTGGAAGAGCGTGTCAGGCCGATACCCTTTTTATCCGCTGGCCGAGCGGAGAAGAACAGGTATTCACGAATGTGAAGGCAAACCAGCGACTGCATATCCAAGAGGGTGATTCAGCGTTACGAAATCTAAACTAATTCTTGGCAGAATTATAACTTATAATTATATCAGAGGATGGTCAAAAGGTCACATATATTATCCTTTTCTTTATTGGTATTTCTGTATTCATCTGTTGGTATTTGGAAGTATATTTCACAGGGAGAGTTACAAAAAGCTCATTCAATAAAGGAAGAACAAAATGTTGAAGTGAAAGCAAGTAAAGAATTTTGGTCTCACTATCAACAAGCTACTGCAAGTCGAACGGCCGGAGACTATGAACAAGCTATATATCATTATAAAGAGGCACTGAAACGAGATGGAGAACATACGGATGCATTATACTATTTGGGAAACATGTATCTATTTCAACGGAAATTCAAACAGACTGAAAAATACTGGCTTCGACTAGAAGAGATTCAGGAGAATGTACCGCGTACTCAGTTGCAATTAGGGAAACTATATTTCTGTACGGATGACGATAACCCGCTATTCGATATGGAGAGAGCTGAAAGAAAGTATAGGTATGCAAAAGATTTGAATCGCGAAGAGATTGGCGCTCCTTTGCAATTGTCAAAAATTGCAATATTTGATAATAATATGTCTGAAGCTAAGGAATTATTAGATGCTGTTCTGTCAGCTGACAATTCAAACTATCAGGCTCTATTTTTAAGAGGCTATATTGATTGGAAGGAGAACAAAAGAGAGGCTGGCAAGAAAAGGTTACGGAAAGCCTGGAGGATTTATCAGAGTCTGGGCCATATACAAATACATGGTGAGGGGGCTACAAAAAAAGGAGCGAGGGCTATGCTCTCAGAAGATATGTTTTGTGATATGTTTCAAACAAATATTGACAGCTTGATGAAGCAAGGTATTAATGAGGTTAATTACAACACATTTGATAATCAGCTAGGTGTCTCGCAATACTAAAATGATAGGGCAAGGTAATATTTTAAAGAGTCTCATTTTGTTAACATCTTATTTATCATCAAATGTTTATAAAGACCTGTTATATTCGATGATTTATAAGATTTATCTTAAAAAGTCAGGTTATGGGATTTCATAATTTCGGTTCTGTGAGATTGCAAAATGGTTCCTTTCTATGGCAGGCATCAGTGGCTTGTTTTGTGCTAGCGGGACTTACCGGCTTTTTCTATCGATTAGGAATGCTGGGATGGATGCCCGGTGAATTATCCTTTGGCAATGTTCGCCATGCTCATTCGCATTTGATGTTTTTTGCTTGGGCGGTTCCATTGCCTTTTTACATTATTATGCAGAAAATAGTCGGAAAATTAGATACTCACAGCCAGGTCAGGGTAATAAAATGGATGAAATATTCCATTGCCGCCACTTTATTATTTGGCCTGTTGGCTTATCCTTTTTTCTTATTCTATGGCTATCGTCCTGTACCTTTGGGGTCGGCTGCCATGCCGCTTTCCGTGGTCTTTTCAGGCTTGGTAATGCTCAGCTGGTATGGATTTATGTGGGGATACTGGAAAGGCCGTTCCGCTTTAAAAGAGGATGATAGTCTGCCTTGGTTTGATGGAGCACTCTTCCTGCTGTCCATCTGCTCACTGGGCGCCTGGGGAGTGGCAGTTATACAGGAGATAGCTCCGCAGTCGCACCTGTTGATGAAGAGTATGACTCATTTCTTTCTTGCTGCTTTTACTGAAGGTTGGGTTGTATTGATACTATTGGCTGTTTTAATTTCGGAGCTGAATATCAGCGAAAAAAACTGGCCGATTCCTCCACACGTGGCTTTAGGATGTATAGCTATTGGGGCGCCGCTGACTTTTCCATATGGAATATCCGAATCATTGCTTTCTTCTACGCTTTTGATAACGGCGCGTATTGGGGGAGCACTGGCGGCTATAGGAATATTAATAGTGCTGCTGGTATTATATAAATCTGGAAATTGGAAACACCGAATATGGATTTGGCCTATTTGCCTGTTGAGTTTAAAAGGATTAATGCAGTTCGTAAGTTCAGTAATACCCAGTTCATTCTGGCTGTCCGATCCGGGATTACGCCTGTTCTATTTGCATATTTTATTGCTGGGAGGGCTTACGTTAATGGGAATAGGATGGATCCAGGTAAAGTCCCCCATTTCTATTAGATATTATCAGGCTGTTGGGGTTGCTATTCTCATTACATTGGTAACGTTACTTATACCTACACGGTTGTGGCCAGATGTGCTTTCCGGGCCATGGATTTTATATGCTTTGGCATTTGGTGCTCTGCTTCCGATTATTGCCGTGACTACGTATTGGATGAGATTGAACGGTTCAAGAAATTGAGCGACTTGGAATTATAATAGATTACAGAAATTGTTAAATCATATAGAAAAGAGAAGTATTAGATGAAAGACATCCAAAATGAAGATGACATTCAAAAACTTGTGCATGCTTTTTATGCCAAAGTAGAAAAGGATGTGCGGCTTGGACCCATTTTTAATGATTTTGCGGGGGTGGAGTGGGAGAACCATTTGCCTAAAATGGTTGATTTTTGGTCAAAATTGTTGTTTCAGACTCAACGCTATAAGGGACATCCATTTAGAGAACACCTTCCTTTACCTATAGAAAAGGAAGATTTTGGTCGATGGTATGGATTATTTGAAGAGACCGTAGATGAATATTTTGAAGGTGAAAAAGCCGAACATGCCAAGGAAATGGCAGGGAAAATAGCTTCTTCTTTTTCTGTTAGAATGGAGATGGAAGGTAAGTTTAATGAATCAGAAGAAAGCCAATGAAAATAACAAAAATGGAACAAGGGATGCAGATCTTAGCTGAAAAGTCCAAAATGCCTGTATAGACACAGAACGCGAAGGACTAAGGGATGCCTCCATGAGTAGATTATTATATACTGAAGGGGCAATGGATGTTTCCATTAGCGCAATCGGGAATTTAGATATAGTTCATATAATTAAAAATAAATATTTGAAATTATGAGAGATTCAATATTAATAACTACGATTTTAATTGTCTTTTCTATCAGCATTATGGGATGGGTGATCTATCCGCATGAAAAAGCCAAACAGCCGGAAACCATGCCGCTGGTTCCTATGATGCAACAGCTGTTGATAGATATGCAGCAGGTTGACCGTGGTATTTATACGGAAGAATTTAGTTTGATTAAACAAGGAGCAGGCAGAATATCAGATCATCCTACAATGACATCTGAGGATAAGAAGTTAGTAAAGAAAAAGCTGGGTACCGAAATGAAGCAGTTTGTGGAGTATGACATGGTAGTACATCATCATGCTGATTCAATGCGGATGGCTGCCATTCAAAAAGATATGACGGAAGTTCTTCGCCACTACCGTATTGTTCAGCAAGGCTGTGTGGATTGCCACTCAAATTTTCGGGAATCCATTTCTTCTGCTAGGACCGGTGACTAGCAAAATATTATTATGAAACAACCAATTATCGGCTATCACAAAGATGAAGAAGACGATTGGGTAGCGGAGCTTCGATGTGGACACAATCAGCATGTGCGACATAATCCTCCTTGGATGCTGCGTCCATGGGTGATGACTCTACAAGGCCGGGAAAGTCGTCTTGGAAAGGAATTGAACTGTAAAAAATGTGATCGTAACGAATCCAAAGACTTTGAACCTCCATGCCAAGATTAGCACGCTTATTTATTAAAACGGGACTCCTTTATTTTTTAGCCTCGCTCTTATTGGGGTTAGCTACCGAATTTAAATGGCTAAATTTTCCTGGAATAACACCCCTTTTCTGGCACTTGCTGATGGTTGGATGGATTACACAAATAATATTTGGCGTCTCCATGTGGATGTTCCCCGGCCGAACCAAAGAAGAAGGATTTTGGCCTCAAAAATGGGGATGGCTGACCTATATCATGTTAAATGTTGGACTTGTATGCCGCATGGTTTCTGAGCCCGCGTCCTACACATCAAATGCAGCTATTTGGAATATTTTGATTGTTGTTTCGGCCATAGCCCAAGTTGCAGCAGCTGCAACTTATACCATAGAACTCTGGCCGCGAATTCAATCCAAAGAGCAGCGTCGCAGGCAGCGAAAGAAGAAACGACAGAAATCCGAAAATTAATGATTTAAGTTTTCGCTTGAATCCTAATAACAAATAACCAGTAAAACTACCTTATGCCAATACCGAGTCGCTGGATGATAAAAGCATCGTTGATTTATATGCTTGTGGGATTTTCCATCGGCGCTTTAATTCTGGTTAGCAAAGCCTATCCGGCATTTGCCGGAATGTGGAGTCTGCTTTCAATTCATATAGAAATCAGCATTTTTGGGTGGATAATTCAGCTTACTATGGGAACCGCCTACTGGATATTGCCGCGCTACTTGATAAGACCATCGAGAGGGAATCCCATGCTGGCGCTGGTAATGGTTGCATTATTAAATCTGGGCATTCTCATCAATGTGGCTTCCTATCTGGATGTGATTGGCTCATCGGCCACCATTGTCGGGCGGTTATTTGAAATAGGAGCAGTAATTTTGTTTATAGGCCTCCACTGGAATCGGGCTGTGACTTATAAGTAAGTAATGAGTGACAATTAATACTCAATACTCATTATTTTCTACTGATTATCCCCGAAGCAAACGCATGGCATAATAAAGAATTGCCAGTCCCAATAGAAGATTAATACGTCCCAGCCAGCTAGATAGTTTCCGCATTGTCTTTGTTTTTTTACTGTCTGGCTGTTTGTCCATTAATTCTGCTGCTTTGGGCCCGGCATAGAAATCGTGGATACCGCTAATAATTAGTACGACGGCAAAAAGATGCAGCTTAATAAATAAATTTCCGCCAAAAATATCAGTCCAGAAAGAAGCAGTTAGAAGTTGATCTGTGGTAAAACCCCGGGTAAGTAAATTTGTTATTCCGGTGACTGTAAGAACAATAAAGAGTACCCAGGATATTCGGCTGAATTTTTTCCCAATAAGCGTAAAAAAGGCACCTTTTTTATTTTTCAATAATTTATGGCGGGTAGCCGGGACTAAAACGGCGGCGGTAAAGAGCATCCCTCCGATCCAGAAAATAGCAGAAAGGATATGCGTGTAAATTGATAGGTAATACATGGCTGATTTCTAACCTTCCAGTTTTAAATGGCTGAAATTTTAGCAATAAAAAAAGCGGCTGAAAGGATCAGCCGCTTTTAAATTTATTATAAAATATAAATATCAGAGATTATTCTACGGTAAGCGTACCTGCCATTCCGCCGGAGTAGTGACCAGGGAAACTACAGATAAATTCGTAATCACCAGCCTCTTCAGGAGCAGTAAAGGTTACCTCTACTGTTTCACCACCTGCAGCCATATCGGTATGAGCGATAATCTGATCTTCCATATCAGCAGGGATGTACTCATTATCTTTAGCTCTGGCTGCCGCATTAGCAAATGCAGTAGCGTCAGCATCCATAACCAGCAGCACAAAATTATGAGCCATGGCAGATGCGGGCAGAGTACTTTCTGTGGTTAACCGAATACGAATCTCTTCGCCGGGTTCAGCAGTGATAGATTCGAGCAGAACATAATCGCCCATAGTATCGCCGGTAGAAATACCGTCTTCATCACCTTCAACGACGAACTTCATGCGATCGATACCCACTATTTCGATAGTACGAACACCATCATCAGCTTGTTGAGCTGTGGTTTGGCTTTCCTGGGTTTCTGTTTGTTGCTGATCGTCAGATCCGCCCCCACAAGCAGTAACAAATAATAGCATTAGTGAGAATAAGTATGGTGCAAAACGTGTCATAAAATGAATTTATTTAGGTTGAAATTTATAGGTTTAAAATAAGAAAGTATTCGCTGTATTACAGCTATCTTTTTGCTTATAGCAAGGTTGCATCCAGTGTAATATTAGTACTGGCCAAAGCCTTAGATACCGGACATCCTTTTTTAGCTCCCTCTGCAAATTCCTGGAACGTATCTTCATCTATTCCGGGAACAGTTGCTTTTGAAATGAGCTTTATTTCTGTAATCTCTCCTTTTGAAGGATCGATAGTTACTTCGGCGTTGGTTTTGACCGATTTTGGATCGTATCCGGCTTCGGCCAATTCATTAGAAAGGGCCATAGAAAAGCAACCGGCATGGGCCGCCCCAATCAATTCTTCTGGATTCGATCCGTCTTCATCTTTAAATCGCGTAGCGAAAGTATAGCTTCCTTTATAAGAACCACTTTCTAATTCCATGGTTCCTTTTCCGCTTTTAAGATCTCCTTTCCATTCTGCATTTGCTTTTTTTGTAGGCATAATAATAGTGTTTTAAGTTCTGATTGATGTAAGTTATGTGTTAATATAAGGCTTTTAAAAAGAGTTACATTCCTTTGTTCGTTATTTTCTTCCTTGCACTTACTCTTAGTAATTGAAATATGATGCCACCTAAAAACAATAAAATAGCCAATACATTTCCATAACTGCCAATGGAACGTATAACGGGCAGCCAGACGATATCCCCAATGACTCTTATTAAGAGAAATCCGTGCAAGAGCAAAAGTGGGAGATAAAAATATTGATGATAGGGGACAAGTTTCCCTGATAGTGAAGGAATGATGACGGAAGCGTGTGCGAAGATCATACTGAATACAAAACCCACAAATATCATATGTAACAGGGCGTCGTACAGGGGACCCGCTGTAGGGAAGCCCTGCCAGAGGCTGAAAAATCCTGCTAATACGAGCCAGCCGTAGCCTGTCAGTAAGCTAATGGCACTGTAGCGGGTCCATTTAACAGACTTGATAGTGCGACGGGCTACATCATATTTAAAAAGCCAGCCGGCCTGTGCGATCAGGGAAACAGAGGCAATTGTCCATCCGATCGGACGGTTGATATGAGTAAAAGTTATTGCAGCTGTCCAGAGAATGATGAGTGCTAAAAATAGGTGTTGGGCTCTTTGGGGCGGACGCATAATACGATTGAGTTCCAGTCGTTCTCCGAAAATAGTTAATAACGGAAATCCGGCCCACCAGGCAACAAGGTTAAAAATTGGAGTATCAAACAGGAATAGAATATTGCCGATGAGGAGGGTGCCTGCCCCAAGGGCCATGATAAGATGATGAGCAACCGGCTGCATATTGTAAAGGTAGAGCATAGTCGCTAGCAGGAAAAAGGATCCGAGAATAAACAGCAGCTTCGCCGGGACTGTAAATCCGGCAAGTACCAGGATGGTTGAAATACCCAATAAAACAGGGGCTAAGTACGACCATTTTTTTTCAAGTGCGGCCGCTCGTTCAAGTCCGATGAGCGTTCCCAGAAACCCGTTGATCATGAGTGGACCGTGCGCCAGGGGAGAGATACCTCCAGAAGTTCCTGCTAAAAATCCTAAACGTACCAAGCCGGAATAAAGTCCGCTTAACAGACCAATACCCGCTACAAAGAGCAGGATTACCAGTACATATGTTGAAACCTTAGGAGATGTCATTAATTATTAATTATTGAAGAAAACTAATTATGACATTTGAGTCCGGGGTGGGGGATGCGCGAAGAATTCAACCTCGCCGTCGATCATATCCACTGACCAGTCCGGCTCCCAGACTAAGTTCGTCTCGTACTCATCGACTTCTTCAACAGATTTGAGGGCTTCCTCAATTTGCTGTTGTAAATACCGGCGCATGGGGCACCCCGGAGTGGTGGTCGTATATTCTACAATCACTTTGTCATCGCCGAACAAAATGTTGTAAACCAACCCAAGATCCACAATATTTACGCCTAATTCAGGGTCGATAACCTCACGGAGCTGCCGGACTATCCTGCGCCGAATTATAGAGGAATTATTCATAGATTTAGTTTCCAAATTTTTCATATTGCTATTGTTAATAGTTATCGGCTATGGATTTGATCCAAATCATAAATAGCGAATAACCATTACACTGTTTCTTCTTCCCAGCTTTCGATTAGGTGTTTGCGCTTGTTTTCCTTTCCGCTCCATTTGTCAACATCCGGCAGCGACTCCTTTGCCTGGTTGATAACATGCTCCGCCCATTCTTCTGAAAGCCGATCGTTTAGTTCAATATAATCCTCCCATTCCAGGGGAACTTCATCATCAGGAAATATGGCTTCTTCCGGACATTCGGCTACACATGCATCACAATCGATACATTCAAAAGGGTCAATGACCAAAAAGTTAGGTCCTTCCCGAAAGGCATCCACCGGGCATACAGCCGCGCAATTAGTGTGCTTGCATTGGATGCAAGGATCGGTGACTACATAAGCCATATTGCTTATTGCTAATCGATTTCAATTGGTTTCGACCTAAAGGTAGGAGTACCGAAAATTAATATCAACTATAAAAACGGTTTAAACCTTTTTTATTGATTTGTCTGTAAATCATAAGTATCTTAGAAACAGATTTGCAATAGAAAAAAGCAACAAATTGTTATGAATTCCGATCAATCTTTCAAGCAAGTGACTCCTGATGCCAAGTTGAATCAGATTATATCTGTTTATGATAAGGCGGCACAATTGTTGGCATCTATTGGTTTGGATCCGTCGAACCACAAGGAAGAAACTCTTCGATCGGTTTGCCAGCAGCGCCACTGGAGTGAGGTGGAAGTACTGGATTGGGTCAAAAAACATCATGAGGATTATTCAATACAGGAAGATCAACATAAACAAACGGATATTGATTATGACGATAGTCTACCGCAGTGGATAACTTATCTGGAAGAGGAATTTCTTAAGAGAAGTATTAGTCTTCTGGATGAAATCAGCGATAGCTTTTCCAGGGTTCATAAGATACATGGCAATCAGTATCCCTGGCTAAAGAATATGGAATGGCACTTTAATTCTTTTGATGAAGCGCTGCGGTTGTACTACGGTTTTGAACGAAATAAATTCTATCCGATCGCACTCAGGCTTTATAATAATGACAATGGGAATGTGCTGGATGGGACTATTCGAAAACTCGAACGTTCTCTTAAGATCATAGAAGATGACCAGGAGCGGTTAATTAAACTGAAAGATGTGGTAAAAGAAAGAGGGAATAATTTTAAAAATCCTGAAGGTGCATGTACGACATTGTGTATTATGAATCATAACTTTTTTGAGCTGGAGGAGATACTGGAAAAGCAATTCAGGATTGAAGTAGAAAATGTGATTCCCATTGTTAGGCAAGAACTCAATGTAATCTAATTATAATTTGATAACAGCGTTATGTTTACCGGTTCAAAAAAAGAGATTATTGATTTAATCAAACGCAAGGGTACCCTCTCAATAGATACAGCGGTTGAGGAAATTGAGCTGGCAAAAACAACCATTCGGGAACATTTTTTACAACTCGAAAGGGATGGCTACGTGGAACGAGAATATGTGCGATCCGGTCCGGGCCGACCCAGCCTGCGATATCAGTTGACTTCAAAAGGAAATAGCCTGTTTCCGTCCTCAGAATCGGCATTAATCCGCGAGATGATTAGCTATTTTAAATCTCGAGGAGATAGAGAAGCTATTGAAGAGTTTTTTGAAGCATTTTGGGAAAGTCGGCTGGAAAAAGCACGAAAGCGGATAGAAGATGCCTCCACAGATGATCCCGAAGTGCGTATCCAGATTTTGATGGAGATGCTGGAGGAAGAGGGATTTATGCCGGAATACCAGGTTGATGAGGATGAAAATAAACTCACGGTTAAAGAATGTAACTGCCCCTTTAGTGAAGTTATAAAAGAAACGCGTTTGCCTTGCAAGCTGGAAGAAATGTTCTATAAAAAATTATTTAATGAAAATGCTGAACGAGCTACCTTTATCGCTGAAGGTGATTATTCATGTACCTATAAGATCCCAACAGATTAAATGGTGACATAATGAATCCAACAATGCTAAAACCTGCACAAAGAGGAAGGTGTTATGATCATTCTTAGCCTCATTTTTAAAAAAGGCATCGTTAAACACCTTATCATAAGAAGCAAAATAACAGCTTGAGATAAAGATTCTTGCAGAGTTGCAATGGGCAGGGGAAATGTACATTAGCAAGATTGCAATATTCTACAACTTGCGAGTAGTTTTTATATAAATAAACCGGTAAAGATCAGCATTTACTAATGACGTTTAGTCTGGCATAAAAATTGTAATTAAGTAGAATACTTGTATTAAAGATAAAAGAGTATTAATTATTAATTTATATAAGAAAACTACATGCACCTTGAATAATACCAAATGGCTGAAATGGGCATCATTGTCAAAATGATATTAATACCTGACACTAATCTTAATGTAGAGACTCCTAATGTTAAAATCCCTTAAAAATATTGTCTTATTTATTCTCATTCTTTTAACTCCGAGCATTCTTTTAGCACAGCTGAGTCTGGATGGAGAGTTTCGGCCAAGAAGCGAATATAGAAATGGCTATCAACTTCTGAGAACTCCGGCAACAGAACCTGCATTCTTTACATCACAACGAACCCGGCTATCACTTAACTACGAATCCGATCTATATAAAATAAAAGTATCAGGCCAGGATGTTCGTGTTTGGGGAGAGGTTGAACAGTTACAGGATAATGCGAATGTCAATATTCATGAAGCCTGGGCTCAGTTATACCTGTCTGAGGTATTCCAACTGAAATTGGGACGACAAGAACTAGTGTACGATGATCAGCGTTTGCTCGGCAGTGTAAACTGGACACAACAGGCCAGAAGCCACGATGCTCTTGTTTTAAAATATCATGACTCAGACTCGAATCTTCAGATTGATCTGGGGGGTGCTTTTAATCAGGAAGCCCAAACCCTGTTTAATAATCCCTATACACTGAACAATTATAAAGTATTGTCTTATCTATGGATGAATAAAAAGATTAGTTATCTGGATATTTCAGCGATTTTTTTGACGGATGGTTTTGAGCACCAGTCTGGTGGTACAAACTTCCGGTATACCTATGGTACACATCTGCTCTACAATACGCAGGACTGGGAACTATCGGGTAGCGCTTATTTCCAGGGGGGAGATGATGCCACAAGGAGAAATATATCAGCTAGCATGTTTTCGCTTAACGCAACACGCAGTTTAGGTAATGTTCAATTAAAAACTGGTTTCGACTATCTTTCGGGTGGAGGTATAAATGACGCTGACCCAGCGCGTCACGCCTTTCATACTTTGTATGCTACAAATCACAAGTTTTATGGCCACATGGATTATTTCCTGAACATTCCGCGAGATACCCGAGGTGGAGGATTACAGGACGTATATTTAGGAACTACTTTTAAAGTGAATGAGGAGGCCAGTATTGGTCTCACTTATCATTATCTCGCATTGGCAAATAACATTCAGAATCCTCTAAATACAGATGAAGTGTCAGACAAATATCTTGGATCCGAAATCGATTGGTCCTTTAGTTATAGTTTTACGGATGAAATAGGTTTCAGAATGGGATATTCCACACTTTTCAATAGCTCTTCGCTGGACGCCCTACAACAAAGAGCCGGTAAATATACGCAGCATTGGGGATGGGCTATGATAATGCTAACTCCTCAATTCCTTAACTAGATAATCTTTCAAAAAAATCAATTATGAATACTTCTGATCATCAACTTATTCGAATAAAACGGATTTATGAAGAGTATTCTGAGGATGACGGATACCGTGTGCTGGTTGACCGACTTTGGCCGCGCGGCGTTTCCAAAGAAGAGGCCGGGCTCGATGAGTGGTGCAAAGAAATAGCGCCCACTACTGAACTTCGAAAGTGGTTTAATCACGATCCGGGGAAATTCGAAGAGTTTGCGAATCGGTATAAGGGGGAGCTGATCCAAAAAGAAGAGGAGGTAAATCATCTTATAGACAAAACAGAGAAGCAGCATGTCACACTGTTGTATGCGGCCAAAGATGAAGACCACAATCATGCTTTGGTTTTAAAAGAATTTTTAAATGAACAATTAACAGCAAACAATTAATTAAACGATCAAATGCAAAAAACAGAACAAGAACTCGATGTACGCTCGCTAATCCCCATAAAAAGGCATAAAAAACTGCTTAAGCTGTTCAAGGAGCTACCGGCGGACGACAGCTTTGTCTTCGTCAACGACCACGATCCAAAGCCGTTATATTATGAATTTCGATCGATTTACGGCGATGTAGTCGGCTGGGAGTACCTGCAACGCGGTGGACAGGAGTGGAAGGTGCGTGTGACCCGTACTGAAGAATCACAAGGGCGTGAATTCGATGATTTTTCTACCCTAATGGATCTTCGGAAGGCAGACCGCAAAGACTGGAAATATGCTGTATTTCATCGCTATGGGATGATGTTGAAAGGTGATACTATGGAGATCATATCGGAAAAAGATCCGGCAGAAATTCGCAAAATTTTTAAGAGAAAATTCGATGGGGAATACACATGGATATATAAAAAAGACCGGCCGGGAGAATATATTATCCACGTGACTAAAAAAGAGGAAACGGATCCGGCGCTTGAGGATATTTCTGTGGTTAATTCATTTGATGTGCGTCCGCATATCCCCGCAAAACGACACGATATGGTTTTTGATGCTTTTGATGAGCTAAAACCGGGGGAAGCCTTTGTGTTTATCAATGACCACGATCCGAAGCCGCTATACTATCAGATGGAGGCCGAAAGTGACGAACCGTTTAAATGGGAGTATCTGGAAACGATGCCCAAAGAGTGGAAGGTGAAAGTGATGAAGTTGGATAAATAGATCAGCCAAACAAATTTTTCTATTTAATTTATATTAAGTTAAGTACAGAAAATGAATCTGAATTATGCAAGGTTCATAATAATTTTACATGCGGATTATATTTTTTGGTGATGCAAAATAAACTACTCTCCATATCGCTTATCTTTAGTGTCTTTGTAAGCGTCGCAGGCTTTACCATCCCCTGTACGCTGCACTGCTTGCAGCATGCGCATATGGATATGGGGACAGAGACAGCATCTAAAATGCAAATGCATCATCATGAAGATAGTCCTGATGATGAATGTGACGGAAGCTGTATGGTAGAAAATGTATCCAATAACTCAGATGATCAAAATACCTCACGATCAGCTACATCTTTATTGATTCAATACCGGATAAATTTGCTGGCTGTGGATACTAATAATTCTGCCATTGATCCCCTTTACCACAAAATTTATTTCAGTCCTTTCCGATCAGAACTGAAGTCTCTCTGGATTTCTGATCCGCTGGTCCCCCCGCCACAGTTCGTACCCACTGCATAGTATTTTTCTCTCAACTTATCCTGCACTATTTGTTATCAGACCAATACAGGAGGAGAGAACTATATCTCAATCCATTTAAAAGAACAACTTTTAACAAAGTCTGCTGCAGATTTTCAGCGGATAAGGACCAGACTATAACAATGATTGAACACAAAAAACGTTTATTTTTAATTTTATTCTTAGGTATACTACTACCTTATGCCGTTTTCGCCCAATCCAAAGGGACTCTTGAGGGAGCCGTCGTTGATGCCGAAACTTCTGAGCCTATTCCGGGAGCCAATATTTTTATTCCGGAGCTTAGTAAAGGTGCGGCGACCGATTCTGAGGGCAACTTTACCATTCCGTCGATAGCACCGGGAAATTACGATGTTGAGATTTCTTTTGTAGGTTATCAACAGATACGGCAATCGGTTGCTATTAGCGGCGGAGAAACCGTTGAGCTGACCATAGAACTGCATCCATCCGAAATGATGCTTGGTGGTATAACGGTTACGGCACTTCGTCCCGATCTCAACGTAGATGCCAACGTAAGTCAAGCGGAAATAAGAAAAGCCAATCCTCGCGATTCGGGTGAATTGTTGCGGAGTGTAAATGGTGTGGATGCCGTTCGTCGCGGACCCGTGGGACTTGATCCCGTGGTACGCGGCCTTCGTGAAACAGAAGTGGGTACCTATTTGGATGGAACCCGCATTTTTCCGGCCGGACCTGCCCGTATGGATTCCCCTCTCAGCCATCTTGATCCAACGATGATCGAAAATATTGAAATCGTAAAAGGTCCCTATGCGCTGAGCTGGGGCGCTGGGAATATGAGTGCCATCAGGGTAGAAACAAAGTCGTTGAATAATCTGAATACAGCATTTGGGGGCAACCTGACCAGTGGATACGACAGCAATTTCAATACTCTCGAAGAGGCCGCTTCGCTCTATGGACAATCTGGAAAAGTGGGGTATATGGTCAGCGGTGCCTGGCGTACTGGTGACGATTACGCCTCTGGAAACGGAACGAACATTCCCGGTGATTATTTGTCACGTGAGATCCGTGGAAAGGTAAGTTATGAAGTCACCTCAAACAGCCGGATTACCGCTTCATTAGGATATCAAAACCAGGAAGATATCGATTATCCCGGGCGACTCCTCGATGCCACCTATTTTAACACCTATAATGGTTCTCTGGATTGGGAATGGAATCCTGAGAATAATATTATTCGAAACCTACAGGCCAAAGCTTACATCAATAATGTTAGCCATGGTATGGATAATGATAATAAACCGACCGCCCAACCTGATCCCGATCGCATGCCTCCTTTTGCGCTGGATGTAGAAGTCGAAGCGGACAATTATGTATCCGGGGGAAAGCTGGCTGCAATGATTGAAACCGGAGATCAGTGGGACTGGGAAGTAGGGACCGATATATACAGTTCTTATCGGGATGCAACACGGAGACTAAGTCGCCGCGACAATGGGCAAAAGCTGTTTTTTGACCTGATGTGGCCCGAAGCTACCATAACAGATTTAGGTATATTCAATCGCCTCAGTTATTCTTTCTCTGAAAAACTCAGCGCTACCGCTACCGGGCGGATGGATTTTGTACGTGCGGATGCTGATACCATCAGCCAGTTTTTTGAGCAGAATATCGCTACTAATCTGGACAGTCGGGAAGCTAATTTCAGCGCTTCAGGAACACTGAATTACCAGTTCTTTGATTTCTGGTCGGTTGGTCTGGGGCTTGGCTCGGTGGTCCGCACAGCTGATGCTACGGAACGCTATTCTGACCGTATTCCCGCAAGTAAAGCCCAGATGAGCGCTGAATTTGTCGGTAATCCCGACTTGGAGCCTGAGCGCAGCACGCAGGCGGATTTATGGCTTAACGGGAGATATGAAAATATCAACCTTTCATTGAATGGATTTGTCCGCCATATGGATAACTACATTACGCTTGAAGCTACCAACTTTCCCAAACGACTGCCGCTGAGTCCCGAAACGGTGTATCAATACATTAACGGTTCAGCGCGTTTTGCAGGATTTGATATCTCAGCTTGCTATCGTATTGTCGAACCACTGACAATTAACAGTTCACTCAGTTACCTGTGGGGACAGGATACAGAGCTCGATGAACCGGCCCTGGGCGTATCTCCTCTTTCCGGGACCGTTGGGCTGCGCTACGAATTTTCAAAGCAGCCACTATTTCTGGAGAGCACAGCCAAGTTTGTAAGTGAACAGGAACGTGTTGCAACGGCACGGGGAGAAACATCCACTGAAGGATATACGGTTTTTGATCTACAAGGCGGGTGGAATATTACTAATAGTATTTCGCTTCAGGCTGGGGTGAAAAACCTGTTAGATCGCCAGTACATCAATCACCTGAATGCTAAAAACCCATATTCAGGAATGACTATTGCCGAACCGGGCCGGGTACTATTTGGAGATATCAGTGTTCGTTTTTAACTGAGTTAGCAATCAGTAAATACGATATAAAAGGGGAGATACTTAAAATGTATTTCCCCTTTAAGTTTAGTGGGCTGACTTGAGGAGTCTGCGATAATAAATTACCTAAATAGTGTCAAGGTGTTCTTTCCGGCGACGATGGGCCTTAAGGTAGCGTTCGTCCTCCGCATAGGTAGTGGGATAAACCTTTGGAACGGGCTGTGGTTCCATATTTTCATCTACATTGACAAAGGTAAATACACAGGTATTAGACAGAGCTTTGGTTATCTTGTCCATGCTGGTACGTTCGATATCAATTTCAATACTTATGGAAGTATCGCCTGTATAAACGATGCGACTCGTAAAATCAAGCTTGTCCCCGATGCGTATGGGCTGCAGAAAGTTAATCCGGTTGACGCGTACAAAAACGGGCCGATGGGGAGCGATCTCTTCGGCATGCATGAGTGAGAGTTCAAAAGCGCGACGAATGACGTAGCCCCCGAATATCTTTTTCGGGACATTCTCGTGATCCGGATACATCCGCTCCATATTGCTTCGGATAAGGTTTCCCGCTAAAAGTCCTTTAAAATCTTCCGCTTCCTGGGCCTGGTGTAATTCGCGCAGATGTTGAAACTCCTCCTTGCTGGGAGGTTCCTCCAGCGCATCCATCTGTTTACGATACGATTTACGTCGTTCTATCGCCGCTTCGTACCGTTCCTTTTCCAGATCGCTTTCATAATCCAGGGGAGGGATGGGGAGGCTTTTTGCTTTCTTACCTTCCCCAACCCGGGCAACCATGGTAAAATAACAAGCCGCCAATGAGTGTTCCGCTTTTTTGTCCTGATCCACTCGTATCCCGACCTCCATGGAAGTGCGTCCCACATAATTAATCCGGGCCCGCAAATAGACATCCTTTGTAATATCGGCCGGAACGTGCAGGGCAATATCATCCACCGCAGCGGTAACTACGCGGGCCTCCGGTTCAAACTGATGTACATAATCGAGCGCGATATCCTCGGCCAGCTTATCGAGTTCTTCAAGCAGGCGTCCCCACCGAATATTGCCAGGTATATCTTTATCTACAATCATAAATTTTTTACGCAGCTTTTTATCACTGCTAAAGGGCAGGGTTCGTTCAATAGATGTATCTAGTGGGCGCATAGGTATTGGTTTTGATAATGCGTTGGAATTACTTCAAGATAGAAATCTGTTAGTATTTTTGAATATTATTTCTGATGATCTGCTAAATAGTTTTTACTGATGCTATTAAACATCCAGATAATCAATAGAAATAGAAAAACACTGTTTTTTAAACAATTTTGAAGGAACGAATTTGGTTCAATCAGCTTTCGGTATATATTGGTGAAAGAGGTAATAATCTGGTAAATATAAATAAAGATATTATGATACTCGTAACAGGAGCAAACGGGAATTTAGGATCACAGGCCATAGATTTTTTGCTGAAACAGGATCCTTCTGAAGATATAGCAGGTTTAGTCAGGAGTGAGGAAAAGGGTGCTGAGCTCAAGAAAAAAGGTGTTGAAATAAGGATTGGCGATTACACCGATTATGCATCTCTTCAAGAGGCAATGCAAAATGTGGATACACTGCTACTGATTTCTTCAAGTTCACTGGAGGGGCGGGTGCAGCAGCATAAAAATGTGATCAATGCGGCTGAGGAAGCTGAGGTGAATCATATTTTTTATACAAGCATAGTACATGCCGACGAGGAGCTAAGTCCGTTGTCACCGGATCATCATGAAACCGAAAACATTCTTAAGAATGCAGAAATTGATTCTACGATCTATCGCCATACGTTCTATGGTGAATTTCTACCGATGTTTTTGGGAGATGCGCTGGATACCGGCGAATGGTACTTTCCATCCGGAGGGCAGAAAATAAATCTGGCTCTGCGTTCGGAGATGGCCGAAGCTCTTGCCAATGGTTTGTTGAGCCGGGATGAGCACAAAGATGAGGTTTATGAGATAACCTCGGGACAAGCTTATGACCTCGAAGAAATTGCGGATTTGATAAGCAAAGAAACGGGCAATGATATTACCTACCACGATCTATCCATTGCTGATTTTCAAAAGAATTTGGAAAAGGCAGGGTTGCCGGATGAAACCATTGCGCTGAGTACGAGCGTTGCAACTACTTTTGTCAACGGAGCATTGAACTACACGCACGATGCTTTGGGTAAGCTCTTGGGACGCGAGCCGGCAGCCATTGAAGACTTTCTCCCGGAAGTGGTATAGCAATAAAAAGACTTATAAAACTGATTTAGAAAAATAGTGAAAGTGTAGATGGAATTTGGCATATATACCTTTGTTGAAAATACCCCGCATCCCGAAATAAACGGAACACTTTCCCCGGCCCAGCGACTCGAAAACCTGATGGAAGAGATAGAGTTGGCCGATGAAGCCGGGCTTGATGTCTTTGGAATCGGTGAGCATCATCGTGAAGAATATTTGTCTTCTGCTCCCTCTACCATTCTTTCTGCCGCGGCGGCGCGCACCGAACAGATTCGTCTGAGTAGCGCGGTAACGGTGCTTGGGTCTGAAGATCCAGTGCGGGTATACCAGCAGTTCTCCACCATTGATCTGCTTTCAAAAGGACGGGTTGAAATTATGGTGGGGCGTGGATCTTTTGTGGAGTCTTTTCCGCTTTTTGGATACGACCTCAATGATTACGACGAGTTGTTTGAAGAAAAACTGGATTTGTTGCTGGAACTCCGAGAAAGCAAAAGAATCACCTGGAGTGGCAAACATCGTCCGGATATTGACAATCGCTCGGTGTATCCTCAACCGTATCAGGATCAAATTCCTATTTGGCAAGCGGTGGGCGGCACGCCCAAATCAGCTTATCAGGCGGGTGCATTGGGATTGCCGCTGGCATTGGGCATTATAGGTGGGCAGCCGGAGCGTTTTAAATCCCTGGCAGATTTGCACAAAAAAGGGGCCCGGGAAAATAGGAAAGAAACCCCGGCACTGAGTATTAATTCACATGGGTTTGTTGCTGAAGATTCACAGGAAGCAGCGGATATTGCTTTTCCCGCTTTTAAAGTTACGATGGACAAAATTGGAAAAGAACGGGGCTGGTCGCCGATGACGCGTGACCAGTTTGAAGCCAGTCGAACGCTTAGAGGGGCAAATGTGGTCGGAAGTCCCCAGGAAATAATTGATAAAATCCTGTTTCAGCATGAAATATTTGGTCACGACCGCTTTTTATTACAGATGAGTGTAGGCAGTATCCCTCACAAAAAGTTGCTTCGTTCTATTGAGCTTTTTGCTACTGAGGTAGCTCCTGCAGTGAATAAAGAACTTGGCGATAATTAAAACATAGGAAGAAGTTATGCCTGGAACACGAAAACGATTTAAAGCTCCCTGGGATTGGTTACTAATTACGCTGACGGGAGGAATTAGCACAATGCTGTTGGTACTCAATTATTTTGTTCCTAATACCATTCCTACCATAATAACCTGGAGTATTATCTTGGGATGTGCTGTTTTTGGGGTTTATGGATATAGCATTCAAGAGGGAAAGTTAAAAGTGCTACGGTTGGGTTGGTCCAAAGATATTTTGATTAATGATATTCAAAGCATTGAATATAAACCGCTTGCCATGATGGGATCTATCCGTACTTGGGGGATAGGAGGAATGTTTGGCTACATCGGATATTTTAGGAACAGTATTCTAAATAATTATACAGCCTACGTAACGCACAGAGATAAGACGGTGCTCATTAAGATCGAAAATGAGCAAATTGTCATTTCTCCTGATGATCCGGAGGCATTCGTCCAGTCGTTAAAGTCGGTTGTTGAAGGTAATGAGCATTTAGCTGACTCAGTAGAGACAAAATGATATGGCTTTGAAGTTTTAGTCTATTAAGTTCCTAAAATTTAATGAACACTTTAAAGTTTCCGTTGCCCCATCAGTTTCTTATTATTGAGCCATCCAACTAAACCATCCATCTAAACCCTGATTGTATGTATATCGGTTTTCAACATCTGCACTCCTATATAGCCTATATTGTTCTTGCTGTTCTATTGGGTGTGTTTTTCTACACACTCATTAATTTTATTAATAAAAAAACATTTACCGAAAGCGCTCGTAAAATATCACTGGCAGGGCTTATTGCGGCACATATACAGCTTTTGATTGGATTGGTGCTTTATTTTATTTCTCCTATGGGAATATCCAATTTTTCAGGTGAAGCGATGGGAGATGCAATGTCACGATTGTATATGCTGGAACATCCATTAACAATGATTATTGGGATCATTTTGATCACCGTAGGATATTCCAAAGCTAAAAATGGCAAAGACGATGCTGGGCGTTATAAGAAAATTCTTATTTATTACGGACTTGGTATCTTCCTTATTCTCCTCCGTATTCCATGGTCTGTTTGGCCATAGAAATTATTGTGCGGGAACAATTTATTCCTTGGATATCAAATATTGAGATAATGGTTGGTATTGATATAGCCAGAGGACAGAATATCGCTAAGACTTAAAATATATAGATATTCAGCTATGAATTTGGAGAATAAAACAGCTCTTGTGACAGGTGCGAGCCGAGGCATTGGACTGGCTATTACTAAAGCATTATTGGATAATGGTGTTATGGTGGTCGGATGGAGTCGCACTGAACCGAAAGATTTTCACCATGAACATTTTTACCATATCAAGGCAGATCTTACACAACAGGAATCGGTGGAGGTGGCTTACCAACAGACCGAGGAATTGTTTGGAGGTCAGATCCATATCCTGATAAATAATGCCGGTTTGGGATATAAAGGACTAATGGAAGAGATGCCGCCGGAAAAATGGCGCTATCTCTTCGATTTGAATGTTCACGGTATCTTCTATGTAAGCCGGCTGGTCATCCCACAAATGAAAACCCATGAAGAGGGACATATTATCAATATATCTTCGGGTGCCGGGACCAACGGCATTGCAGGGATGAGCTGCTATTCGGCGACCAAACATGCCGTTGTAGGTATTTCCCGTTCACTGCATCAGGAGCTGCGTGATTTCGGGATAAAAGTTACCTGTCTGTCGCCAGGCTCGGTAGATACCGGTTTTTCGGACTCCAATAAAAATAAGTTACAGCCCGACGAACTGGCGGAATCAACCATTCATATTCTGCAATGTTCGCAAAATTTTCATTATACGGATGTACAGGTTCGTCCTCTGCAGCCGTAATTAGCTAACTGCTTGTTGTCGTTATAAACTATCGATTACTTTTTTTAGCAGGTAGCTGACTTCACCGGCTACGTCGCCCAGTTCATCATTTTCGATAGCCTGCATGGAGGCTACCGGATCTACCGCAGAGACTTCGACCTCACCATTCTCATGTTCCTGTACAATAACATTACACGGCAGCATTAATCCAATATGAGGCTCTGCCTTCAGGGCTTGGTGTGCTAACGGTGGATTGCAGGCTCCAAGAATTTGATACTTTTTAAAGTCCACATCCAGTTTCTTTTTGAGTGTGGCTTTAATATCGATTTCGGTTAGCACGCCGAACCCTTCCTCTTTTAAAGCAGCCGTTGTTTTGTCGATGGCTTCTTCAAAGGATAGATCCAATTTTTTACTAAAGTGATATGACATAGTATTACTTGTTTAGATAATTAAAATTGTAATGGATCATACTGATGATGTATATCCAGTTTTAAGAATTACTTGTCAACGTATGAGGAATACATCCAGACCGATTTTTCCTGCTCTCGTATGTAGTCACTCATCAGCGCGTTGGTTCCTTCATCACCGGCGTCATCAGAAAGCTCCAAAATTTCGCGCTGCAGCTTCAGCGTTACTTTAAAGGCATCTAAAATTTCGTGTACCGCTTTTTTCCCATCCGAAACCTGTGTGCTCTCTTTTATATCAGATAATTCCACATAATTGGAATACCGGTGATCCGGAGTGTAACCCAGCGTTAAGATACGTTCTGCGACTTCATCTATTTTAACGACGAGATCGTTATAGAGTTCTTCGAATTTTTCATGTAATTCAAAAAATGTATCTCCTTTGATATTCCAGTGATAGCCCCGCGTATTCTGATAAAATACCGAGTAATTGGCCAGTAATTCGTTTAGTTTCTCTCCCAGTTTTTTGGATTTACTTTTGTCTAATCCAATGTCGTTTACATTTGCCATAATGATAGATTTATTAATTTTATAGAAATGTTAATTTAAGGTGCCTATTAGAACGTTAGGTTCAAAAACTATTTTTGATTTTATGGATCTTGAAATCAAGCAATTTGATTCAGCTTTTTCTAGAATACGTTGCGCTTTGTCGGAAATTTTTCCATCTGAAATCATAAGTTCAGGTTTCAATACTATTTCGCTCATCATAAATTTTCCATCCTCATTTTTAGACATTTTTCCGGTTGCCCTAATCATGAGCGACTCATATGAGAGTTTTGAATATTGAGCAATGGCCGCAAAGGTTGTCATCAAACAGCTACTTATGGAAGCTACAAACAAGTGCTCGGGCGACCATTTACCTTCGATACCGCCCTCAAACTCAGGTGGAGTAACGACTTCAATCTCCTCAGATAGTTTGGGAGACGAGAGAATTCCGGTTCGTCCTTCTTTCCAGTTAAGGTCTACATTATAAAAGTGTTCCTGGCTGCTCATAATTCCTGTAGTTTTTGATTTAGAACCTGTTTAAGCTGATGGAGCTGTACAACTCCCGATTGCTGCCAGAGAATACGTCCCTTGTGAAACAGTATAAGGGTAGGGACGCCCCGCACTTGGTATTTAATAGCGGCATCAGCGTTTTTTTCCGTATCTATTTTGATGATATTGAGTTTATCGCCCATCTCATTTTTCAACTTTTTGAGAATTGGGGACATCATTTTACATGGACCACACCAATCGGCATAAAAGTCTACCAGTACCGGTGTATCGCTGTTTATCACATCCGAGAAAGTAATTTTTTGTTTTTCGGTAGTCATGATTACGGTTATTTTATTTCGGTAAATTCAATCTCTTCAATTTTGTTTTGCTCATCTTTATTGTGATCAGCTGAGGGTGGGGTACAAGAATTTCCGACCAAGCAACCACTATCGGTATATGTCTGGAATAGGAAGAAAGCCCCCGCTATTCCGGAGATTATATCTGAAAACCGGATAGCCTGGATCATAAAAAATATTCCAACAATCAGTGCCACCCACCGCCTTAAATGCCAGTTTGAAAAAAAAGATTGTTTGGTTCTGGTTTGCATTAAATATCGTTTTATAATTTCATTTCATCAGAAATTACATCTTCAAACCAACAATGTCAGTGACAATTGTTACATAAGAGTAATTTTATTTCTACCGAGCTCTACAAGGCCTTCTGCTTCCATCTTTTTTAACAGGCGTGATATCACTTCACGGGCTGTACCAAGTTCTTGGGCCAGCTGTTCATGTGTCATGGATAAGGTCCTTGAATTTGATAAATCAGCTCTTTTCTCCAGGAACTTAAGTAGCCGTTCATCCATATTCTTAAATGCTACAGCATCAACAACGCCAAGCAGTTCTTCAAAGCGTTTATGGTAAATTTGGAAAATGTAGTTTAGCCATCCAGGATTTTTTCGGATGAGATCATTAAAGGTATTAACGGGAATAAACAAAACTTTACAATCCTCTTCAGCAATAGCCTTTACTTTACTGGTATCCTGATATAATCCGGCCAGTACCGACATCACGCACGTTTCACCGGGACGTAAATAATATAAAACCATCTCCTTTAGCTCGTCATCCGATTGCATGACTTTAACACTTCCTTCAAGTACGATGGGCACCGAGCGAATGTGAGCGTTCTCATTGACAATTGTTTTTCCGGCACTAAAGCTTTTGATAATTCCCAAATCAGATAATTTTTGGTGATCTTCTAAAGGAATTTGCGGAGAAGAGAGGTTATTGGGGAATTTCATATCAAGTGGATTAATTGAAGTAAATTCAGGTACCAGTAAATTAGCTATTTTATCTAGGCCGAACGTTGAGTTTTAAATATTCTTATTTTTGTTGATTAAGATATCTGGTTAATCTATATTTAATATAAAATACTCTTAAATATGTTTTATTGCAATGCAGTCACTTTATTCTAAGGCGGTGAGGGGAATATATGCTGTCCCGAAACAAACATGGTTTGGGATTGGGATCACTCTTTTTCTCTGGTGGATTTTTATGCATTATACCCGCTGGCCAGCAGTACAGGCAAAGTCTGAGATACTTACAGTACTGGCGACGGGTGCACCAAATACGTTTACAGAAATTGTATCGCGTGATGGTTGGCCTTATTGGCTTTCATGGATACCAACCGGGATAAACATGACCGATAACAATGCCATAGGAATGGCTTTCGCATTTCTAATCGGCGGTGCTATTACCAGCCTTGTTTTACCCCAGGGGCTGATTAGGAGATTGTTAAATTCCAAAGGAACCAAAGGTTCTACGTACGGTGGACTGCTCGGTGCACCTCTTATGATGTGTAGTGCCTGCTCGGTACCTGTAGCGCTCGGTTGGAAAGAGCGTGGAGCCAATCCCGAAACTACACTGGGAGTGGTAATGGGAGCGGCACTGCTGAATATCATGGGCTTAACTACCATATTTGTTTTATTTCCCGGTCCGGCAGCATGGGGAAGAATCGTAGCCTCAATACTTCTGGTGGTTGTTTTAACTCCACTGGTCGTAAAACTTGCTGTTTATTACAGAAACAGCTGGAAACTTATTTCTTCTTCGGACTACCTTGAAAAAAAAGCCGATTCTGCTAATCTCCAAAGCTGTACAGTCCTGGACGGTGGACAAGATAATCTGGGATGGACAGAAGCTGGATTATTAGCCTTGAAAAATTGGTGGAATAGCAGTGTAGAGATTGCCTATCGGCTGTTTTTACCGATGACGGGTGCTATGTTCCTGGCAGCAATAATACGTTTAATGCTTCCCCCAGGAGTAGTAGAAACATATCTCGGGAGTGGTTTTTTTGCAATTATTGTGGTGTCGGCATTTGGGACTATGATAGCAATCCCCACGCTTTTTGAAATACCCTTAGTATTGGGTTTTCTGTTTATTGGGATGGGTTTAGGACCTGCCACGGCACTTATAGTTACGGCTCCATCGGTCAGCATCGTCAGCTACTTTATGCTTAAGAAAGATGTGGGACATGCCGCACCTTTATTGCTGATGGTGGCTACATTCCTGATGGGAATTGCTACGGGCTTAACTGTTGAATACCTGATGACTTATTATGGATAACCAACTCATGAATAACGGTACCCTGCCAACAAAAGTGAAAGTTTTTGGTACTCTCTTTCTCTTTGCTCAGCTTCTTTTTGCAATTAATAACTATGGTCCACACGAATTACCGGTTCTAAACCTGGTTTTCGATGAACCCTGGATTTCTGCTGAAGAGACAAACCGAAATGCTCTCTCAGCGGAAGCTGGGCAAACCTTTACTTTCGAAGATATTACCAAACAAGCCGGGCTTAACAACTTTAAACGTGCAAAAGTGAATAGTTCGAATCCTTCCTACCTGGAGGTAATGGCAGGGGGGATGGCTGTAGGCGATGTGGATGGGGACGACTACGAAGATATCTTTTTTATAAGTATGCCTTCCTTTGATGAGCACTCCGATGAAACAGTTTCCCCACCCAGCCTATACAAAAACATGGGAGATAGTACATTTAAAGATATTACGGAAGAGATGGGATTAAGTGATATTAAGGGCTATGCACAGGGCGTACTTTTTTTCGATTATAATAATGATGGCCGCCAGGATTTATATATTGCTTCCTATGACGGTGGACAACTATTCCGTAACAATGGAAATACCTTTACAGATGTTACCGAAGTTTCAGGATTAAATCTTAAAGGACTTTGTGGTGAATATCCCTGTTTAAGTGCGGCTGCATCTGCGGCCGATTATAACCGTGATGGACACCTCGACCTTTTTATCGTCAATAATGTGGGTTGGGATGTCAATAATCCTGAACATTATGGCGAGCGACAGCTTTTTCCCGCTTTTTTTGATGCACAGGAGTCTTTCCTCTTTAAAAGCAATGGGGACGGGACGTTTACTAATGTAACAAAAGAATCCGGGGTTAATAATGAAGGAGGTAAAGGTTTGTCAGCCGTCTGGCTTGACTTCAGCAACAATGGCTGGCCAGATCTATACGTTGCTAATGACTTGAGCCGCAACCGACTTTATCTCAATAACGAGGACGGAACATTTGCTGAACTTGGAGCCGTTGCTAAAGTGAATGAAGTTAAAAGTAGCATGGGAGTCAATACAGCTGATTTTAATAACAGCGGTAGTTTCGATCTGGTCACTACAAACCTGGAGGGATCCATGATCTCTCTTTTTCGTAATTACGGTGACCTACGATTTGATTACGCAACAAATTATTCCGGATTAAATCCCAGTCGGCGATCATCCGGCTGGGGAATTGAATTTGCAGATTTTAATCACAGTGGTCACCTTGACCTGGTAATGGCCGCAGGTCCGGTCTGGGATGTAAACCCAACAGGTACCGAGAATCTTTTCTTTAGGAATCAAGGGAACGGTCGATTTGAAGATGCAACACACTCCTCAGGAACCTTTCAAAATAATAATGTTTCCAGGGGACTTGCACTCATCGACATTTTGAACAACGGCAAGCCGGATTTAGTGATTTCCAATATTGATGGAGGCAGTCCACAGTTGTTATTAAACAGTACCCAAAATCAAAACCATTGGTTAAAATTAAAGTTGGAAGGCACTGTTTCGAACCGGGATGCCATAGGAGCGCGGGTAACCCTTGAGCAAACTGACGGGCATATCATCATCCAGGAAGTGAAAGCCGGAGGCTCTTATCAAAGCAGCAGTACCAAATCTCTTTTCTTTGGATTGGGTAAAGAAGAAGTTAAACAACTATCCATCCGCTGGCCTTCCGGTCATACCCAAAACTTAAAAGATATCCCTGTTGATACAACGCTCCATATAATAGAGTAAAGATGGAAGAGCAACTCCTGGGGTTTAAATATTCTTTACTCTTTAGTTGGAAGTTGATGAGAAACTTAACCTCCAAATATTATTATTTTTGGTTACTAGATCTGATGGTAGTCCTATCGGCCTAATTTATTATTTCTGGACCTACTTTGATAAGGTCTAAATTGTTTGTTTGATTTTACACTCTGCTTTCTTTTAACAATATTCCTTACCTAAAGGATTGAGGATGGTTTTTTAAAGATTATACATCACAACTCGATTTTCATTATACCCCATTTCTAAGGGGATATAATGAGTAATAGTGCCTTTCAGGATTTTAAAATAATTATAATACAATTAGGGATTATGGTTTTTTACAACAAAATGATCAAGGTATGTGGTACTCTTTTAATAGTCAGCATATTATTTGGATGCTCATCTGGAGATAATTTTGATCCGAAAACAGCTGAAATAGTTGGTGAAGAAAAGGCTGAATTAACGTTACCGCCCAATGTGCCTCCACCCATTGATCGAGATCATGCGACAAAACTTGTTGTAAATATGGAGGTTACCGAGGAAGAAAAACGGTTGGCGGATGGAGTTACTTACACTATGTGGACCTTCGGTGGAGAAGTGCCCGGTAAATTTATCCGGGCGCGTGAAGGAGATATGATCGAATTTCACCTGCAGAATCATCCGGATAATAAATTGCCTCATAATATTGATTTGCATGCCGTAAACGGACCGGGCGGTGGAGCCGAATCTACATTTACCGCCCCTGGTAGGGAAACGGTATTTACATTTAGAGCATTAAATCCGGGACTGTACGTATATCATTGTGCTACGGCCCCGGTCGGGATGCACATAGCCAACGGCATGTACGGACTTATCTTAATTGAACCAGCCGAAGGACTTTCGGAAGTGGATCAGGAATACTATGTAATGCAGAGTGAATTTTATACCGAGGGAGACTACGGGGAACGCGGCCTGCAGCCATTTGATATGGATCGTGCGATTAAAGAAGATCCGGAATACGTGGTGTTTAATGGTTCTGTTGGATCAACGACTGGTGATAATGCGATTACCTCTAATCCCGGTGATGATGTTCGTCTTTTTGTTGGGAATGGCGGTCCAAACCTAACTTCTTCGTTTCATGTAATTGGCGAAATTTTTGATCGAGTACATTATGAGGGAGGCGATCGGATACAGAAAAATGTACAAACAACATCCGTACCCGCAGGTGGTTCTGCAATTGTTGAGTTTGAAACGGAAGTGCCAGGCGATTATATCCTGGTAGATCACGCGATCTTCCGCGCTTTTAACAAAGGAGCACTTGCAACGTTGTCTGTTTCGGGTGAAGAAGACGAAAATATATATACCGGACAACAGCTGGAACAGGTATATCAACCCGAAGGCGGTGCAGTACAAACTATTCCGCAAGAAAAACGTGAGGAACCTGCAGCACAGACAATTGAGGAACGTATCGAAAGGGGCAAGTCAGTTTATTCTTCCGTATGTCAATCGTGTCATATGAAAGATGGATCGGGTATTGAAGGGGCTTTCCCACCAGTGGCAAAGTCTGATTATTTGAATGAAAATCCAGATCGTGGGATAAGCGCGATTGTACACGGACTTTCGGGTGAAATTACGGTCAATGGGGAAACTTATGATGGCGTAATGCCCCGACAAAACCTTACGAACGAAGAGGTCGCTAACGTAACAACTTATCTTCTCAATAGTTTTGATAATGAGGGCGGCCGGGTGACCCCCGAAGATGTAGAGCGCGTTCGAGAGGAAGGACCAATTGAATAAGTTAGATAAATGATAGCTCGCATTTAGTAATATGTGTCAAAAATTTTTATCGCTCTTAATTATCATAATCTGGGGGTTAACTCTTTGTGCTGTAGGACAGCCGGAGGGGATGGTTGCGGTAGAAAAAGGAACCTTTATGCCTTTTTCTAGCTCTACTGATGATAGTACCACAGTAGAATCCTTTTATATGGACACGCACCAGGTCACGAACGCCGAATTCCTGGAATTTGTAGAGGAAAACGAAAAGTGGAGACGATCACAGGTCAAGAGCGTTTTTGCTGGTGAAGATTACCTCCGGCACTGGAAAGGAGTATTGGAGCTGGGGAATATCAATCCCAATGCACCTGTAACAAATGTAACCTGGTTTGCTGCCCGTGCTTATGCCAAATGGAAAGGGAAACGCTTGCCAACATTGTATGAATGGGAATACATAGCTTCAGCCAGTGCATCCAAACCACTCGCCAGTCGTGATAAAGTATTCGCTCAGCAAATATTGGATTGGTACAGTCGGCCGAATCCAGATCAGATGCCCTCTGTGGGAGAAGGTGAGCCCAATTACCATGGGATATATGATATGCATGGGTTGATATGGGAGTGGGTGCAAGACTTTAATACCGTATTTATAAGCGGAGAATCGCGGGCAGATCAGGGCGAGCTTAAACAGTTCTATTGTGCCGCGGGAAGTTCGGCTGCAACAGATTCTGACAAGGAGAATTATGCCGCTTTTTTGCGTTATGCTTTTCGGGGCAGTCTGGAAGCTGATTTCTCGGTGGGGAATTTAGGATTTCGATGCGCCAAGGATAAGGAATAAACATCATTAAATATGAAGACATATAGCTATCAAAGCATTGGCTTTTTCTTCGCAGTTGTCGCACTTCTTCTGGGAGTTTGTAGCAGTGGTGAGAAACAACAAACCGCTCAATCTCAATCAGGTCAAATGGCTATGGCGGGTGATGAGCACGCAGCTCACGCGGATATGGAAATGGACGCTATTGAACCGACCGATGAGTCAATTTATAATGTGAGTAGCCAATGGAAAAACCGTCATGGAGAGATCGTAGCCTTGGATAGATTGCGTGGGAAGGTACAGCTCGTTGCAATGGTATATACCCATTGTGAACATGCTTGCCCCCGTATTTTGGCTGATATGAAGCGTATCCGGGATAACTTGTCTGAAGAGATATTATCACAGACTAATTTTGCTATTATTTCCATTGATCCTGAGCGGGATACACCCCAGCGCCTCACCAATTTTGCCTATGAAAATAATCTGTCTGAAGATAAATGGACGTTATTGAACGGAGATCAGGGAGATGTATTGGAGATAGCGGCTCTTCTAGGGGTAAAATACAAACGGATCAGTGATACTGACTTTACCCATTCCAACATGATTACTGTATTAAATAAAGAAGGAGAAGTGGTTCATCAGCGGAAAAAGCTTGAAGATCAGCATCCGCGGATAATTGCAGCTATCGAACAGGCAGCCGGCAGTTAAAGGTTATATAGGGTAGAGTTACTCACGCTATTACACATCTTCGTGAAATAACTGTATCTTTATAAGCTTAATATTCAGAAAGTTTAGAATTCCCTTTAGTGGATAATAAAACGAAAATAGGTTCCCGAGAATCTGCGGATTGCCAGGTAAAAGCGGAAGCCCATGCAAACATTGCCTTGGTCAAGTATTGGGGAAAACGCTCATTAGAAAAGAATTTGGCAGCTACCGGATCTATTTCACTGACCTTGGATGCCCTGAAAACAGAAACAGAAATCCGGATAGATTCCAGCTTTCAAAAGGATTATTTCGAGCTGGATGGAAAGCCTGTTTCCGGAGAGGGATTAAAGCGCATCTCTGACTTTTTGGATATCATTGTTGGTACGGAAGAACGGGATCGGGCCTATATTACCAGTAAGAATTCGTTTCCTACCGCTGCGGGACTTGCTTCTTCGGCTTCAGGTTTTGCTGCTCTTACCATAGCTGCAGCTAAAGTGTGGAATAAACCAACTGATCGATCGATATTGTCCTCCCTCGCACGACGCGGATCGGGATCAGCTGCTCGTTCTATATTCGGGGGATTTGTGGAAATGAAGAGTGGAAAGGATTTATCCGGAAGCGAAGATTATGCAGCCACCCTTTATGGCAAAGATTACTGGGATTTACGGGTAGTTATAGGTATCACCGATGCTACTCCTAAAAAAATTGGGTCAACTGAAGGAATGGAGCGCAGCCGAAAAACGGCTCCTTATTATGATTCCTGGATTACTTCTACAGAACAAGACCTTGAAGGGATGCGGGATGCACTGGCAAAAAGAGATTTTACCCAAATGGGGGAATTAGCGGAGCATAGCGCCTTGAAGATGCATGGATTGGCTATGTCTGCACGTCCTGCAATTTTATATTGGAATGCTGCCACCTTGGAAAGTATTCATAAGATTCGGGACTTACGCAAAAGAGGTATCGAAGCGTATATTACTATTGATGCGGGTCCCCAGATTAAAGTACTGTGTAAACCGGCTGATATAGAGGATGTTCAGCAGGCATTGACTTCGGTAACAGGCCTGCAAAAAGTTATAACCAGTGGCATTGGGGACGATGCGAAAGTAACAGAAGTAAAGAAATAAATTTTAATATATGGCTGATTCTACAATTACGGTTAAAACCCCCGGAAAGCTAATTTTGCTTGGGGAGTATGCGGTACTCGAACAAGCGCCTGCACTTGTTGCTACCGTTAATAAATTTTGTACGATTAAACTACGTCCCAGTCAAAATGATGTTTTTCGTATTGAGGCTCCGAATTTAGATATACCGGACTTCTCTTTTCTACTTTCTGAAAAGGGTGATATTTCCTTGACCAATGGACATACAGAATTACAGCGAAATCAGTTGAATTTTGTTTTGTCGGTTTTAAAATACATCCGCCAGAAACTGGATAAGAATGTTCCCGCTTTTGATATCAGTATTGATACCGCCGATTTCTTTCATCCGATTAGTGGTAAAAAAATGGGGTTGGGCTCAAGCGCCGCACTAACTGTGGCCTTGCTATCCGCTATCGAGGAACTGCTCAATAGCACCTTCTCGAGTACTGATTTTTTTCAAAAAGCGTTACACGCACATCGGTATGCACAGGGTAAGATTGGCAGCGGAGTAGATATTGCAGCTAGCTCAACCGGAGGGATCATACAATATCGGATGCCAGAACTTATTGAAGGGACAAATGAAGAAATCCAGCAAGTGCACTGGCCTAATGATTTGTATATGCTTTCCATATGGACGGATAAATCTGTATCTACCCGTACGATGGTACGCAAAATGCGTACTTTTCGAATGAAAGAAACAGCGATGTATAAAGGTATAATGAACGAAATGGCTGACTTATCTGAAGCCGGATGCCGGGCTTTTCGTTTGGGTAATACTAAAAAGTTTCTCGATGTTATAGAAGCTTTTGGAAATATTGAACGAAAATTAACCAACCATAGCAAAGCAGATATCTTTTCTTCCGTTCATGAACAAATTGCAAAGATAGTTATAAACAAAGGTGGCTATTACAAGCCATCCGGCGCAGGCGGAGGAGATATTGGAACCGCGTTTTGTCGCAGTTCCGAAACATGCAAGTCTATTTCAGAAGCTATAGAAGAAAGCTCTTTTGAATTGCTTAATCTATCAGTTCAGACCGAAGATGTAAACTCTACAGAACCTTATGGAATCGGCTAATATAAATAGCAAGAAATCCTCTACAGAAAATTCTGCCGATCAATCTCGTATTCCCAAATTCTATAAGCGAAGTATTGAAGAACGATTACATTTACTTCGCGAGAAGAACCTTATTACCCGGGAGCAGCTAACAACTCTTCTGAGTCAGCAGCAAATTTTGTCTCGGGAAGAGGCAGACAAAATGATTGAAAATGTGGTTGGCGTCTTTGGCTTGCCAATGGGGTTGGGTCTCAATTTTGTCATAAATGACCAGCCTTATATAGTACCTATGGTGGTGGAAGAGCCCTCTATACTGGCAGCTGTGAGTTCGGCAGCTAAAGTAGTACGTAAATCAGGAGGATTTACAGCGGATGCCGATGATCCAATTCTTATCGGGCAAATACAGCTGGTGGATGTCGACCATCCTATGAAGGTCCAGCACCTGCTGCTGCAGAAAAAGGAAGAGATCATAAACTTGGCTAACAGTTTGCATCCCAATATGGTAGAGCGGGGCGGCGGCGCTGTAGATATAGAAGTAATGATTTATCCGCAATCGCGACATCCGGGGAGTATGGTAGTCGTTCATCTGCTGGTAAATACCTGTGATGCCATGGGTGCTAACCTCGTTAACAGCATGTGCGAAGGAGTGGCGCCGCTGATCGAAAAAATTACTAACGCAAAGGTTTATTTGCGCATTTTATCCAATTTGACGGATCGCGCGATGGTAAGGGCCCGATGTGAAATTCCAGTCGACTACCTGGATTTTAATGAGGCATCCGGAAAGGAAGTGCGTGATGGAATTATCCGGGCTGCTGAATTTGCTGCTATTGACCCTTATCGTGCATCCACGCATAATAAAGGAATTATGAATGGCATCGATCCGGTTGCTATTGCCACCGGTAACGATTGGCGCGCCATTGAAGCCGCAGCCCATGCTTATGCCGCGCGGGGTAGTCACTATACGTCGCTTACAAACTGGTTTAAAAATGATGAGGGGGATTTAGTTGGGACCATCGATATCCCTATGAAAGTGGGAATTGTTGGAGGATCGCTTAAATCTAACAAAGCGGTGGAGATTGCGCATCATATTTTAGGAGTAGAGTCGGCTACGGAATTAGCCCAGGTCATGGGAGCGGTGGGCTTAGCTCAAAATTTTTCAGCTCTTCGCTCTCTCGGTACCGAAGGCATCCAGCGGGGACACATGACGCTCCATGCCCGCAGTGTTGCCAGTACGGCAGGTGCGCCGGCCGATATTTTTGACCAGGTGCTGGAACGGCTGGTGGAAAGCGGAGAAATAAAGGTATGGAAGGCCGAAGAAATTATTGAGGAAATCCAGCGCAAACAACATCAGAAAAAAGTCCAGACATCCAAATCAGAAACAGCCGAGGATATGGCCTTTGGCTACGGGAAAATTATTTTAACCGGAGAACATTCCGTTGTCCATGGTACGCATGCCGTTGCTGCTCCCATTACGCTCACTATGAAAGCTAAAGTTTGGGCGGCGGATAAAGATGTACAGCTTATTATTCCGCGCTGGGGAGTGGAACAAACGCTTAAATTTGGAGAGGATCACGAATATTCTATTTATAAATCTTTGGAGATGATTCTGGATCGGCTGGAGCTCAGAGACCGGGGAATGAATATTGAGGTTGTACCGGAGGTCCCCCGGGCGATGGGAATGGGCGGATCAGCCGCATTGGCCGTGGCAATTATCCGAGCACTGGATCGACATTTCCAAATTGGGCTGTCCGACAATGAAGTGCGGGAGTTATCCTATGAGTCTGAAAATATTGTACATGGCGGAGCATCGGGAATTGATAATACCGTTTCGACTTACGGCAATCTTTTGATGTTTCAGAAGGGGACTCCCCCAGAGATGGAAACACTAAATCTTGAAGAGCCCATTCCAATTGTGATTGGCTTAAGTGGTGTGGAAAGCATGACGGCAAAAATGGTACGGCGTGTTCGGGAGGAATACGAGCAACAGCCCGACTGGTATGGAGAAATTTTTCATAAAATGGATAAGTTGGCGCTGGAATCAAAGGAAGCCATTGAAGAGTTTGATCTCAAAAGGTTGGGGCGCATTATGAACCTGAACCATGGTTACTTGAATGCACTGAATGTATCATCTCCCGAGGTGGAGGAACTTATTAGCATTGCCAGGGAAAACGGCGCGCTGGGAGCAAAACTAACCGGAGGGGGAGGAGGCGGAGCCATGATCGCACTCTGTGATTCCGAATCTTCGCAGCAGAAAATTCAGCACCAAATGCATAGCGCAGGCTATGATGCCCTTATTACGAGTATTAAACCTTCAGTTTCTAAAGAGGTATGATCCCTCACTTATTTGTGGATTACACAATTTTAGGGATTGGCTTTGGATAATTACTTATCTGAACCATAAAGTAGCTCAAGAAAATTTGCTTTGGATATCATTCCAAAATATTGTTCTATATCCACATCTTTTAATCTTTGAGAAAGATCTTGCCGGTGATATCGAGCTCCCTGGAGGTGATCTTCCAGCTGTTTTATCGGTTTATTCCCAAAGAAATCCCCGTAAATTTTCAGATTTTTTATATATCCTTTTGCAACATCTAACCGAAGATCAATTTCGCCGATATCAAAACGTCGTTCCCGCTGAATATTAAATTTCGGTGATTTCCCAAAGTTCCAGTCCCACTGGCTATACTTTTTCTCTTTTAACTCATAAACGGCATCCCACTCACTATTAGTTAAATGATAGGTCTCAAATTTTTCTCGGTCTTTATATAGTCCCTCAAGTAGTTTTTCCCGAAAAGTGTGAATATTCATTTCTTCTGTTAAAAATTCAGAGATGTTAGCGACCCGGCTGCGCACTGACTTATGTCCCTTTGATTCTATCTTATTCATCTTCACATCCAGTGCTTTGCTTACTTCGGCCAGGTCCGTGTCAAATAGCAGGGTACCGTGGCTAAACATCCGTTTAACAGTAGAGTATTGTGCATTGCCCGATATTTTTCGGTCATTTGCCACAATATCATTACGACCCTGTAATTCAGCATTTACTCCAAGGGACTGAAGCACACGTATGATGGGAGAGGTAAACTTTCGAAAATTATTTAGGTTCTTTTTGTCATAGTTCGTGATAAAACTGAAGTTCAGATTCCCGGTATCGTGGTAAACAGCTCCGCCACCGGAAATACGCCGTACCACATTGATCTCATTGTCCTCTACATATTCATGGTTAATCTCTTCGAGCGTATTTTGATTGCGTCCGATGATAATAGAGGGACTGTTTATGTAGAATAGTAGATAATCATAATCATGGTCAAAGTTGCGTAGCGCGTATTCTTCAAGAGCTAAATTGAGATGTGGATCAGTGTTATGTTCATTATGGATGAAGATCATAGAATAAAATTAGGTATTGTTATATCAAAGATATGCTGACCATATAGTAGGCCGCTTTTTTGAAAGGAGTATGAAGATCGCAGGTTATTTATCCGTCAATTTCCTTAAAATATTTTCCTCCTGCTATCTCTTACCTGAGGTATGAAATACCTATTGCAAGCATGCAAGATTGCCCTAATTAGCAGTTGCAATTTTGCATAAGAAATTAGATTAAGCACACCTTTTAGGTAAAAGAAGCACCTCAAGTACTCATAAAAGATATTTTTCCAGTAAATAGAAAAGTTGGCACGCCGATTGCTATAAGTATATATGTAAACAAAAAAAGACAAACTTGTCTTAAATTGTTCTTGCTATAGGAACAGGCAGATAAGGTTATAAAAAAATTGTCTTAACATATAATAACTGTAAATCTCTAATACCATGAACATTTCAAAAATAACGTTATCCTTTTTAATTGGATTGCTATTCACTGGTTTGGCTAATTTTGCCTATGCCCAAACGGAAGAATACAAACTAGACGGAATGACTTTTGGCATGCCGGAAGCTGAAGTTTTCACCGAAGACTATGATGGTCCTCCGGTTGTAGGGGAATATCTGACGATGCTACCCAATCTTAAGCCATTGGATTATGAAGGCAACAAACATCATGAGGTACGGATTGATATTGTCGCTCAGGAAATAGAAGTGGCCGACGGGGTCAAATATAAAGCATGGACATTCGGTGGTACCGTACCCGGCCCAGTGTTGCATGTAAAAGAAGGTGATAAAATTACTTTTGTTATGAAGAATCGTTCGGATGAAGAAGTTACAATTACCGAACCTACAAAAGAGGGTTCTCCTTTTATGCAGCAGGTTGCTGAAAACAACTTTATGAAAGCCCAACCAGGCACAATGCCTATGCCGCACTCCATGGATTTCCATGCGGGAACCGTTGCAAAAGATGACAAATGGAGAAGTATTTCTCCAGGTGAATCTATCAAGTTCGATTGGGTTGCTAACTATCCAGGTTCCTATATCTATCACTGTGGTACGCCCAGTGTACTTATGCACACGGCTATGGGGCAGCATGGAGTGGTTGTTGTATCACCCAAGGACGGTTACGGCACAGATTACGAAGTCGACAAGGAATTTGTAGTGGTCCAATCCGAATATTACCTGAAAAAAGGTGCCGGCGACTTGTACCAGTACGATTTTGAAGCGGCTCAAAGTGTAAACCCATCGCATGTGGTATTCAACGGGCACCAGACTATTCTGCATGATCAGCCTCTGGAGGCCAATGCCGGCGATCGCGTTCGTCTTCATGTATCAAACAACGGTCCCAGCGGAACATCAAGCTTCCACGTAATTGGTGCTATATTTGATCGTGTTTGGTTGGAAGGCCACCCCTTTAATGAAATGCGCGGAATGCAGACTGTACTTTTAGGAGCCTCTAGTTCTGCCACTATCGACTTTATCGTGCCTGAAGAAGGTAAATACATCCTGATCGATCACGAATTTGCCGACGCAGAAAAGGGTGCCACGGGTACCTTGAAAGCCGGTCCGCGTAAATAAATAAACATACGAATAACTAAGTAAAAAATTAGTCAACATTGAAATGAAACTCCTGACGAACATAGCATCTGTTGCCACGGTACTGTCCAGATGGACTATTATGGTGGCTTTGTTGAGCTTCGCAGCGGATATCGCCTGGGCTCAGCAGAATCGGGTGTTGGTTCCGTCAGGTTCATTTCATTCTGTGATGCCCGAAGTGGAAGGAGAAGCCGTAAAGGTAAATACTTTCTATCTGGATGTTACAGCTGTTACCAACGAAAAGTTTGAAAAGTTCTTAGATCAAAATAAAAATTGGCAGCCAAATGAAGTACCTGCCGTATTTACAAATAAAGGATATTTGAAACATTGGAAAGAAGAAGGACAGAGACCTGACTATGAAGATGTTGGTCGTGAACGTCCCGTTACGAATGTGTCATGGTTTGCTGCAAATGCGTACTGTCAATGGGCTGGGGGACGGTTACCTACATTGAATGAATGGGAATACTCCGCCCAACTTATGGATTTTGATTCCTCCACAGAAATAAATGAATTTACCACGAAATTAGTCAGTTGGTATTCGAGTGTGGATACCAAAAACATAGGAGAGGTAGGATCTACCGGTATTAAAACCCGCGTCGGCGTTAAAGATCAGTTTGGATTAATCATGGAATGGGTAGAGGACTTTAAACCACCCGTTGCTGATGAACTTTCTCTGGATTGTGGAACAGTGGGAAGAATGCAACAACTTGGCAATGCATATAGCTATGCCGCCTCTATCCGCTACATTACCCGGATGAGTTATAATCCCCGAAGTTCTACCAGTATGATAGGATTTCGTTGCGCCTATGACGATATCGATTCCAAATTTAAACTGGAAGAGGAAGAATTATGAAAATGATTTCAATCATATTGCTTAGCCTGTTTTTGGTAACAAGCCTGAACGCACAGCATCATCACGCGGCTGATGGTGAACTGGGTGCAGGTAAAATAAGTGCTGAGCACTCACTCTATCATTTGGATGCCCAGTGGACAAACCATCGGGATGAAACCGTCAAGCTTAGCGATTTTCGAGGATCACCTGTTATTGTTGTAATGTTTTATGGCAACTGCATGGAAGTGTGCCCTATTTTAATTCAGGATGCTTGGCGATTATACAGCAGTGTGGATGAATCAGTCCGTGGTGATGTTAATGTTCTGGCAGTAAGCTTTGACACTGAAAATGATACACCAGAAGTATTAAATAACTATGCAAAATATGAACAACTGGATATCCCCGGCTGGCATTTTATGATCTCGAAAAATGCTACCGTTCGTAGCCTTGCCATGATGCTGGGTGTGCAATACTCAAAAAAGAGCGACGGTCACTTCGCACATTCCAATCTTGTTACGGTATTGGATAAAGAAGGAAAGATTGCCATACGTATGGAAGGGCTAAACCAGCCAATGGGAGAAGCTGCAGCGGTGATAAATTCTATTCTAATGAGGAAATAGAGTTATGAGATACTCCACAATATTCCTTTTCTTTAGCTGTTTATGGATGGGCACGGAAGCGCTTGCCAGCCAATCTCAACACCTTTATAAGGACACGGTTAGGGTGGAGGTTCTGGGGACAAGTGAAAATCCGCGATTTGATCCGGTCATTACAAAAATAAATCCCGGCGATGTGATCAAATTTGTAGTACGGGAAGGGTTGCATACAGTGACCTCTTATCATCCAGATAACCGGAGACCTCTTAGAATACCCGATCACGTTGAATCTTTTGACTCCGGGTTGTTGAAAAGTGGTGATATTTGGCTTTTGAATATTTCTTCAGCCGGAGTGTACGATTATTTCTGCCTGCCTCATGAAAGAATGGGACACGCAGGGCGCATTATTGCAGGTTCTGTTGATGTTATCCCAGACTATCCTGATGAAGGTATTCCCGAGACAGTACTGAAGGTTTTAAATATAAAAACGAATATTTTTTAAATAAACAATACAAATAAATCCTAACGAGGACCTATTATGAAAACACTTACGAAAATAACATTAATACTGGCCGTTTTATTCACTGGAGTTATTTCTTCGGCAATGGCACAAAGAACAATAGAGATCATTGGAACTGATAACATGAAGTTCGATGTAACAACCATTGAAGCTACTCCAGGGGAAGAAATCACAATTAAGCTGACGACCAAAAGTCAGATTCCTAAGCAGGCAATGGCCCACAATGTAGTTGTCTTAGATAAAGATACAGAAGTAGATGCCTTTGCCAACGCTTCCGCACGAGCTCGGGATAACGAATATTTGGCTCCCGACTATGAGGACCAGATCGTTGCTGCAACAGGCCTTGCCGGTGGTGGTGAAACCGTAGAGGTAACGTTTACCGTTCCAGAAGATAAAGGAGATTACGAATATATCTGTTCATTTCCCGGACACTATGCAGCCGGCATGAAGGGGATACTCACGGTTAAATAACTTAGGAATTGCATAATTATACTTCTAAAGGTGACCTAAATTTTAGGTCACCTTTTTTTATTTACTCTTAATTGAGATTTATATTTTCAATTTAATAATAACTAGGAGATCAGGATATACATCCTGAAAGTTTCTCCAAAAGATGAATTTTATTCTTTTATTTAAGTCTAAAAGAAGAAGATATTTATGTGTTGAATGTAACTATGATAAGTTCATTCTTAGTGAAAAGAATAATTGAATAACCTTTTAAGGAACTATGGCGAAACCATCCGACAAAAAAAACTCTCCATCTATAAAGTCGAATATAAATCACATTGCTATTGCAGTTACTGATTTGTCAGAAAGTGAAGCATTCTACAGGGATGTTCTTGGTCTCAGACAAATACCTGAACCTTTTAAAGAGGGGCGTCATGCCTGGTTTGATCTGGGGGGAGCCCAGCTCCATGTTATCAAAGCAGCTGATCAAAGAACCTCCCATAATAGAAGTACTCACTTTTGTTTTAGCGTCGAGGATCTGGATGCTTTTATTGAGAAAATTAGTGCTCACGGATTGGTGTATTCTGATTCCGATGGCAATGAGGGAGAGGTCAATATACGTCCGGATGGTATCAGGCAAATATTTTTTACGGATCCCGATGGATATTGGGTTGAGGTAAACGATGAATTTGAGAAATAGAGAAATAAAGGATGATAATCTGAACGGGAAGGCTTCCTTCGCAGGTTCCAGCAGGATGAAATAAATAAGCCCTTGCAAGTCAAGGACTTGCAAGGGCTTGAGTACCGCGTACGGGATTCGAACCCGTGCTACCGCCGTGAAAGGGCGGCGTCCTAAACCCCTAGACGAACGCGGCAAATATTCAGTAAAAAAGCCTTACCGAACAGCTGTTCAGCAAAGCTGATTTGAGTGCCTGAGAATACAATAATTTTTATTCTATTCCAAGCACTCTAATATGAGAAAAGGGAGCCTGATGGGATTTGAACCCACGGCCTCCAGGGCCACAACCTGGCGCTCTAACCAACTGAGCTACAGGCTCCGTAACAATTTAATAAGATGCAATATCTGCTTAAGAAAGCAGTGCATCTCTTTATATATCCTGATACAATAAGTGTATTAAAGTTGCCAGTAATACCGCCTAAATCAAGGCTCCAAATATACGGAATAATATGGGGATTTCAATAAATTTTATCTGTGGAAATGAAATTTTATATGACATAAATTGTATGAAATTATAGATAGGTTAGTATCAATATCTATTTACTTATTGCATTAATTAGTAGTTCATTCGTTTACTTATGAATCGTATTGATCGGCTTACAGCTATTATTATTTATCTGCAGGGACATCACCGGATCACGGTAGATGAGCTGGCCGATCGGTATGACATCAGTACTCGTACGGTCTACCGTGATTTACGCGCCCTCCAAGAGGCTGGGGTACCTATCGGATCTGAAGAGGGAAAGGGATATTTTATTGTAAAAGGATATCACCTGCCCCCGGTCATGTTTGATAAGGATGAAGCTGCGGCTTTGCTGGCTGGTGAGCGCCTGATGCAAAAATGGAAAGAGACCAAGCTCAGTGAATCTTACCTTTCTGCCTTAGATAAAATCCGGGCGGTATTGCATTCCCGCGAAAAGAAATATCTCGATACGCTTGACCAACACATTAAAACATTTACCCATTCGGATGAACGACAGGTCGAAACTGATTACCTCATCTTTGTTTTCCTTCAGGATGCGGTTGTTCGGGGTTCGGTCATATCGTTGGAATATTATTCGCCTTACAAAGATCAATATACTCAACGTGATGTAGAGCCCCTTGGCCTGCTAATACGTGACAATTATTGGTATCTTGCGGCTTGGTGCCGGTTGCGCACCGACTATCGGATGTTCCGCGTTGACCGGATAGAAAGCTATAAAAAAACAGGAGAGCAATTACCAGAATTGCCGGAGCATACTCTGCAAGAGTTTTCGGAGCAGAGTCTGCGTGAAGAGAAAGACCTGAAGGAAGTGGTCGTTCAGTTCGATGAAGAGATGGTTCGCTATCTGGGCGACCAAAAGCATTACCGGGGGTGGACCTCAGAAGAAAGAGTCGATGGTGGAGTCAAAATGACCTTCCTTACTTCTTCGGTAGAATATTTCGCCCGCTGGCTGCTGATGTGGGGGGATGGTGTTATCGTCCATCAATCTAAGCAACTCAAGGAGCGGGTAAGAGAGTTGAGTAAAGAGTTGTACCAGCATCACAACTCGTGAATCCTCATCATTCTTAAATTCTTTGCCATTGACATAGGGTTGTCACAAGCCGCTGTTACATTGTAAAATAGATAATAATCTTAATCTCAAAACTGATATTACAATGGAACTGGTACCTCTATTTTCTAATGAGCTGGAGCAGGAAGCCGAGACAACCCAAAAATTTCTTAAACTTGTTCCTGATGAGAAGTTTGACTGGAACCCCCATCAAAAGAGTATGACACTCAAGGAGCTAACCGTTCATATTGCCGAAATACCCGGCTGGATCGAGACGGTTCTCAATCAAGATGTACTGGATTTTGCGGATGGATACGAGCCGACGCCTGTAGAAAATTCGAACGATTTGATAGAGCTTTTGGAACAATCGGTGCAGAAGTCAAAAGAAGCCTTGAATGGAGCCAGCGAAGACGATCTGTTGCCTGACTGGACGATGAAAAACGGTGATCAGATACTGATGGTAATGCCCAGGCACGAAATTATTCGTCACTCGCTAAGCCAGATTATTCATCATCGCGCTCAATTGGGGGTTTATCTGCGTCTGCTGGATATCCCGATTCCTGGCAGTTATGGTCCCAGTGCAGATGAGCAAAGTTTTTAGCCCGAATTATTTACAAAACTATGTATCACAATAGTTTAAGACTTTGTTAATATTTGTCTTTGACAAAATACAATATAGTTCAACTTTGTTGAATAAACCGGGTTAAAGAAATTAGCATAAAGAAACCGAAAGTTCCTGGTGCTAAAAGCACCGGGAATCTATTTAATATCTGTAAATAAAACAATTGAAATTACTATGGGGAACCGTACTAAGCAGGAATACGATTACCACCAATGGGCGAATAACAGGTTTTTTGAACATCTGGTAGAACTTCCGGATAAAGTGTACGAAAAGGAAATACAAAGTGTCTTTTCATCCGTCGCCGAAGTGATTGTCCATATCTACCAAACGGATGGTATGTGGCTGAGCGTGATGTCAGGCGATTCGTTTGAAGAAACCATGTCCGTAATCGATCAGTTAAAAGAAAGAGTCGCGGATCGGAGTCTTGGTCATATGCAGCAACTCTATACCGAGCTTGCCAAAGAATACAAGACATTTTTTGATGATTGTGGAGATCTAAGTAAAGTTATTAGTATCAATCATCCCAAATATGGAAGCCTTGAAACGCCCGTTGCGGATCTGGTAAAACATGTAGTTAATCACGGAACCTATCATAGGGGGAATATTACTGCCATGCTCCGACAACAAGGGCAGGCCGGCGTACCAACGGATTATATCTTTTACTTATACGAGATTGCCTGATGATGAACATGAAAAATAACTATGGATAAACAATTCAACATCCATAAGCTCTACCAGCCATTGCAGCCAACCGTTTCCGGAACGAACGGTAGCATAACCTATAAAGAGCTGCCTCCCGATGAAGAGGGGCAGGAGTTTATCTATTGCTACTGGCAGCTTAAGACGACTGACAAACTGGAGGATTCCTTCCGCTATCGGGTCGTAGCCGATGGATGCATCGATATTTTTTTGAGCTAAAAAATTCCCAAAGATCCTTTGTAATGGGTTTGGCTTCCCGTTATACCGAATTTCCGCTTGGCAGATCGTTTAACTATGTGGGGATTCGTTTTTTGCCGTCGGCATTCTCACGGCTTTTTAGGATGACTGCCTTGGAGTTGACAAACCGGTGTGAAGCACTGGATAGCGTAGATTCAGGGGCGGCTGCATTTATTTCTCTAAGTTTTCATCCTGCATTAACGTTTCAAGAACAAAAGTCGATTTTGGACGGCTATTTTCTGAATCACATCCGCCATGCCCCCGTTAAGAGGGACCCGAGAGTCTGTCGGGCACTCCATACGATTTTAGCGAACGGTGGAGATCTTCAGCTTGCAAGAGATCTGGATCCGGGACTTAGTCCACGTCAACTGCGCAGGTTATTTAATCAAGACGTCGGAGGATCACCTAAAACGTTCAGCAGGATTATTCGTTTTCAACATGTCCTGAGAACAGCAAAAACATATCATAATGTACGAAGGAGTCACTTCTTTGATGCCGGATATTACGATCAGTCGCACTTTATCAAAGAGTTTGAAGCGCTGTATGGTCAGCTCCCGTCCAAAGCATTAAAGAGGTGATATTTTGTCCGTTTTTTACAATACCCGGGAGATGAAATTCCATAGGTTTTTATTTCAACGTTCTCACTAATAGAAAATGTCCTATGAAAATGAAATTATATGCTGGTGTTGTTACCTCCAAAATGGAAGAAAGCAAGGCTTTTTACTCAGAGCTGCTTGACTTTGATGTAACCTTTGAAAACGACTTTTACCTGCTCATGCATACGCCAAACAAGCAGGCGGAAATTAGCTTTCTGTTGCCTGATCATCCTTCACAGCAGCCGCTCTTCCAGGATGCTTTTCAGGGACAGGGGATGTTTCTTACCATTGAAGTTGAGGATGTAGATCAAAAATTTAAGGAGCTGAAAGGGAAGGGAGCTGATATTAAAATAGCGTTGCGCGATGAGCTGTGGGGCGACCGCCATTTTGCCATTGAAGATCCCAATGGTGTGGGTATTGATATCGTAGAATACCATCAGCCATGACGTATAAACGTCCGACAGAATATTTTGACGAAGAGCTCGCTGGGTTACTCGGTAAAAAAATAAAATCAGTCTATGAGGATTTGACTATATATCTTTTGTTCAGCAAGTGGCTATTGGTTGTAACGGCAAAAGCCTAAAAGAGCGCGTTGAATTGATTGCGGATCAACTCTACTGGTATCTTCCTGATGATTACCAAGAATCCGTAGCGCTGTTGATTCAAATATTGGGTCCCGAAAACGAAGAGGAAACGGGCATGTTCTCCCGCTTTTATTGGGTCATGCCCATCGCCAAATATATAGAAAAGTATGGTTTGAGCCACTTTTCTACTTCAATGGAGGCCATAGGAGAGATAACGAAACGAAATACCGGGGAATATGCCATTCGACCTTTTATCCGAGCATATCCTGATCAGACGCTACGGCAGATGAAGATATGGGCAACATCCGAAAATTTTCATCTGCGTCGACTTGCTTTGGAAGGGCTTCGTCCCAAATTGCCCTGGGCGACTAAACTGGAATTGTTTATCAACCAGCCGGAACCGGTATTTGATATTCTGGAGTTCCTAAAAGAAGACACGGTTCTTTTTGTTAAAAAATCGGTTGCCAATCATATTGCCGATTATTTAAAAGTCAATCCTACTGCGGTGGAGGGATTTATCTCCGATTGGAGAAGCTCGGAGAACGAGCATACCCAATGGATTCTTAAATATGCAATGAGGAACCCAAAAAAGGTCTAAGTTTTAAAAAAGATATTTGCGTAACTGATCGGTTACACTTAAATTAGTAACCAAACAGTTACATAAATTGATAAACTTGGTACTTATATGCAACGAGATGTATTTCAGGCGATTGCCGATCCGACCAGGAGGGAGATCATTGATCTGTTGGCCGATCAGTCGCTGCCGGTTAAAGAGGTAGCCAGCAACTTTGAAATGTCCCGGCCGGCCGTTTCCAAACATCTGAAAATTTTGGATGAGTGCGGATTGGTTGTGATTCGACAAAAAGGTCGAAAGCGATTGTATCGGTCCGATCCCCGGAAGCTGCAAGAGGTAGCGGAATGGGCGGCGCGCTATCGGAGATTCTGGTCTCAGAAACTGGATGCATTGGAAGCCTTATTGCAAGAAGAAAATGAAAAATAGGTTCAAATAGATCATGTCTTCACAAGCTCAACTTAATGCGAAATCAGGAATGCTCATTCGGCGGTCCACGGGCGAAGTGTTTGAAGCCTTGGTTAATCCTGATGTGACAACCCAATTTTGGTTTACCAAGAGCAGTGGTCGGCTGGAAGAAGGTAAAACTGTGACATGGACTTGGGGACAGTTTGGCGTTAGCGCAGATATAACGGTAACTAAGATCGAGGATAATAAGCTGATCCAATTTCAATGGCCCTCCGGTGAAGAAGAATCCGCCTATAGAACGGTTAGGTTATCATTTGAATCGAAAGCAGGGGGAACTACCTTTGTACAGGTTATTGAAAGTGAGTTTGACAAAAATGATGAACAGCTGATCAATAAGATTGCGGGTCAAACTGAAGGCTGGGCTTTAGTACTCTCGGCCATGAAAGCATGGCTGGAATATGGGATTAATTTGAACCTGATAAGCGATCACAAACCAAATATATAGATAGCTACCAGAGAAGGAAGGATAAACCTATGCGGGGCAAATTATCAGTTTTTTATCAACAAAAGCTTAATACAAAAATAACTACCATGAAAATACAGCTCACCAGCGTGCACGTAGACGATTCGATTAAAGCCTTTGAATTCTATACAGAAATACTGGGCTTTGAGGAGCAGATGTACATGCCTGATGCATATGTGGCCATTGTAGTTTCGCCTGAAGATCCGGAAGGAACGGCCCTGCTTTTAGAGCCCAGCGATAATCCTATCGCAAAAAACTATAAAGAAGGATTATACGAGCAAGGTATTCCGGCTATAGTTTTCGGTGTGGAAGATATACAAAAAGAGTTTGAACGTCTCCAAAAAGCCGGGGTGGAGTTCAGGAAGGAGCCTACGCAGACAGATTGGGGATATGAGGCAATTCTTGATGATACCTGTGGCAATTACATTCAGTTGGTGCAAATTTAAAAAAAGTACAAACTATGGCAGATATTGAAATTACTAACTATTTGAATGTGTCTCCCCGAGTGGTGCATCAGGCTCTTACAAGCAAGAAAGGGCTCTCTGAAACGTGGACACGGCAATGTAATGTTGCGAATGAAAAGGGATCCATCAATGTGTTTGAATTTGGAGATGAGAGTCCAACTAAATTCCGGATTGACGAACTTTTAGCCAATAAAGAAATACGCTGGTTTTGCATCGAGTCTGATCCCGAATGGGTTGGAACGACCATAATTTTTGAGCTGGAAGAGAATAACGGCAAGACGTCTGTAACTATTAAACAAAAAAAATGGAAAGAAATAACAGAATTCTACCGCTGGTGTAACTACAACTGGGCATTTTTTCTGTACAGCTTGAAACGGTATTGCGAAGAAGGAAAAGGCATTCCCTTTCAGGAACGCAACTTTTAACACATGAGGAAACCCCATGGATAATTATGGCATCTTTCCAGAACCGGGTATCGTTCAGTTTGAACGGCTTCTACCCGGGCCGATTGAGCGGGTGTGGGCCTATTTGATAGAATCCGATAAGAAGGCAAAGTGGCTGGCCGCCGGCGTGGTGGAGCCCCGTGTAGGCGGAAGAGTAGAATTTAAATTCAAGCACAGCGATTTATCTGAAACCGACGAACCCATACCGGAAAAATATAAGCATATGGAAGGTGGAACTTATTTCGAAGGGCGCGTTACCGAATGGGATCCACCCCGCCTGCTTAGTTACACCTGGGGAGAAGGTACGGGCGAAGAATCTGAAGTTACCTTTGAACTGACGCCTGAAGGAGAGAAGGTTCGGCTTGTATTAACACATCGTCGGCTTGGCGATGATCCCGATATACTCATTAGCGTGGCCAGCGGTTGGCATACGCACATGGATATATTGGTTGATCGCCTTAATGGCCGAACTCCCCGGGGATTCTGGTCGGTTCATAACCGAATGGAGCAAGAATATAGAGGAAAAATATAAAAAACCTGGCAGTTGGGATTTTTGAAGTTTGACTTGTTATGCAAGCTTATCCGAAACTAACTTGTATTTGGGATCTTCCCAATAGTTCACATCAATAATTGCAGAAGCATTATCGAGCATATTTCTGCAATCGGAGCTGAGGTGCTTTAGATGAACTTTCTTGCCCACCTTGGCATAACGTTCAGTAACTTTATTTAATGCTTCAATTGCTGAATGATCAACCACGCGCGACTCCTCAAAATCAATAATAATTTCATCAGGATCTTCCTCTATCTTAAACTTTTCCTGGAATAAACCAACAGATCCAAAAAATAACGGGCCGTAGATCTCGTAGTGCTTGATTCCGTCTTCGTCTATTCTCTTACGGGCTCGAATACGCAGAGCATTCTCCCAGGCAAATTTCAAGGCCGAAATAACAACTCCGATTAGCACTGCTATAGCAAGATTGTGAAAAATTACCGTAACTAATGCCACCGTTATCATTACAATGAAGTCGGTATGAGGGACATTCTTAAACATCCGCAGGCTAGCCCATTCGAAGGTTCCGATAGCTACCATAAACATAAGTCCGACTAATGCAGCCATTGGCACCTGTTCAATAAGTGATGAACCCATCAGTATAAAAAGTAGCAACATAACTGCAGCCACGATGCCTGATATACGATTCCGGCCGCCCGAACTGACATTTATAATACTTTGACCAATCATTGCACAACCCCCCATTCCACCGAAAAATCCGCAGACGGTGTTGGCAATGCCCTGGGCTACGCTTTCTTTATTTCCACGTCCTCTTGTTTCTGTCATCTCATCCACTACGGCCAGAGTAAGTAAGCTTTCAATTAAACCTACCAGCGCCATAATGAGTGAGTAGGGAAATACAATCATAAGGGTTTCCAGGTTGAACGGGATATCCGGGATATGGAAAGAGGGAAGTCCGCCTGAAATAGATGCAATATCGCCTACGGTTTTAGTGGAAATACCAAAAGAAATAATGATACCGGATACTACTAAAATTGCAGTAAGTGATGCCGGAACCGCTTTGGTTAACTTAGGCATGTAGTGAATAATGGCCATCGTAAGTAGTACAAATCCCAGCATAATCCACAGTGGCATACCGGTTAACCAATACATAGCACCATCGGCGGCTTCGTATTGAAACTGTTTAAACTGTGCCATAAATATTACTACTGCCAGCCCATTGACAAAGCCATACATGACAGCATGCGGGACAAGACGGATAAATTTACCCAGCCGTAATGCTCCGATTATCATTTGGATGATACCCATTAATACTACAGCGGCAAACAGGTACTCAATACCATGACGAGCCACCAGACTGATGATCACGACGGCGATGGCTCCGGTGGCGCCCGAGATCATACCGGGACGTCCACCCAGAACAGCAGTAATCAGTCCGATAATAAAGGCAGAGTACAGCCCTACCAGGGGACTTACTTCTGCAATAAGCGAAAAAGCAACGGCTTCGGGTACAAGGGCCAGGGATACTGTTAAGCCGGATAGTACTTCGTTCTTAAGATTAAAATCAGTCTTTTTAAGTTGTTCGACAAAAACCATTCGTAGTGTTAAAGTTCAAAGCTATAAGTGAATACCTTGATTTCAGCCTACATTTTGTCTGTAAAACAGAAAATATAGTTCATGAAATATTTTTGTTATCCCGTTAAGTCTTTGGGTAATGGGAGTTTCAAAGCGGGCAAAGGTAGGTATTATTTCAGGCAATGACTATTGAAAATCCAATGTAAGAATTGACTGCAAGCCTTAATGAAAGTTTTTCTATAATTTTCAATAACAATTAGCAACTAAGTTTATAGCAATAAAATATAGTCGTAAACAGAAGTTATCAGTGTCAGTAAGATTGTACAGCGTGTTTCGAAGAGATGCCATCTATGTTAGGATGGGGTTAATGAGCAAATTTTATAGTAAAAAACTGCAAAAGGGATGTCCTCTTCTGTTTTACCTGAGCATAAATTTAATTTCCACTAAAAAAAGTTTTCATGGCCTTAGTAATAAATATGTCCGAGATAAAGAAGTTGGAACCATCAAAATTGTGCAGAACTAAGGATGAGTGTTAATAAATAATAGAGGTATATTTATTAAATACTAGGATTCTGCTATTAAAGTAATGATTAGCATTCTGCTACAGCATTTTTTTTCATACAGATTTTAAAACAAGTTCCGCAAGTATCGGATTTTTTCTATTGTGTATACCTAATATGTTTGTATTAAACATAATAGAGCAAGAACACGATGACAGACTACCAGCGAGTGGCCAAAGCCATCACTTACATTAAAGAACATTCCGTTGAGCAGCCCAATCTGGATGCTATTGCTAAGGCAGTGCATCTCAGTCCATATCATTTTCACCGGATGTTTAAAGAGTGGGCAGGGGTGACTCCTAAAGAATTCCTGCAATATATTAGTTTGAATTATGCCAAAGAACTGTTAAAAAAGAATGAGTCTATCGAAGAAGCTACCTTTCATACCGGGCTTTCGAGTACCAGCAGACTACATGACCTTTTTGTCAATATTGAAGGGATGACACCCGGCGAATATAAAAAGAGAGGTGATAACCTAAATATTCGATATGATTTCAGTAAAAGTCCATTTGGTAAAATGTTGATAGCCTCTACCGGTAAAGGTATTTGTAATTTGAGTTTTATAGAAGACGAAGAGGGAGGAGAGGAAATTATCAGAAAAAGCTGGGCGAATGCCAATGTTACCCAAAGCAAAGATAAGCATATCCAAGATCTGGAAGAGATCTTAGCAAATGACTGGCAGGATTTGGATGAAGTTAAATTGCATATTCGAGGAACTGAATTCCAGCTGAAAGTGTGGGAGGCTCTTTTGAAAATTCCTGTTGGTCAGCTGGTTTCATACTCCGATGTAGCAGAAGCAATTGAGAATCCCAAAGCTTCCCGTGCTGTTGGTACCGCATTGGCTAATAATCCTATTGCGTACCTGATTCCTTGCCATCGGGTAATTCGAAAGGTGGGAGGTATTGGGAAATACCGATGGGGCGATATTCGAAAGCAGGCTATCATAGGATGGGAAGCGTCACAGATTACGGATGTAAAAAATGATTAGGCACACCGAGCTAGGTACCACTGAAAACAAGCGGAAAATAGAAATCCGAAAGTTTGTCAAAAATGGAAACGTTGCATTAGCAGGCAATCGTAAACTTAAAATCTATGGACGATTGATTGCGGGTCCGGCGAGCGTATGAATCCTGAGAACCGGGTCTTTTTTAAAGATGAATAATCGATAGACTATCAGTAATAACTCGGCTCACTTGTAATTTACTTGGTAGTAGGCTACCAGAGTTTTATCGTGGGTAGAAGCGGATATTTAACTCAAGGTTCTCCAGAGATAGATATTCAGATACGACTTCCACCCGGTAAAAGGCTCAAAAAAGTCCTCAATCTCTTTACGGGTGGGTTTGCGTTTAAGATTAAGAAGGGAGAAAACGGCGCTTTGCAATCCGGTATCTCCATAGGTAATGCAGTTCATCTGTTTTAATGATTTCATTAATACATAATTGGCGGTCCATTCTCCTACGCCTCTGATTTTTATCAGGCTTTTTAGCCGTTGTTGTTTGTTTGGAAGGTTCGCTAAGAATGATTTTGATAACTTTTCTTCTGCAAACTGTTGGACTATTCCAATAATATATTCCGCCTTCCTGCGTGAAAACTGCATCTCTCGGAGTTCATCTATCGTTATCTGGGCTAGAATCTTCGGCTTTGGGAAGAAGTGGTGCCGCTGTAATTTATAGGTGATGGAGGTTCCGTATCTCTCTACCAGTCGACGTTTCAACCGGTAGGCAAATGTCAGGTTAATCTGTTGACCGATTACACACCAGCAAAGGGCCTCAAAAAGGTCTGGTATCCCCATCATCGGAGTCCATAGTACTGGTTCTGCATAAAGGAGAGCGATTCCCGGTCGTCGAGGAGGTGATAAAAAGGATTTAGATTGCGTTTTAGATCGAACCATTTGCGGACATAGGTTGTCGCTTGCTTGAGTGTCTGTTCCGAAACTACATTTGGAAATAAGGGTTGTACAATTAAAAATGCTGGCTCCTCAGTTACTTTCAGGAGAATATTTTGCCCTTCAATACATAAGGGCTTAAGGAGATGATCACTTTCAATGGAATAGAGGCAGTCGTCATAACCGCGATCCAGGAAATGGAGACATTCGGCAAACGAAAAGATATCGGGCTTTGGGATGTATATTCTGTTTTGGGCTTGAGCCTAAGATCGGGAATCCATAAATACTACTTTAATTTAAATGTCCCCGAATTCTCTTTAGGAGTTGATTGGATTATATGGTAGATCGGAGAATAGGACCGATAATAGGAATGGGGTATATAATTTTTATATAGAAATAAACCTGGCAAGTAGGTACTTAATGCGATAGAAGTGTAATAAAGAATGAACCAGAAACTTGTTTTAGGTAAAAATAAATGAATTTGAAAACTCCCAAACTAATTATCCTATTCTTAATAGGAGGATTGCTTTTCCAGGCCTGTTCAATATTTGGCTCAAATTCCTCGGAAGATGTTCTTTTTGACCAGACGGGTACATTATCATGGAATGGTCCTCCCGCTGCAGATGGTGCAGGTATTTTATTTGAGACGAAAAGTAAAACCTATGGCGCTCCCGGGAACAGGGAAGATTATAATGATTACTTTCCTGAAAATAAGAATCAGGTTCAGGTTATTGCAGATATTAAGCTTACCGGAGAGACTACAACCAGGGGGTGGGGTTCCGAATATCCGGAGATTACGTTTTTAGAGATAAAAATAGGTAAGTAGTACGTCAGATATTCGTTTTATATTACCAATTGAGAATTCTACCATCCGTAATAAGTCTTTTATCAATATTTGAAGAATGATGGGGATTTGGCATATCAAATATAAAGAATTCTTTTGTATTCTGACTCCGGAACTCTAAGTTTAACTACCGATACACTTTTTTATAATTATCTAAGAATAAGAGCTCTAAATCGGGAAGCTATTTTTAACATAATAAAAATAAGAGCATACTTGTTATGGGATCTGATAACAAGACCTCATTCCATCAAACGGTAGCAAACCGTCTTTTTAAATCACGTATCATTATCATTAATGGGGAGATAACTCAAGAGTTAGTAGGTAATGTTGCGGGACAACTTTTAGCTCTTTCCTCGGAATCCAACGAACCAATTACCTTGTTTATTCACTCACAGGGCGGCCATGTCGACTCTGGTCACGCTATTTACGATGCTATACGGTTCATAGATGCACGTGTCCGTATGGTAGGTAATGGCTGGGTAGCAAGTGCAGGCGCGTTAATCTATGTTTCAGTGCCCAAGGAAGATCGATATTGTCTGCCCAATACGCGTTTCCTTTTACATCAACCCAGCGGGGGAGCAAAGGGAAGTGGTAGTGATATTGCTATAGAGGCAGAAGAAATTGTAAAAATGAGGGAGCGATTGAACAAGATTATTGCTGAAGCTACAGGTAAACCGATCGAAAAAGTAGCGGAAGATACACAACGTAATTTTTGGCTCACTGCCGAAGAAGCAAAGGAATATGGGCTAGTGGGTTCAATTGTTGAACAGGTTTCTGAAGTAGATTGATCGCTTTAGCTTTTGGGATGCCTGGCTTCTGCGTATTCTGTAAGCGTTCTCCCCACTATGGACTTGGAATTTTTCACAAAATGAGCTTGGTCGAAATATTCCAGATAGTGTAGTCAGTTTGAGGTTACAAAACTTGGGCAAAGTTAGATTTACACCCTCATCTGGAGCACTACTTCATAGTATATTATACCGCAAATAACTTCCCTATCTCAGAAATACTCCTTTGATAAAAAAATCTCTAAGTATTTTGGGAGCTTTTATACAGCAACTGCTTCTTTGTTATACTTATCCCGGTATTCAATAGGAGTGAGTCCGGTTATTCTTTTAAACAAATTGCGGAAAGACTTAGTATCTGAGTAACCGACATCATACATAACTTCTGAAATATTCTTACGGGTAGTTTCTAAGTCTTTTTTTGCGGCTTCCACTTTTACGCGCTGCTTATATTCGGTCACCGTATTATGAGTTGCCTTTTTAAATCGTCGTTCAAGGGTCCGTCGACTCATAGCTAATTCCTCGGCCAGCTGGTTGACCTTGATATCATCCTCATAGTGACTTTCGATATACTTTTGTGCCTGTATAATCTTTTCATCTTCATGATCTTTTTGGCCCTCAAATATGATAAATGCGGACTGACTGTCACGGTCAATATCAAGTGAGAATGCTTTGGAAGCCAAGATAGCCGCTTCACGTCCGGCATATTTTTCTATAATATGCAGCAACAGATTTGTAAAAGCATAGGCGCCTCCACTGGTATAAATGCCGTCTTCTTCGGTCATAATCTTCTCATCTACAACATCAACCTCAGGATACATTTTTCTGAAGTTGTCAGCATGCATCCAGTGTGTAGCGCATTGTTTACCGTTCAGCAGACCTGTAGCCGCTAGAAAAAAAGCTCCGACACATAAGCTGGCTACTTCCGCGCCCGCTTTATATTGATCTACAATCCAGGGGATAAAGTCTTTGTTTTCTTCAATTCCTTGACGTGGGTCGTCGTGTATTGCAGGAATAATGATCAGATCTGTTTTATCGACATCCCCAACCAGGCAGTCCGCATTCACGGCAAAGAGTCCTGTTGACTGCCTTATTTCTTTTTCAAGCCCCACAAGATGAATATCAAAAACCGGATTTTTTCCCTTTTCGGCGAGTATTCCATTGACTTGGTTAAAAATTTGATGGGTTCCGCCAATATTGACCACACTGGTATGTCCGCGCGGTATGAGTATGGATATATGTTTCATGATAAAGGCAATTAATTAAAAGGTAGCGGCTATTCGTTATTACTGTTTATGCTATCGATAACGAACAACTAACAATTAATGCTACTAAAAGAGTTTGTCGCAATCAACCTGTGAAAATGGCGTAAATACACCACGCAGGGGAGCTGTTTTACAATTATACTTATTTACAGAACAAATAAACTGATAGAGAAAGCAGAAAGGGATTATGAATAACGCCTTATTAACTCAATTTGACCTGCACCAGCGGTTATATAATAACGTGCTGGACGGTTTTACGGATGAAGAAACCAATCAACGGCTTTATGGTGACCAAAAAATAAATCATGTAAAATACTTGGCCGGACATCTGCTGAATTCGCAATACGGACTGGCGATGATTGCTGGCTTAGATCCGCAGTTAAAATGGAACGATCTTTTTGCCGTAATGGGACATTCAGAGGCTAAAGATGATATTGAATATCCTGATATCAAAGAGATCAAATCTGAGTGGAATCAGTTGTATGAACCCACCCGCGACGGATTGAAAGAGTTAACCCCAGAAATACTCAATCAAGTGCCACCGACACCTTTCAATCAAGTAGCAGAAACTGTTGGAGAGCTCTGGGCTTTTATCAATCATCATACATCCTATCATATTGGTCAGATTGGAATTTTGCGGCGAGCTTTTGGAAAGCCGCCCATGAGTTTTGACTAAATCATTAATCAATAAATAAAAAAACAAAACCCGAATATTATGGATACTCAAATTTTTGTAAATCTTCCGGTTAAAAACCTCGAAATATCAAAGACCTTCTATAAGCAGCTTGGTTTTTCTATCAATCCCCAATTCACCGATGAAACTGCAGCTTGTGTGGTGATTTCTGACACTATTTATGTGATGTTACTAACACATGAGAAGGCTAAACAGTTTACATCAAAGAAGATAGCGGATGCCCATGAAACCACGGAAGTGCTCAATGCCTTGAGTACCCAAAGCAAAGAGATGGTTGATGAATTCGTTGATAAAGCCTTGAATAACGGTGGGAAGGAAGCCGGAGAAACCCAGGATCTCGGGTTTATGTACAGCCGAAGCTTTAGTGATCCCGATGGACATATCTGGGAAGTGCTGTGGATGGATATGGAGGCAGTTGAAAATGATCAAGAGTAAAAAATAATTATTAACTGCTAACAACTAATTAGTTATGAAATCTGTAAATCCCTACCTCAACTTTAACGGAAACTGCGAAGAAGCTTTTGAGTTTTATCAATCTATTTTTAGCGGAGAGCTTCAAATAACGCGATTCAAAGACATGGCTGACAATATGGGAGCCACAGGGGAAGACCT